>JAEYZX010000088.1 GCA_023427845.1 Bacteroidota bacterium
GAACAATTGATGCCGAACTCGATTCCTCGTCACGATAAATCCGGATTCCGAGAATCATTTCAAGTGCCAGGAAAAAGAGGACGAATGAACCTGCCACGGCAAATGAATTGACGTCGATTCCGATCAGATTCAGCAATTCCTCGCCTACAAACAGAAAAACGATCATGATGATTGCGGCCACTACAGACGCTTTGCCTGATTCGATTGTGCCGTGTTTTTTCCGCAAATCGACAATGATCGGAATAGTACCCACGATATCAATGACTGCAAAAAGCACCATTGTAACTGTTATGATTTCCCTGAAACTGAAATTCATTTGCTGTGTTTTAGTGCAAAGTTACAAACAAAACGAAGTGACATAAGCAAAGTTGATCAATTCATTAATGTTGCAACTGGGGATTACGTAAAGCAGTACAACGTTTCCAAATTTCTGATGCGGCTTTGGGCATTTGCTACTTGCTGCCTTATCAAGCAATAATCCTAAATTTAACTATTATTTGTAAAAATCGGGATTACCTTTGCAAAATGTTTCAACTTGGTAAAACAATAGTGTCGGAAGATATCCTTCAAAAGGATTTTGTATGCAACCTATCGGCCTGCAAGGGTGGATGTTGCGTTGATGGCGATGCGGGAGCGCCGCTGTCTGTTCAGGAAACGCAAATCCTCGAAGAAATTTATCCAAAAGTCAAGCCGTTCCTCCGAAAAGAAGGAATTGCCGCAATTGAGTCGCAAGGAACCTGGCGGGTAGGAACCGATGGCGAGCTTGAAACTCCATTAATCGATGATAAAGACTGTGCTTATGTCATTTATGATGGTAAAACTGCGTTATGTGGAATCGAGCAGGCGTATAATCAGGGAATCATCGATTGGAAAAAGCCGGTTTCGTGTCATTTGTACCCGGTTCGCGTAAAGGACTTTTCTGAATTCGCCGCTGTCAACTACGATCGATGGGATATTTGTGATCCGGCATGTGCCCTGGGTGCGGAACTCGAAGTGCCGGTTTATAAATTCGTAAAGGAAGCATTGATCCGCCGTTTTGGTGAAGACTGGTACATGGAACTTGAGAAAGTCGCGCAAGATCTGAAATCGCCTGCACGATAATTCCGCGGCAATTTGCGGTGGAAGAATAAATGACCACGATCGTAAATAGGCCTTCAATAATTATATTTCCTTACTTGGCATTTCTTATCTCCGTAATCCTATGGATGACGGTACTTAAGCGTTTTTTGCAAATTTTAACGTGCTAATTTCCAGTAATTTAACTTTCCATCCAAATTATATTTCTCAACTTCTCGTTGTTAAAAACTATACCCTTTTGTGAATAAGTTTGACTTCATATAACCGTAAGAATTGTCAATCTTTGTAACCAAGAGAAAACATAATTATTTGTTAAATCCCCCAAAAAAATTTGTTGAACATGCCAGCGATTGAACCTATTCTACAAGAAAATAAAAACCGTTTCGTCATTTTTCCAATCAAACACCACGACATATGGGAATGGTATAAAAAAATGGAGGCAAGTTTCTGGACTGCCGAAGAAATCGATCTGCATCAGGATCTGTCGGATTGGAACAACAAACTAAATGCCGATGAAAAATACTTCATCAAGCATATTCTTGCTTTTTTTGCAGCATCTGACGGAATCGTAAATGAAAACCTTGCCGAAAATTTCGTCAACGAAGTGCAGTATGCCGAGGCCAAATTCTTCTATGGTTTTCAGATCATGATGGAAAACATCCACAGTGAAACGTATTCATTGCTTATTGATACTTACGTAAAAGATGAGGTCGAAAAAAATCAGCTTTTCCGCGCGCTTGAAGTGTTTCCGGCCATCAAAAAGAAAGCCGACTGGGCACTGAAATGGATCGAATCCGATTCTTTTGCCGAACGATTGATCGCATTTGCCGCAGTTGAAGGAATCTTCTTTTCGGGCGCATTCTGTTCGATTTATTGGTTGAAAAAACGCGGACTCATGCCGGGACTTACGTTCTCAAACGAATTGATATCACGTGATGAAGGTGTTCACTGCGACTTTGCCGTGCATCTGCATAACCATCATCTGGTCAATAAAGTTCCAAAGGAAAGAATACGCGAAATCATTATTGACGCGCTTGACATTGAACGCGAATTCATAACCGAATCGCTTCCGGTAAGCTTAATCGGAATGAATGCAAACCTGATGACGCAGTACCTTGAGTTCGTAACCGACAGGTTGCTTGTCGAATTGGGATGTGAGCGCGAATACAACCAGCAAAACCCATTCGATTTCATGGATATGATCTCGCTTCAGGGTAAGACGAATTTCTTTGAAAAACGAGTAGCCGAATACCAGAAAGCCGGTGTGATGAACAGCGGGCAGGGTAATGACAGCGACGCACAGAAAATATCTTTCGACGCCGACTTCTAATGTAGCAATTCAACAATTGAAAAATGTACCAATGATCTTCATTGTTACATTGTTACATTGAATAATTATTTAATTGACTTTCTTACAAATAACCCGAGAACCGGAAAGGGATTTCCATCTCACAAAACACTTATCTTATGTATGTAATTAAAAGAGACGGCCACAAAGAGCCGGTAATGTTTGACAAAATCACGGACAGGATTAAAAAATTATGTTATGGACTGAACGACCTGGTCGATTCGGTTAAAGTGGCAATGCGCGTCATCGAAGGGCTTTACGACGGAGTGACGACTTCGGAACTCGACAACCTCGCGGCCGAAACAGCTGCCGCAATGACGATCGCACATCCGGATTATGCGCAACTTGCGGCGCGAATCGCAATTTCGAATTTACATAAGAATACTAAAAAGTCGTTTTCTGAGACTATGTCGGATATGTTCCATTACGTGAACCCGCGCACGAACCAGAAATCGCCGTTGTTGTCGGAAGAAGTTTATGAGGTAATCAAAAAGAACGCGGAGTTCCTCGATTCGCATGTGATCTACAACCGCGATTTCAATTATGATTATTTTGGTTTCAAGACGCTTGAGCGTTCTTATCTTCTTAAAATCAACGGTAAAATCGTCGAGCGTCCGCAACATATGCTGATGCGTGTTGCAGTCGGAATACATTTGGACGATCTTGATGCGGTGATGGAAACCTACGACCTGATGTCGAAGAAGTTCTTTACACACGCAACACCTACGTTATTCAATGCCGGTACACCAAAACCACAAATGTCGTCATGTTTCCTTCTTGCAATGCAGGACGACTCGATAGATGGAATTTACGATACACTGAAACAAACTGCGAAAATTTCGCAATCGGCAGGCGGGATCGGGCTTTCTATCCACAATGTTCGCGCCACCGGGTCGTATATACGCGGAACCAACGGAACATCAAACGGAATCGTTCCGATGCTTAAGGTGTTTAACGACACTGCCCGATATGTTGATCAGGGCGGCGGAAAACGAAAAGGATCATTTGCGATCTACATTGAAACATGGCATGCCGATATATTCGATTTCCTTGATCTTAAAAAGAATACAGGAAAAGAGGAAATGCGTGCACGCGATCTTTTCTTCGCAATGTGGACCTCCGATTTGTTTATGAAACGTGTCCAGGAAGACGGTCAATGGACGTTGATGTGCCCGAACGAATGCCCGGGACTTTATGAGGTTTACGGTGAGGAATTTGAAGCGCTTTATCAGTCATATGAAGAAGCAGGAAAAGGCCGCAAAACAATACGTGCCCGTGAATTATGGGAGAAGATTCTTGAATCGCAAATCGAAACAGGAACACCATACATGCTGTACAAAGATGCTGCTAACAGAAAATCGAACCAGAAGAATCTTGGTACGATCCGTTCGTCCAACCTTTGTACTGAGATCATGGAATACACATCCAAAGATGAAATCGCGGTTTGTAACCTGGCGTCAATTTCACTTCCGATGTTTGTTGAAGATGGCAAATTCAACCACGATTTGCTTTACAGCGTCACAAAACGCGTTACACGCAACCTGAATAAAGTCATCGACCGCAATTATTATCCGGTTCCCGAAGCCGAAAACTCGAATATGCGCCACCGTCCGGTAGGATTGGGTGTGCAGGGTTTGGCTGATGCATTTATTTTATTGCGAATGCCATTTACAAGCGACGAAGCAAAAGAGTTGAACCAGGAGATTTTCGAAACACTATACTTTGCGGCCGTAACAGCATCGATGGAAATGGCAAAAGAAGAAGGACCGTATTCAACTTTCAAAGGATCGCCGATGTCTAACGGTGAATTCCAATACAACCTTTGGGGATTGAACGATTCGGATCTGTCCGGACGTTGGGATTGGGCATCGCTCCGAAAAGAAGTTATGGAACATGGCGTACGTAACTCATTGCTTGTTGCACCGATGCCAACGGCTTCCACGTCACAAATCCTCGGAAATAATGAAGCATTCGAACCGTATACATCGAATATTTATACAAGAAGGGTATTGTCGGGCGAATTTATCGTTGTAAACAAACATCTTTTGGAAGACCTTGTGAAACGCGGGCTTTGGACAGACGACCTGAAGCAGGAAATCATGCGTCACAACGGTTCGGTTCAAAATATAGATGCCGTACCGGAGGATTTGAAAGAACTCTACAAAACAGTTTGGGAGATGTCGATGAAAGACATTATCGATATGTCGCGTCAGCGCGGTTATTTCATCGACCAGTCGCAGTCGCTTAACCTGTTCATGCAGGATGCAAACTATTCGAAGCTAACGTCGATGCACTTTTACGCATGGCAGTCGGGATTGAAAACCGGAATGTATTACCTCAGGACAAAATCGGCTGTCGATGCAATTAAATTTACATTGAACAACGATAAAAAAGCACAACCTATTGCTGTTGAGGCTGTTGCCCCTGAAGCAGTCGAAGCCATAGCGGCGGAGGACTTTAAAGCGATGATCGAACGCAGCAAAAATGCAGAGCCTGACGACTGCGAAATGTGCGGGTCGTGATGATTGCAATTTCAGATTTTAGAATTCAAAATAAACAGCTGTCGGAAGATGGCTGTTTTTCTCATTTATAGAATGGTTTGGGGATAAGGCATAAGCGTAGGGTTGAGGGTTTTAAAAAAATCGCTTCTACTATCGCAGTACCTAAACCCCATACCTAAATCCTAGACCAATCATGACTAAAGAAAAAGGCGTTTACACCGGAATTATCGAACAGGACGAATACGGTAACTACTATTGCGGCGAATACCTGCTAGACTATAAATACACAATAGCTAATGGCTTTAAAGTCGGCGATGTGATCAATATCAAAACCGTAATCACAAATCCGAGTGATGCGAGTGCGGGTTGGTACCCACAAAAGTCAAGGAACTTTTTTTTGGCTAACAAAAAAGAATAAACAGTAGCAAATGCAAAAATCATTTAATGTTACCGACGATCTGCTGGCATCAAAAGGACAGCGTTTTTTAAATTACATCATCGATTTGATTGCGCAGTACGCTATAGCATTTGCGGTAGGAATCACGGCAGTTTTTGTAGCCGAATTAAGCGGGATGTATGGCTTTGTTGATTGGATTCAGGGTATGAATACAATAGAAGAGTACCTTTTGGGAGCTGTAATTCTCATTATCTATTATTCGATAATTGAAATAATATTTGCACAAAGTCTTGGCAAAGCAGTAACCAAAACGATGGTAGTAATGCACGATGGCTCAAAACCCGACAGTGGTACTATTTTACGAAGAACTTTTTGCCGACTGATCCCTTTAAATCATTTTTCGTTTCTTGGAAACCCTTCGCGTGGCTGGCACGATTCGATTTCAGATACTTATGTCGTAGATAAGCAGAAGCTCGAAGAACGGATGAATCTGCATTCGGCATTTGAAGAGCTTGGCCAGAACGGAGGCGTATCAAATTATTAAAATACACTAGACATGATGCACTGGGAACAGCTTTTGTCGTTAAAGCGTCAAGGCGATAAAGGAAAGCGATTAAGAAAAGAACAGGACGATACGCGTCTGGGTTTTGAAGTCGACTATGACCGCATAATTTTTTCTTCCGCGTTTCGCAGCCTGCAGGACAAGACGCAGGTAATCCCGCTTTCAAAAACCGACTTTGTACATACACGGCTAACGCATAGCCTCGAAGTATCGGTCGTAGGACGCTCGTTAGGACGGCTCGTTGGCAAGAAAATCATCGAAAAATATCCGTACCTGAAGGAAGTCCACGGTTTTCACATGAACGATTTCGGTGCAATAGTCGCAGCCGCATCGCTTGCGCATGATATCGGAAACCCGCCTTTCGGTCATTCGGGTGAGAAAGCGATAGGAGAGTATTTCAAGACCGGTAAAGGCCAAATATACAAGGAACAGCTTACCGATAAAGAATGGCAGGACCTTATAGATTTTGAAGGAAATGCAAACGGGTTTTCGGTACTGACCGGTTCGCGCCCAGGAAGCGAAGGCGGCCTTCGGATTTCGTATGCGACATTGGGTGCATTTATGAAATATCCAAAAGAAAGCCTGCCTAAAAAACCAACTTCGGCAATTGCCGATAAGAAATACGGATTTTTTCAGTCGGATAAATCTTTTTTCAATGAAGTGGCAGCAGAGCTCGGGCTGCTACCCAATAAAACAGGGTCAGACATCGGTTTTGAACGGCATCCTTTAGCGTATCTGGTTGAAGCCGCCGACGACATCTGTTATACGATAATCGATTTTGAGGACGGTATCAATCTCGGATTAGTGTCGGAAGATTATGCGCTCGAGTATTTAATTAAATTGGTAAAAGACAGCATCGATACCGCAAAATACAAAGCACTCGAAACAAAGGAAGACCGCATCAGCTATTTGCGTGCCCTCGCGATCGGAAGCCTAATCAATGACGCGGTTTCGGTTTTTGTCGCAAACGAGTCGCTGATTTTGCAAGGGAAATTCCCTCATGCACTGATGGATAAAAGCAAGTATAAAGTGCAGATGGACGATATCATCCGGCTCAGCATCAAAAATATATATCAAAGCCGTGAAGTCATCGAGAAGGAACTTACCGGCTACCAGATTTTAAACAGTTTGCTCGATAAATTCATTACTGCATATAACAACCGTTTTGAAGGAAAGGCGACGAATTATGACTTATTGCTGCTTAAAATCCTACCGGAGAAACATCATTTGGAGAAAGCAAGTCTTTATGAAAGGCTGCTTCACATCTGCCATTTCGTATCGATGTTGACCGACGGAAAAGCATTGATTTATAATAAAATAGTGAATGCGCAATAAAGTTTTGGCACGGTATTTTTAACAACATTAATAATTGAAATCAGAAAATTAAATTTAAGTTTGCATCCTGACTAATTATTTTAACCACCTCCTAATGAAAAAAATTACTTTATTTTTCCTATTCCTGCTTCCATTTCTTGGGTTCTCACAAGGCCCAACCGAAAAGATTCAGGCCTATCTTGACGCGAACCGTGTAAAACTAGGTTTGTCGGTTCAGGATATCAGTGATTGGGCTATTAAAAGCGAAGCTAACTCCGCAAGTACCAAAATCACCAACTATTATGTTGTACAGCGTCATAGCGGCACCGAGATCTACGGAGCAGTATCAAACTTTTGGATTAAAGATGGTGTCGTCCTAAACGGTGGCGAACGTTTTATACAGAATGTTGCCCAAAAAGTTAATGCCACTACTCCTACATTAACCGTTACCCAGGCTGCACACAAAGCTTTTCAGCACTTGTCAATGGCCCCATTTACGGTTGAGATACTCGAAAACACCGGCACGCGGAATTTTGTATTGAGCAATGGTGCCTTGACAGAAGATCCGATTACGGCGCAATTGGTTTATCATCCTATGGAAGAAAGCCTAAAACTTGCGTGGGACCTTACTTTTTACAGCCAGGATGTTAAACATTTATGGAATATGAAAGTAGACGCGGTAAGCGGTGCAATACTTGACATTCGCGACATGGTTATTTCGTGTACATTCGATTCCAAAGATGGTCATAAAGGTCACGATCACTCAATTGATTTTACAAAATCCTTTTTTAAGAGTCAGGCTGCGCTGAATCCGCAATCGGGTTCCTACCGTGTTATCCCTTACAACATGGAAAGCCCAGCACATGGTCCTTTTCAATTGCTTACATCACCACATGACGTGGTAGCATCGCCATTCGGATGGCACGATACAAACGGAGTTCCGGGTCACGAGCAAACAATTACAAGAGGAAACAATGTACACGCGCAGGAAGACGCCAATGGTGACAACGGTAATGGTGCAAGCCCCGACGGTGGTGCTTCTTTGACGTTCGATTTTCCTTACGGCGGTACGGCAGTTTCGGCTTCGACCTATATTGATGCTGCAACTACGAATTTGTTCTATATGAATAACATCATGCACGATGTTTGGTTTCGATATGGCTTTGATGAAGCAAGCGGAAACTTCCAGCAGAAAAATTATTCAGGTTTTCCTCAAGGATTTATTGGTGATGCAGTCCTGGCGGATTCACAGGATGGATCGACATTGTCAACACCAAACATGAACAATGCGAATTTTGCGACTCCTGTTGACGGACAGCGTCCAAGGATGCAGATGTATCTATGGAATCAAGGTCCAAGTTCATTCTTCATAACGCAACCGTCAACTATGGCAGGTGCGTACCAGACGGTTCAAAATGCATTTACTGAAGGACATGTGCCAATTCCAGTTGAGCCGAATTTCCTTCAAAACGAAGTGGTACTCTATCAGGATTCGGGCGCGGCTACTACAGA
>JAEYZX010000131.1 GCA_023427845.1 Bacteroidota bacterium
GAACTTAATGAAATCCTGGCTTCAACCGCATTGAACGAGTTGGAAAATATCCGGATCAAAGGATTGATGGGAATGGCAACGTTTACCGACGACAAATCGCAAATCAAAAAAGAATTCACTTTTTTAAAAACAGTTTTCGACAAACTTTCACCCCAGAAAAACGTAACTCCTGAAATTCTTTCAATGGGCATGAGCGGCGATTACGAACTAGCGATTGAATGCGGCAGCACAATGGTTCGGATTGGAAGCAGTATATTTGGCGAACGATGAATAACGCTATTGCAATTGATATCGATTTTTAAACTTTAACATGTACGCAGTTCTCGATATAGAAACTACAGGAGGCCAGTTTAATGAAGAAGGAATCACCGAGATCGCCATCTACAGATTCGATGGGCACGAAATCACCGATCAGTTCATCAGTCTGGTGAATCCCGAAATTCCGATCCAGCCTTTTGTTGTAAAGCTTACGGGAATCAACAATGCAATGCTGCGATCGGCGCCAAAATTTTATGAGGTCGCAAAACGCATAATTGAAATAACACAGGACTGTGTAATAGTTGCCCACAATACCGCTTTCGACTACAGGATTCTCCGAACCGAATTCCGCCGCCTGGGCTATACTTTTGAAGCCCGGACACTTTGCACGGTCGAACTCGCACAGAAACTGCTTCCGGAACAACCCTCGCACAGTCTTGGTAAACTCGTTCGCGCCCTCGGGATTCCTATACCCGACCGGCATAGGGCTAGCGGCGATGCCATGGCGACATTAAAATTATTCAAGTTGCTGTTGGCAAGGGATTCCGAAAAAACAATCGTAAAAGAATTGATTAAGACCGAGGTTGAAAAAGGAATTTCACCAAAATTGCTCGACATCGTAGAAAGCCTTCCGTCAAAAACCGGGATTTATTACATTCATCGTGAAGACGGTACGATAATTTTCATCGGCCGAAGCCGCAACATCAAGAAACGCGTCAACCAACATTTTACGGGAACTTCCCAAAAATGCAAAAAAATACAAACCGAAGTTTTTGCGGTAACTTACGAGGAAACAGGCAGCGAACTTATAGCGATACTCAAAGAACGCGAAGAAATAAAAATCAACCGGCCAGTTTACAGCAAACCGCAAACCAAGCCCGCCTTTCCGTGGTCGCTGTATGCTTCCCGCAATTCCGATGATTTTATCTCGCTTACAATCGAAAAAACCAACCGAAAAAAACCCATCGTACTTTCATTCGGATCATTTGCGGAGGCAAAAAGCACCGTTTTCGAAATCACGACACAATTCAATCTGGATCCGCAACGCAATGGGCTGGTTGACGATTCAGCTGCGGTATTCGCCCACGAAGAAACTCCCGAAGCCTATAACAACCGGGTTTTTGAGGCAATCGACAGTCTGACGTATAGCGGAAAAAATTTAATGCTGATCGACCGCGGTCGTACGATTAATGAGCGATCGGCAATACTGATCGAGGACGGTGTTTATAAAGGTTATGCATTCTACGACCTGAACTATCAGCTAAACAACATCGCCATTTTAAAAAGCATTTTGATTCCGATGGCAGCCGATCGCGACACACGCGACATCATCCAAACGTATGTGCGAAAGAATAACCGGATTAAAATAGTTCCGTTTTGATGGATTGTTTATTTTTGGTAGACCAATACTAGAAAATGGCTTTCAGCTTACCAGAAAAACTACGCGAACGGCTGCATACTATAGTCTACGAGGCCGACACTACGGCTGGAAAACTGTTTGATTTGATCCTTGTCGCACTGATAATTATAAGTATTGCAGCGCTTATGCTTGAAAGTGTAGTCGAAATCGAAATCCGGTTAGGTTTCGAACTTGCACTGATCGAGTGGATCATAACGATCCTTTTTACACTCGAATATATTGCTCGTCTGTTATCGGTTCGCAAGCCGTTGCGGTATGTATTCAGTTTTTATGGTGTAATCGATCTGCTTGCAACCCTACCCAGTTATATTGACCTTTTTTTTCCCGGATGGCACTTTCTACTCGCGTTACGCGCGATACGATTACTTCGGATTTTCCGAATTTTAAAACTCGCACATTTCATCGGAGCCTCAAATCAGCTCAAGTTCGCGCTTTTGCGAAGCCGGAATAAAATTGCGGTGTTCTTATTCACGGTTGTGGTTCTTTGTGTAATATTGGGGACGCTTATGTACATGATCGAGGGGCCTAAAAACGGATTCGACAGTATTCCTGCAAGCATCTATTATACGATTGTTACGTTAACCACTGTAGGATTTGGCGACATAACTCCGGTAACCCCTTTTGGGCAATTTCTGTCGATGGTGATCATGGTTTTGGGTTACGGAATCATCGCGGTACCAACAGGGCTGGTAACTGCCCAAATCATGTCGAATCAGCATATACACACTAACACTCAAACATGCCCAACGTGCAGCATTTCCGATCATTACGACGACGCTAAATACTGCTACCAATGCGGTACTCATTTACATCACTGATTTTTGGATACTAAATATTTAATAACCGTAATAGGACCCACAGCCATAGGAAAGACGACACTGGCGATAGCACTGGCAGGGCATTTTCAATGTGAGATAATTTCGTGCGATTCCCGGCAGTTTTATCGCGAGATGACAATTGGAACGGCGGCGCCATCAAAAGACGAGCTCGCGGCCGCGCCACATCATTTCATCCACCACAAATCGATTTTTGATACTTATACCGTAGGCGATTTTGAAAACGACGCGATCAAATTACTTGATAAACTGTTTCAAACAAATGATTTTGCAATAATGGTTGGCGGTTCCGGGCTTTATGTCAACGGCGTGCTCAACGGACTTGACGAATTCCCGGCTGTCGATCCGGAAATCAGGCATGAGATTCAGCGTGACTACGACAAACACGGAATTGAGTACCTTCAAAACGAACTCCAAAAACACGATCCTGTTTATTATAGCCAGGTCGATACGGCAAACCCGCAGCGAATGATGCGCGCGCTTGAAGTGAGCCGCAGCAGCAAAACACCCTACTCCACTTTTCTGACGTCAAACAAAAAACGGCGTGATTTTGTGCCAATCGTTATCGGACTTGAAGCCGACCGCGCCGAAATGTATGACCGGATAAACAGGCGTGTCGACATGATGATAAATGCCGGACTTGTAGACGAAGCGCGGAAATTATATCCGCACAAACATCTGAATGCATTGCAGACCGTCGGTTATCGCGAACTCTTTAGCTACTTTGACGGCGAAATTACGCTGGACTTTGCTATTTCGGAGATCAAAAAAAATACGCGAAGATTCGCCAAGCGGCAAATGACCTGGTTTAAAAAAACAGAAAATTCGAATTGGTTTGATTATAAAACCGATAATGCAGTCATTATCGATCATATCGCCAACTTAACTTAGAAATAATCCAGCAACCATTTTTACAATGTGCATCTGGTATAATTGCTTTCCTCAACAAGTTTTGGCCGGCAGGACGGAAACGAATTCCGTTTTGGGATGACAGGTGCTTATAACTTCACTAAATTTTCTTCCGTTCATTGCAGTACATTATATCAACGCCTCACTCGACATAAATACCGGTCGTCATTATGAGGACTTTTTTGGTAAAATGAATCAGGTACAACTTGCCATAGGCATTCAGTTTGACTAAATTTGTTAAAAAACAATGCCCGTCTCAGAAGATTTCACCTCAATTTTTTCAAAAGATTTTACAATCGATTTCACCCAGTGTGCTCCCAACGGATTTTTAACCTACACCGAATTGTGCAATACACTTCAGCTCGCGGCAGCCGATCATGCCGAAATGGGCGGAATCAGCTTTACCGATATGCAACGGGCAAGCCAGGCATGGGTTGTGAGCCGAATGCGTATCGAAATCACTGCCTTACCAAAATGGAGAGACGTGGTGACCGTCACAACCTGGATCGTAAGCCTTGAGAATTCTCGATCGGTGCGGGCGCTTGAAATGTATTGTGACGAAAAAAAAATTGTGGGTTGCGAATCTTTTTGGGCCGTATTCAACACAAAGACCCGTCGTCCGGAGCAACTGGCACTGCCACATGAGCACTTTATTAAATATGGCGATAAACATCCTACGATCAAGCACGTGAAAAAAATTCGACTTGCGGATATGCCGGATCTTCGCGCTAAACGCACAGTGGCATTGTCGGATCTTGATGTTGTGAACCACGTCAACAATGTCAAATATCTTGAATGGTGCCTTGATTTAGTGGATGCAGATGTTGTTCTTCAGCAACGCATCAGCTCGCTCGATATGAACTTCATGAAAGAACTGGCGCTTGGCGATGAAGTTGAGATTGCAAATGAGTCGAATCTGTTTGCGGTGAGGAAGGATGACAAACCGTGTTTTGCATTGGAGATTGGATTTGAATAGAATCAGACTTAAAGAATACAGAGCACAACTATAATAAATTATGTGTCATCAAGACCATTACCCATTACAACGAGAAACCCGCCATTCAGGCACCCTTGATCGTGTGATTTAAGATGTCCGTACTCACAATCCCCTCCTCTGGAGGGGTGGCGGAACGCCGGGGTGGTTTGCCTTCTCTGCAGGGGCGGAACGTCAGGGTGGTTTGCCTTCGCTGGAGGGGTGGAATTCTGGGGTGGTTCCCCTCCTTTGGAGGGGTGGCGGAACGCCGGGGTGGTTCGGTTTCACATTGTTGACTGAACTCGTCGCTCCATAATTAAAAAACTGCAACTTCCTAGTAACCACTAGCCCGGATAGCAGCGGCATCCTTTTGCTGCTTTCTTTAAGCAGCAAAAGATAGAGCGAATAGCCGGAACAGCTTCAAAAAAATGCATAAAAAAAGCCCCGTTTCCGGAGCTTTCAATTATTCAGTTACTTTATTCTTGACTACTAATCTGAATCCTTCACCGTGGATGTTCAGGATTTCGACTTCATCGTCGCGTTTCAGATACTTACGCAATTTTGCTATATAGACATCCATTGAGCGGGATGTAAAATAGTTGTCATCGCGCCAGATTTTTGTGAGCGCCAACTCACGTGGCATCAGGTCGTTTTCATGAAGCACGAGCATTTTGAGCAGTTCGTTTTCCTTTGGCGACAACTTGATTGGTTCTTCGTCTTTGTAAGTCAGGAACCGCAATTTTGAGTTCAGGTGGAAGTTTCCGATCTGGAACTCGAAACGCACGTGATCGTTTTTCGTATCGGCCGCTTTGCGCTGGATAATTGCGCGGATTTTCATCAAAAGCACTTCGGAATCGAACGGTTTGTTCAGATAATCGTCGGCACCTACCTTATAGCCTTTCAACACGTCTTCTTTCATCGATTTTGCGGTCAGGAAGATAATTGGCACATCTTTATTTTTTTCGCGGATTTCTTTTGCGAGTGTATATCCGTCTTTATAAGGCATCATCACATCAAGGATGCAAAGATCGTAAGTGTCTTTTTTGAACTTTTCAAAACCTTCCATTCCGTTTTTCGCGAGCGTAACATCGAAGTCGTTCAATGTCAGGTAATCCTTAAGGATCGCGCCGAAATTCTGGTCATCTTCAACTAAGAGAATTTTTTTATTTTCAGTTTCCATAGCTAGTTAATTAATGGTATTTTTATTATAAAGGTGCTACCCTTTCCTTTTTCGCTTTCCACAAAAATTTGTCCGTTGTGGTCGTCGACAATTCTTTTTACATATGCGAGTCCGAGTCCGTGACCCTTCACATTATGAAGATCGCCCGTATGCTCGCGGTAAAACTTTTCAAATATCCGCTTTTGAGCAACTTTACTCATTCCCGATCCGTGATCGCGGACTTTGATAATTACAAAATCTTTCACGTTTTCGGTGTAAACATCAATTTGAGGGACATTTGGCGAATATTTGATCGCATTGTCCAAAATGTTAACGATGACGTTTGTAAAATGTACATCGTTGAGCAAGACCGTTGTTCGAGAGGCATCGTAATGCGTTGTGATCGTGCCCTGCCGGTCTTCTATGATTAAATTGACGTGTTCGATTGCCTCGTCAATTATATCATGGATATTGTTTGTTTCCTTATTGATTTCGAGCTCCTTCTTCTCGAGTTTTGAAATACGTAATACATTTTCAACCTGTGCATGCATCCGCTTATTTTCGTCGCGTATCATTTGAAGGTACCGCTTGACCTTTTCACTGTCGTCGATAATCTTTGGATTCCTGATTGCATCAAGTGCCAGGTTTATCGTTGCTATCGGCGTTTTGAATTCGTGTGTCATATTATTGATGAAATCGGTTTTGATCTCCGAAATCTGACGCTGACGAATCAACTGGTTCAATGCACTTGAATAGGCAATGATGATGATTAGTGTAAAGACGATCGAAAGGACGGTGATTCCAACCAGTTCCGAGAAAAGAAATTTCTTCTTTTGCGGAAAACTCACCAGCAACTGATACTGGTTATTGCCTTCGTTATCTGCAAAAATCGGGATGCTGTAGGTTGCATCTTTGTCATAACGAAACTTATCGGACCGAATTTTCGTTGCGAGGCCATTGCTGTAAATTCCAAATTCAAATGGCGTATTGACACCGAATTCTTCAAGTTCACTTTCCAGCAGCTTGTGCAGATATTGCTTGGAAACACGATCTTGCAACGGTTTTGCGGAAGCAATGTCCTTGAAAGCGATTTCGAGTTGTGTCTGCTTCAGAATATCCAGCGTACCGGACTTTTCAATCTTTATATCCGGAGTAACATTGTGCTGCAACCTGGAATCGTCAATATTGCTGTTATTATAGATTTCGGTGACGCGTTTTGAAGAAAAACTCTTCAACCTAACACTATCCATTTTTTTATCAAAGAACGAGGAAGAAATGCCATAATCTTCCGAAATCATGCTGTTCGAATAAATTATTGTTTCATTCGTCCTGGGATCGCGCTGGTAATAACCAAATTCAAGCAAATCGCTCTTCTGTGGTTCCTTACCAATGCTGTCCTTCAACTTATTGTAACGGTCGATGAAAGTATAAGCCTCCTGTTTTTGAAGCTGGTACGCAACATTGCTGATTACCTGCTTAACATGAAAGCGGAATTGCTCATCATTGTTTTTGAAGGAGCTGTTGAACCAGTAAACCTGAACTAAAATTATCCCAATTAAGGATAAACTCATAAGAACGACAAGTAATCGAAAAAACAACTTATTCATCGTCACAAAATTAACATTTTAACAATTAAAGAATGAATACATTAACCAAATATTAACACGGGATTGATATATTACGGATTCATTAATTTTTGGAAGATTTCGTTGGTTTGCCGTGCGGTTTGGTTTAAATCGATGTTCTCGATGACAAAGTCGCTTTTAGCGATCCGCATTTCATCGGACCATTGATTCTGAATGCGTTTCAACACCTGTTCCCTTGTCGAGCCATCACGCGATATCACGCGTTCGATGCGGATTTCCAGTGGAGCTGTAACGGTAATAATGGCGTCGCAATCCTTATAACTTCCGCTTTCGAAAAGTATTGCAGCTTCGCGTATTACGATGGGGTAATCCTGCCGCAATAACCATTCCGAAAAGTGTTGCCTTACCGCAGGATGAATAATATCATTAAGCTTTTCGAGCATTTCAGAATTGTTGAATACGAGTTGAGCGAGTTTCTTACGATCAGGTTTTTGATCGCTTAGAATCGCGGTGCCGAAATGTTCGACGATGGAACTTATGATTTCAGGCGATTCCATGATTTGTTTGGCTTCATCGTCGGCAATGTAAACCGGCACGCCCAACGCCTTAAATTGATTTGCAACAGTAGTTTTCCCGCTGCCGATTCCTCCTGTGAGTCCTATTACTCGTGTCATTTGCTTTTGAAAAACAGCTCCGGAAAAGAATTCTCGGGAACCTTGTTTAGTATTTGAACTTTAATGTAAGATTCGGCAAAGCCAACTCCATATCCGTAAAATTGGATAATTATTGCGACGAGTGCAAGACTGGCCACCCTAATGCTTTTACTCCCTATAAATGCCATAACAAAGGCCACAAGAAAATAAATCGCAAACAATCCTAATATATAGGGAAATCCGACTATAGCCAAGCCGACTCCCAGGATAAATCCGATGCAGAAAAATGTAGGGAAAAAGTACGTGAATTTTGCATATTCCGGATACCGTTTGTTCAGTATGGGCCGTGCCTTTCCAAACTTGCTGACCTGAGTCCGGAATTTTGACCAACTGATTCTGCGCTTGTGATAAACATAAGCCTGAGGAATCAATTTTGTATTAAAACCGCTTCTCCACAACCGAATTGCAAGATCGGGATCTTCCCCGGGGTGAATATTTCCAAACCCGCCTGACGATATAAAAGCATTCCGCGACAAACCCATATTAAAACTTCTGGGCTGAAACTTATCTATCGATTCTGATCCACCACGGACACCTCCGGTTGAAATAAAGGAAGTCATAGCGAAATTTATTGCTTTTTGAATATCGGAGAATGAATCAAGTGCTTTGTCGGGACCACCAAAACAATCTACATAGTTTTGTTGCAATGCAGTCTTTACATTCAGTAAATAGTGTTTCGGCAAAATACAGTCGGAATCAAAAATCAGGAAGTAGTCTCCTTTGGCTTTTTGCATCCCAAAGTTACGTGAATCGCCGGGACCTGAATTCTGCTTTTGGTAATAAGCGATATCGAGTTGGCCAATATATGATTTCACAATCGTTTCACATGTGACAGTCGATCCATCTTCGATGATCACAACCTCAAAGACATCATCAAAATCGAGTTCGGCAATACTTTGGAGTAACTCCCTGATTTCATCGGGACGATTAAAGACGGGGACTATGAGGGAAAAATTCATTTCAGATTTTTAACAAATATAATCGTTACGAATAAAAAAATTTGGCGAAATGGATAATAAAAAAAGGCCGCCTTTCGGCAGCCCTTTCCTATTCAAACCAAAGATTACTCTTTAATTACTTTTATTGATTTTGTATCATTTCCGGCAGAAACCTTAACGATATAGGCACCAGAGGCCAATTGTGACATATCAACCTGTCCATCAGGAGCATTCATTGCTTTTACCATGACTTTCTGACCCAAAAGGTTGAATATCGCAACTTCAGTGATATTTTCCGAATACGAGAATTTCAACACATCCTTAACAGGGTTTGGATAAACAGCTAATTCTGTTCTGTCGAAATTATCTGCCGATAAGGTATTCGTGCCTACACGTAGACAGAAAGTTCCTGTATTTGCAGACGAATATCCGGAAACTCGCACATAATAAGTTTCACCGCCGTTCACAGCCGCATCGGTAATAAGTGAATTCCAGCTGAAACCGTTGCTCAAAACTGTCGTTCCATCATCTTGTGAACATGCCATTTCAACCAGACTACCGCAAGCACCCGAGTACAATGCGATTTCGGTATCGACAAGTGTTCCACCCAGGAAGTCGGTTGAAACATCTACCGATGCCATGTTTTCCGGAGTTGTGAATACGAACCACACATCGTTCGCACCGTAATTGAAACAATCGGCCAGGCCAATTCCTGAATCTGTTGCGCTAACGTTCGTTCCGTTATTATTTGTTCCATCACAAAAATTTGAATCTATTTCAAGCGTAATCGCTCCTTCACACTCGTCGTTGGCAGGTGGTGCCGGTGGAGTCCCGATGCAAATATTAAATGTCTGGTTAGAGGTTGCGAAGTAACTATATACCCGAACATAGTAGGTATTCCCGACTGTTAGTCCGCTTACGGTCGATGAGTCGGCGTCGCTGCATAACAGCGAGGTCTCCGAACCACATGCACCTGAAAGCACCTGGAAATACATATCTGTACTAGTGCCAAATACCGCGTTAACATTCGTAAGTGATACGACATGTGATGCACTTGTTGCCACAAAACTATACCAAACATCGTCATCAGGATTACCGAAACAAGGCGCAGCATCCATAGAAAGAGTGGCTCCAAAAGTTGTACCAGCGGTAATGGTTCCACAATTCAAATCTGAGTTTACAACCAGGTTCAATGCTCCAGAGCAGTCATCGTTTGCAGGAATTGGGGGTGCGTTTACAATCAGCACACCGCTAACTTCCGTAGTACCGTTCCAAAATCCGCCATCAAAACCACCATAAACGTAGCCACCTGTATTCAATCTGAATCTGGTTGCATAATAGTAAGTTCCCGGAGCCAGGTTGGCTCCAATTGTTGCCTGATACTCGTCGTTGTTTCCAATGTGAGCTGCATTGTGTGTAGCGACTGTCCAATTTGTCCAAGTTGAAGGGTCGGTATTCTGTCCTTCCGGGCTGATTCCAACCCACGCCTGAATACCAGGTGCCTGACCATCAATATTTGGCGCCACATCCGTTAAACCTGCTTCATAAACCTGTCCGAATACCGTGCCTGATTCGCCTTGCGAAATTGTAAGTGTTTCCGGCCATTGCAGGTTTGCAAAATCAGGAGCGTCGGTTGCAGGAAGACCACAAACAATTATTCTCGATCTTGAAACGTTTTCGTAGTTACATTGGTCATCGTTGTGTGTATAGAACCTTATCTGTCCTGTCAACGTAGATTCCCACGTTAGGGGTGAAACAGCTGCTGCATAAGAAGTAGTACCTGCTGCATCACTGATGGTAATAAAATCCGTAGCAATACTACTTGAGAAAGTATAGGTTTGTCCAGCAGTAACATTAATCAGCGAGTATTCGCCTGTCCATCCAGCAGTAGTTACAACGTTTTCAAAGATGCCATCGCAGGTTGCTGGAGTATATCCTGCTGCCGCAGAAGGATATTGACCGTTAGGTGCGTCAAGGCAATATCCCGGCGCCGGTTCGGTCGTAAAGTGCCACTCAATACATCCTATTGCATCTCCGGACACGTTTACAGGAACAATCATCCAGTAGAAATCGGTGTTATACCCGGTAAGCGTAATTTCGGCGGTAGTTGTCGGAAAGTTAGCAACGAATATGTTAGCCTCGCCGGGAGTCAATCCGTAATACATATCAAATGAAACGGCAGGATCTCCCGTTGTTGGCGCAGTCCATGAGAACGTCACATCGCCGACAGGTACATTGGTGGCTCCGTCTGCCGGGGTTGGATCAGATGCGCAACCAGGCAGCTGCGTTGTATTGAATGCAAAAGGACCTGCCCAGGAGCTGAAAACATCTGGCGTACATTCATTTCTAACATAAAATTCATACGCTGTCATAGCTAAAAGGCCAGTCGCTTCATAAGCTGTGGCACCTGTAAATGTCTCTCCGGTACCCGGTGCGGTTGCCGGTGTACCAGTGCCTGCTTCCTGAACCACGATTTCACCTTCGGTTACTGCCGAGGTCCAAGTCAAATCGGCTGTTGTTGATGATGTAACGTTTGCCATACCGTTTGATGGAGCTACACAGGTTGGGATCACGACCATAACTGAATAATCTTCAACCTGCCCAAACAAAGCACTTGATGTATTACACGAGTCGGCATAACCAGCATATGCTTTTACAACTCGCATCCTGGTACTGCCGGCCAGTGCCGATGCTGGCACCGTTATCGTGCCGTTAAGCTGTATAGCGTCCAAACCCGTTGAATTTACGATTGTTCCCAGATCATAGCTTTCTCCGGCATCAAGGAAATCATTATCCTGATTCCAGTCAAAATAGGCCCTGATATAATTTGTCCAGTTACCACCGGTATTTCCTTTAATGGTAATCGGATATGATGCGTCTGTATCAACGTTTGCAACAATTGTAGTAAAATCTTCGTGGGGAATACCCGTAGTTGCCGCCGGTGACGGATTATTGATGCCGGCAAAATTCACCAATGTGATTGGCTCCACATAAGTAAAAGGTGTGGGCGAACAATAGGGATTCGGAAACTGACCGTAACTTTGCACGGTAAAAGCGAGCAGCGCTACAAGTAGAAAAGTAAATTTTTTCATAAATATGAGTTTAAGTTAAATTTTTCTAAATGTAGATAAAAATTTTTGTAATATCAACTGTTTTAAATCTTTGTAAAAATTACGATGCATCCTTTGTTATTTATAAGTAAACTTAAAATATATCTAATAAAACCATCATTCACCAGTAAGCGTAAATACTTTCACAATAAATTGCTTTAGAACTTGGGATAAAAAAAAGAGCCAATCAAATTGATTGGCCCTTTCCTTATAAAATTAAGAATATTTATTTCTTAATTACTTTAAATTCACCCGAAGTGTTCTCCATAGTAACTTTGACAATATAGAACGCAGCAGGCATACCTGCCATATCAACCCGAACTTCATTATCGTCATTGCTCATCTGTTTAACCAATCTTCCAGCGATATCATACAGCTGAATGCCTGTAATAGTCTCTGAATGTTTAATTGTTAAAACATCGCTTACCGGGTTTGGATAGTAACCCAAATTCGCATAATCAAAAGCGTTATTTGACAATGTGGATACATCAAAGCATTCACTTGTCACCTCGCAACCATTTAATGTTACGATAACGGCATAGCTGCCCACTTCAGTTGCAGTATACGACTGACCCGTTGCACCATCAATTGGAGTCGACGATCCGTCGCAGACAATCCACTGATATGTTGCATTTTCTTCACTAACGGTCAATGTGTTAACATCACGCGTAATGGTTGCCGTTGGCAATGCATTTACTGCCACCACAACCAGGGTCCTTATGCTTTCGCATCCGTTCAGCGTTTGTGATACATAATAATCGCCTGTTTCAAGCGGATCTGTATCAGACAATGCCGTCCCACCGGTCAAATCGTTGTACCATTGCAAATCGGTTCCTACAGCTTCCAAATCAAGTACTGTTGCATCTCCACAAAATAGTTGTGCATCCGCAGTAGGGGCAGCAGTAGCTTCGGTAGTCGTTATCGTTGTTTCGCCACTCGTGCTGCAGCCTGTTGATGGCGCCGTTGCAGTTGCGGTATATGTCTGTGAACCGACAGTTTCCGATTTTACGTAAACAGTTGAAGCAGGTGTACCCGTATACGGAACCGTTGCTGCAGCATCTGTGTATAGATCAGTCGTTGGAGACCAAACGATGTCGGTTGCCACAGAGGAGTTAAAGTCAAATGTTGTATTCAATCTTTTTAAAGACAACGTTCCTGCTGGATTTGACGCAGCGTACGCATCTGAACTCACAAATGATGATGATGTTCTTGCCGTAACAGTTTGATTTGTCGCTGTTGCCGTATAATAGGTTGATGAATTATTTGTTGAATCAGCACCCGTACTTCTAATATCTAAAATGATGTTAGATGTACCGTCCCAAACATACTCAGTATCGAACTCTATTGAATTGACTCCCAAAGTCTGCGAATATGTTGCAGCGCTAAATACCTCGGTCAAACCTGTCGGAATAAAACCTGTAAGTACATCTGCTGTGGTAGGTCCGAGCTTTACCCTGTAATCCGACACAAAAGTCGCAGATCCAATAGTAGTAATATTGAATTTAATTCCGGTGATGCTTCCGGCTTGGATACCCGCCGCATTCAATTCCTCCTGCGTGAAGACCATCTGCATCCAATAATGCTCGTATCTGTTGTTAAAAGCTGTCGGTTCTATACCATTCTGAACTGTAACGGTAGTATCCGTTCCGATTGTAATTGAGCCGCTTGAACCAATGGTCCCACCATTTGCAGTCAATGCCTGAACTTCACCTGCGCAAACAGTTGCGCTATCAGTCACAATGGTTAATGCAGACGGTACCTCGTTTACGTTTACGGTGTAGGTTACCTCAGCAGTACATAATTGTCCGGCCGATTGCGAAGCAGATAAAGTATACGTAGTGGTTTCAATTGGATCGAAAACAAAACCTGAGGCCGCATCACCTGTTACGCCTGTAGCTGGCGACCATATATAAGTATCATAATCCGATGCACCTGCTGTGATTGTTACAACCTCTGTTCCGGATCCTGCACAAATACTTGCTGAAGTACCGCTTAACGTTAATGCCGGTGGCGTATCAACGGTCGCGGTAACGGCAGTCCTGTCGGAAGTACAGCCAGTAACAACCTGGATATCATAGAAATAATAATAAGTAGCAGAAGTTCCTGATATATAACCATCGGTTACGGAAACGTTAGTGGAAGTATATGGGAATGTATTTCCTGAACTATCCCTAATTAAACCTGTAATTCCAGTATATGCTTTTAATAGTAATCGATACCCGGTTCCAATCGGAACTTGAAAATTCAACGGCACACTGACTGGTGTAGAAATACCCGAACCTGTAACAGGAATTGCTTCAGTCGCCATCAACTCTACTCCAGTATTGTCATACAATCCGATAGTAACTGTACCAGTACCCGTTGGGTAAATAGTAGTTGAGGCAAGGGTTAGCGGAGAATTGGCAGTAAAAACTATACCAGTACTGTTTCCAATGTAAGAACCGCTTGCGCCAGTTGACGAAGGTTTCCCTGCCGATTCTGTTGAACCGCCTATATTGGCGGAAACATAAAATACAGTTGTGTTAGAAATTTCAGGTGTCGTAAAAGTTTCGCCGAAACCGATAGATTCCCCTCCAGTAGCTTCAGCATACCATTCCAATGATGCGCCGGTCGAAGCCGTAGCAGCTAATTCAACTGAACCGATTCCGCAACGGCTACCTGCCGTAGTGCTTAGTACCTCAGGATTGTTAACTTCAAGTTCAATTGTGTTCGAAGTTGCAGATAAACCACTGTTTGTACAAGTAGTTTCAAAATAATAGCTTTCCGATGCAGTCAATACAGGTGTAGTTAAGGTTGTCCCGGTTTCTCCTGCAATTGCCCCTGCACTGTTATACCATTGATACGTAAAACCTGAATCGAATGAAGTTGCAGGCGTAGCGGTTAAAACTGCCGAACCGGAAATACAGATGCTAGGAACTGAAGAAATAATCGTTGCCGCTCCAGGAGTTCCGGAACAAGCGTCTTGTGCCAAAACTGTAATTTTATAATCTTCGGTTTCCGTTCTCGCATTTGCGGTCATACACGGGTTTGACGGAACTGAACTATTCCAATCCACCATTACGCGCATTCTGTAATCTCCAACCGGAGTTCCCGCAGGAACTTCAATAGAACCTGAAAATGGACCGGATGAATAACCGGTCGTTACAAAAACGCGCTCTGCTATTTCAAATGTTCCGTTTAAATTCCAGTCTACCCAAATGGCAGCACCAAGGGTTCCACCAACTACAGTCATGTCAAATTCGAAAGAAGCAGTAGGAATTGAAGTTACAGCTGTGGATGCATAATTATCCTGATATCCGCCAGTTGTATAGCCCGATGAAGTATTTGAAATATTCGTCGACCCCAAGCTTGTTGAGAAATTATCGATATACGTAGATGATGAAGTTGAAGAAGGCACACAATACACGACAGATGAACCTGTTGTAAATGAACGTTCGATACATCCGATAGCTTCACCGGTAACGTTTTTTGGAACGACTTTCCAGTAATAGGTAGTATTTGCGTCCAGCAACTCAGGAACGTAAGAAGTCCCGGCCTGGTTTCCAACAAGCGCAGGATTTGCCGATGATCCAAAATAAACATCATAACTGGTAGCATTTGCATCTCCCGCCGTCCAGGTCAGGGTTGGGTTACGTTCTATGTCGGTGGCTAAATCAGCAGGAACAAAGGCCGTAGCACAACTTGGAAGTGGTGGTACACCGGGAGTCCATGTATAGGTCAAGCCCGATGTTGGACCGACATTGCCACTAAATGTAGCAACACTACTTGCGGTAATTCCTGAGGTAATAACATTCGGAGAATTCCAGTTCCCTGCTGCCCCAACTGTTATTGCACTATAGAATCCTGCCGCACTCTTTATACCGACTTGTGGTTGATACGATGTGGAAGTGTCGTAAGGGGGCGTACCATCGTAAACAAATTTTATAACACCTGTTACGGTATTCAACCTTGCCTGAAAATTAATGGTTTCAGTTCTGCCGTAGCGCTTAAAATTGGTCCACTGCACGATAAGTTCATCGCCTATTGTTTCATATCTGATTTCAGAAACACCGGTGTTGTCGTCCAAGTCTCCACTTAAAGGAGCTATGAAAACATTCCCACCCGTTGACGACGACAATACGGTATTAGTATAAGCTGAAGGTGCTGTACTTCCTAATGCTATACGTCCATTTGCAGAAACGTACATCGCAGTATACTCCGTTCCGGCAAAAGTAAATCCCGGAATAGTTATACTTTCTGAGAGATAAGAATCTAAATTCGGAGCTCCGTCGGTTGAAGTTGTTACAACCGTACCGCCGGTAATCGGGGAATACGTTTCATTGCTCTGGGCAAAAGTATAGAACGAGGCTTGCGCAGAAATTTCCGGAATAAGAAATAACGTAAAAAACAAGCTAAAGACGAAGCTCGATTTCCATACACTTCGTAGGGCGAAAAAATTCGTCGACCCGATAGGGTTTGTAGGCAGCTTTTGGCCATGCCAACTTAAATTGTGGTAATTTTTCATCATAATTGTTAATAAATTTAAAAAACATTCTTACAAATCTAATTATTATTCGGTGGTTTCCAACCCGTGTTTTGAAAATAAGTTAGGATTTGTGAAATTTATGCTTAAAAGTCGCAAAAAACTATTCGGGTTTCATTAAGAACATAATCTTCCGCATTGCCTGCAAATTCGTATGAGAGGAATTCATTGAACTGCTCAGAAGTCTGTATGATTTCTCTTACGTTGTGCATAATTTCAATAAAAAAACCCGGACAGATATCCGGGTTTAAAATTTTTCGATCGTGCTCTACTGTCCTAAGCTAGGCACATGCACCACTTCATTCGTGTCGGCCTTATAGTCGACATCTTCAAAATCAAATCCGAATAATTGATAGAAATCTTTCCGATAACCTTCAAGATCGCCAATCTCCGATAAATTTTCAGTAGTCGCTTCTTGCCATAATTTTGCCACTTGTTCCTGAACATCGTCGCGCATTTCCCAATCGTCAATCCTTATTCGTCCTTTCTCATCGGTAGCGATTTCATTTCCGGTATAAAGACGCTGCTGATACAGACGCTGGATCTGCTCGATCGTTCCTTCATGAAGATTTTTCTGCTTCATGATCTTGTACAGTAACGAAATGTAAAGCGGAATCACCGGTATTGCCGAACTTGCCTGCGTGACCAAAGCTTTGTTGACCGAGACGAATGCTTTGCCTCCAATGTCTTTCAGGCTGTCGGTAATTGAAAAAGCGGTAGCTTCCAGATGATCTTTCGCACGGCCTATCGTTCCTTTCCGATAAACCGGCTCTGTGAGTGAAGGCCCTATATACGAATAGGCAACCGTCATTGCCCCAGGTGCCAATAAACCTTCGGATTTAAGCGCTGAGATCCACATTGACCAATCCTCGCCTCCCATCACGGCAACTGTGTTTTCAATATCTTCATCCTTTGCGGGCTCGATTGATACCTCCGATACTTTTCCGGTATGGAAATCGACCGTCTTGTTTGTAAAGGTGTTTCCAATCGGCTTCAATACCGAACGATGCGTTACTCCGGTTTTCGGATTTGTCCGCACCGGTGATGCCAGGCTATAAATCACCAAATCCACTTGACCTAGATCTTTTTTTATCAAATCAATTGTCTGCTGTTTGATTTCATCTGAAAATGCATCCCCATTGATGCTTTTTGCGTACAATCCTTCTTCAGCGGCAAATTTTTCAAATGCGGCCGAATTGTACCATCCCGGCGAAGCAGTTTTCCCTTCACTTGGCGGTTTTTCGAAGAAGACTCCAATCGTACCCGCGCCCGAACCGAATGCACTCGTAATTCTCGAAGCCAGTCCAAATCCGGTCGACGCACCTATTACCAGCACTTTTTTTGCGCCGTCAATTGCGCCTTTCGACCTGACATATTCAATTTGCTTTTTGACATTTTGCGCCGCGCCATCAGGATGAGCCGTTAAACAGATAAATCCGCGCATTCTAGGTTCTATGATCATAAAAATTGATTTTATACTTTAAAGGGAAGAATTAACACACAAATATAGCCTGAAATTTTAGTTCAACAAGGCTTTTGCATGATTTATGGCCGAGTCCGAAATATCCTTTCCAGACAGCATTTGCGCGATTTCCGTAATACGTTGATCGTTTGACAATCTGTCGAGTTTTGTATACGTTTGATTGTCAGCAATGGTCTTATAAACTTTATAATGCGCAAGTCCTTTGGCAGCAATTTGAGGAAGATGCGTTATAGCCAAAACCTGCATTTGATTGCTCATCGATTTCATGATCTCGCCCATTTTATCGGCGATCTCGCCCGATACACCGGTGTCGATTTCGTCAAAAATTATTGTCGGTAATTTCGAATATTTTGCAAGGATTGCCTTTACGGCGAGCATGATCCTGGATAACTCGCCACCTGAAGCGACTTTTTTCAGCAACCCAAAATCGGATCCCTTATTCGCGGCAAACAGGAACTCAAGCGTATCTTTTCCATTATGCAAGTACGAGTTCCCCTGCTCCACATTTATTTGAAATCGTACATTCGGCATTCCGAGTTGTATGAGAATTTGGGTTAATTGTTGTGTCAGTATAGGAATTGAGGCTTCTCGCTTTTCGTTAATACCGGCGGCGAGTTTATCAAGATTTTGTGATGATTGTAAAAGCTGATTTTCAAGTGCCTGTATTTCCGATTCGAGCGAATCCTTTGACATTACTTTAGTATCCAGGTTTTCCTGTATCTGAAGCAATTCGTCGATTGTGGACACCTGATGCTTTTTCTGCAGGTTATAGATTAACTGAAGTTTTTCATTAATCTGCTCAAGCCGCATGGGATCTTGTATAAGACTATCAAAATGGCGGCCGACTTCATCCATCAAATCTGCAAACTCAATGGCTGCGCTTTCGGCCCTTTCGGAAAGCTCATTGTAGTCGTTTGAAAATTGTGCTATTTTCGACAAAGCGTTCTTGATTTCCCTTATATTTTGCAATACGCCAAACTGCTCCTCGTTTGCCAGCGCAAGTGATTTCTCGAGGTTTTCCTTAATCAATTCGACATTGTTAAGCTGCTCGTAGGCCGATTCAAGTTCTTCCTGTTCACCAGGCCTTAATCCTGCAGCCAGCAATTCGTCGAGCAAAAAAGCATGATAATCCTGCTCCTTCATCGCATCATGGAGTTGTTGTTTCAGCGATGTGAGATGTGCCTGTGATTTTTTATGCTGTCTCAACTGTTCGGAATATTGATTGACCGCTTCTGTATTACCAGCAATCGCATCCAGAATCCGAAACTGAAAATCATCATCCGACAATTCCTGCGTTTGATGTTGCGAGTGAATGTCGATAAGATAAACGCCCAATTCCTGAAGTTTCTGCAGGTTAACCGGACTGTCATTTACAAATGCCCTCGATTTTCCCGAAGGAAGAATTTCACGTCGCAAAATTGTTTCGTCGTCATAGTCGAGATCATTTGCTTCAAAAAAGGACTGCAGGTTGTATTGAGAAATTCTGAATTGTGCTTCGATTATGCATTTCTCGGATTTTGATTTCAGCGATGTCAGGTCGGCCCGCTTTCCCAAAACCAGGCCCAGTGCTCCTAGCAGTATCGATTTACCTGCGCCGGTTTCTCCTGTAATTATAGAAAATCCATCGGAAAAATCAATCGACAGCTTATCTATCAATGCAAAATTTTCGATGGAAAGTGATGCTATCATTTGAAACTACGGATTGAAGGTGCTAGAACTTAATCGACGACCATTTACCTGAGTTGGTTGGCGAAAGCCTGTTCAGGTTATCAACAAGATCGGTAATCGGGATATTTGGTCCACCGGAAAAAATCGATACGATTTCATCTGATTTTGCATCAAAAAATGTTCGTGTCAAATAAGAATTTGGACGCAGCGAATATAATTTCGACAATGTCGCCAATGACGATTTTACTTTTTCTTTTGCAAGCTTCAAATCGTTCGACATATTGTCGAGTCCCGAAAAATGATATTCGTACATCGCTTCGCGAAATGGCGTAAATGTCGGGCCAACCATATCGTTAATAAGATAATACCGCGTAAAATTGCCGTCGGCCTGATTCCAGCCTTTATAGCCGCTTTGTTGTGCAAGATTCGCGATTTCCTGCGCGGTTGCCAGATACGGACTTCCACCCATTGGCGAAAATGAATCGGCGTCCATTCCGATTATCAGATGGCTGTAAAATGCAATTACCGAAACCAGGTTCGATTCGAATGTTGTTGGATTGTAATCCAGGTTTTCAAATTCGATATAATTGAAGGTAAAATCCTTATCGTTGATATTAACTATCGGTGTTGAATAGGTTGAATTGAAAACCGGGCGCGCCGACTGTACCTGAATCGACGCCGTAAACGTACCGGAATTGTATGATGTTACATTGATGAACATCGAGCAATTGATCCTTTCATTGGCATTGAAGCCCTGCCCGGTCCAATCGGTGCGGTTTACAAATTCGTTTAGGGCATTTTCGAGAGTCCTAAATACCTGATTATTTGTGGCGCCTACCTGATCTGCGTTGACGGTAACGGTGCAATTCAGTTCCTGCGATTGTGCGACCATTCCGGCGAGCAGCAATAATACGGTCAGAAGTTTATTCATAATGTCGTATAACTTTGTTTACTATATCTTCAGCAACAGCTTCCTTTGATTTCAAATCCATTGGTTCGATATTAAGATCCCTGTCGATAAATGTAACTTTATTTGTGGGTTTTCCAAAACCTGCACCATCATCGGCAAGTGAATTCAGCACAATCAAATCTAGGTTTTTTTTTATGATCTTCGACTTTGCATTTTCGATTTCGTTTTCCGTTTCGAGCGCAAATCCGATCAAAAACTGTTGTTTTTTCATTTCACCGAGCACAGCAAGAATATCGGTTGTTTTTTCCAATTCGATTGTCAGGCTCTTAGCTGCTTTTTTTATCTTTTGCAATGCGGGATTTTTTACCCTGTAATCGGCTACTGCGGCAGCGGCAATCACCACATCGACATCGTCGTAATAGTTTCGACAGGCATCGTGCATTTCGCCGGCGGTCGTCACTTTAATTGTTTTTATTTTGGGATTCTTTGCGATTAAGTGCGTGGGCCCGGAAACCAATATAACGTCGGCTCCTTTGCTCGCGGCATTTTCAGCAATATCAAATCCCATTTTGCCGGACGAATGATTACCAATGAAACGCACCGGATCTATGGGTTCGTATGTCGGACCGGCAGTTATCAGGATTTTTTTTCCTTTCAACGGAAGCTTGCTTTCGATGTCGGCTTCAATTAATGCGATAATGTTTTCAGGTTCGGCCATTCTTCCCTCGCCCGAGAGCCCGCTTGCGAGTTCTCCTGTTTCAGCGGGAATTATCGTATTGCCAAATTGTTTCAATGCAGTAAAACTTGCCGTTGTGGATGGATGTTTATACATATCGAGGTCCATCGCAGGCGCTACATAAACAGGGCATTTTGCCGAGAGATAAACTGCAATCAAAAGATTGTCGCATGTTCCAGAAGCCATTTTCGACAATGTGTTTGCGGTAGCAGGCGCAATGATCATAAAATCGGCCCAAAGGCCAATCTCGACATGATTGTTCCATTCGGCGTCTTTGTCTTCGTCGGAGTAAAAAGTTGAGAAAACGGGGTTTTTGGAGAGTGTGGATAATGTAAGCGGTGTTACAAAATCCTTCGAAGCAGGTGTCATGACCACGCGGACATCGGCACCTGCTTTTATAAGAAGTCTGACCAGGAAAGCGGATTTATAAGCGGCAATTCCGCCAGAAACTCCCAGCACTATTTTCTTACCGCTTAAAACTGACATGGTATATTATTTTGTAGTATCCCGGTGGTAGATTTTCTCGTCTAGCCATTCCTGTACTGCCAATGCATGCGGTTTTGGAAGCTTTTCATAAAATTTTGAAACCTCGATTTGCTCTTTGTTTTCAAAGATTTCCTCAAGGCTGTCATTATAGGTAGCAAATTCTTCCAATTTCTCGGTCAATTCCTTTTTGATTTCCGAATTGATTTGGTTTGCCCTTTTAGCCATAATCGTGATCGCCTCATATATATTCCCGGTTGGTTCCTCTATAACATTTTTGTTATAGGTAATGGTGTTTACCGGTGCATTCGTCTTCTTTAAATCCATGACTTTATTTATTTGAATATTGTTTTAATTCACTTTCGATGCGGACCAACATTTCGTCGGCTTCGTCTTTGTATTCGCTACTTGGATTGAATTTCAGCAATCCGGCATGAGCCGATTTTGCGGCATTAAGCCTTTCCTCCATTTTTGATGCGACACTGTTTATTGCAAGTTTATAGGCCGAGTCCAATTTGTAAAAAAGGGCCGCCTCTTTGAATGGAGTACCTGGATAGTCGGCAACGAAATTGTCAAGTGCCGTTATTGCCGACTTGTAATCTGTAATCACATTATAACCTTTGGCTATTTCAAAAGCTTTTTTCTCAAGTTTTTCCCGAAGGTCTTTCACAAGTACGTTGGCCTCGGCCAGATATTGCGAATCCGGAAACCGATCGATGAATGCCTGAAGTTTATCGATTGCTTTTTGGGTGTCGGTTTGATCCTTGCTATAAACCGGCGATAACTGCGCATAACTTTTCGCGCCCAGAAATGCCGCTTCCTCGACAAATTCGCTTTTCGGATAAGATGCTACAAAACTTTCAAACTGATAGCCTGAAAGATAGTATTGCTCGGTTCGGTAGTACGATTGCGCGAACATGTAAAACATCTTCTCCGATTCGGGTTTACCGCGGAATGTTGGAGCGATGAGTTCGAAAATCCGGATCGCTTTGGCGTACTTACCATTATTGTATTGTCGTTCAGCTTCTGCGAATTTCACCGCAACATCGTCCGATTTGAGGGCTTTCTGGTATTCGCTGCACGAAGCTACAAGCAAAGCAATCAGGACAATAGATAATAATTTCTTCATTGATTTTTAACGGTTTTGTGTATGCAGAAACCAACTGCAAATTTAGTTATTAATTCAGTCAATGCAAATTTTTATTTGCTAAATAAAACAGGACGAAAAACACCAAAATCACGGTAACTTCGACGACTGGACTACTGGACTTTTCTTACAAATTCGCGAATCCTGAACGATAAGTCGGCATCGGCTGAAACCAGCGGAAGTCTTACCGTATCTTCTGCCAATCCCAAGGCTTTGAACACGGCTTTGATCCCGGCAGGATTTCCCTGCTCGAAAATCATATCGATACAGTCGGCCAAAAGGTAGTGCAATTTGTACGCTAAATCCGTATTACGCTGAAGTCCCAACCGTACCATCTCCGAAAATTGTCGCGGAAAACCTTCGGCGATGACCGAAATTACGCCGCTTCCGCCTGCAAGTATCATCGGAAGCGTGATCATGTCGTCGCCCGATATCACTAAGAATCCTTCAGGTTTGGTCTGGATCAGTTTCATTGCCTGAACGATATCGCCTGCCGCTTCCTTTATTGCAACAATGTTCGAAAAGTCGGTTGCAAGCCTCACAACCGTAGCGGGAAGCATGTTGCTTGCGGTGCGTCCCGGGACATTGTATAAAATGACAGGTTTTGGCGATGCCTCGGCCACAGCTTTAAAATGCTGGTAAATGCCTTCCTGCGTAGGTTTGTTATAATAAGGCGAAACCGATAAAACCGCGGTGAATTCTGAAAGATCGCGGGTTTTAAGTTCTTCAACAACTTTGGCTGTATTGTTCCCGCCGATTCCAAGAACCAACGGAAGCCGGTTATTATTTGCTTCGATGACCGTGCCGATCACAAGCTCTTTTTCATCCTGGGTCAATGTTGCGTTTTCTGCAGTCGTACCCATAACAACCAGGTAATCGATTCCGTTGTCGATCTGAAAATTAACGATTCTTTTGAGCGCATCGGTATCGACCGAAAAATCTGTTCTGAATGGCGTAACCAAAGCTACTCCTGTTCCTATTAGTGACTGCATGTTATATTTTATTAAGTATTTTTAAATATTTGAAAAGTTCTTCGACAAAGACTTTATAATCCTCTGCTGTCGTATTGATCATCAAGTGGTTAAGCTTGTTGTCGATTGAGGAAAATCCTACCTTGAATTTTGCAGGCGACAAATTTGAAACAATCAACAATGCCGATTTTTCGGTGTCATAATAGTTGAGCAAAAGGTCAAAATCCTTTTCCATGAAGTCCTTTACATCCGAATTGCTGAAAGTTGCCCGCCACGAAAGATCGCGGTGACTAAATACCGGATAATCAAAATTTTCATTTATTCTGATCTTGTTTTTAAAAACCAGTATTTGAATATTTTGTCGCTCAATGCCGTATTTTACAAGTTCATCAACCAGGGCTTCGCGCTCGTAAAAGTAACTTTCATCAAAAAGGATTCCGACTGTTTTAACGGTGCCGGCGGCTGCAGGATGATGAGTGTCCGAAATGCTGTTTTTAACGATTTTTTTAGTGAAAAGGTTCTTTAGGTAATTTAAAAACATATTACTTTTACTTGGAATACAAAACTATAAAATTCGAAGTTCATCCGGATGGTAAAACTAAAAAAGTATGTTGCTCCGATAACGCATTTTGTTTTATTCTTAACATTTCTCTCGTGCTCGCAAAACCTTGCCGTAACACGCATTGAGGGTAAACAGATAACTATTATAGGCCAAAATGGGGAGAGCGCAGAAATAGCGGAATTCATCACGCCTTATCGCGAACATATCAATAAGGAACTCAATACTGTGCTTGCGTTTGCTCCGAAAACACTTGATAAAAGCGGCGAATGGCAGAGCGCAATCGGAAATATGTTTGCCGATGCGGTGCTGTTCAAAGCAAATCCGATCTTTAAATCGCGCGAAAACAAGTCGATTGATGTTGTGATGCTGAATCATGGCGGAATCCGGTCGATAATTCCGCGGGGTGATGTCACCACACGCACCGCATTCGAAATAATGCCTTTTGAAAACAGTGCGGTCGTCGTTGCGATGCGAAGCGAACATCTTGTTGAAATGGCGCAGTATATAATCACTGAGAAAAAACCGCACCCACTGACGGGAATGACGTTCACCATAGGAAAAAACGGGGAACCAAAAAACATACAGGTTGGCGGCCAGCCACTCGACAAGGACCGAATCTATTATGTCGCTACAAACGATTACCTGTACAATGGCGGCGACCGTATGGTTTTCTTCAAAAAAGGGACTCGGATGTACGATCTCGATTACAAACTCCGAAACGTACTGATTGATTACTTTGCCGATGTTGATACGCTGGATATAGTTTCCGATAAACGGATCATTGTTGAATAGATAAATGCCCTAGCCGTGATTGAGCCGGTATCCTCTTCATGGCGTCAGCAAATGAAGAGATAAAGGCGAAAGCGCGAATAGCTCCAAATTATGAAAAGAAGAGAATTCATTCAAGGTACGGTTGCAAGTACGGTTGTGCTATCGGCAGGCGGGTTACTTTCAGGCTTTACCCCTGCGCCCACAAAACATCTGACGGTATTGCATACGAATGATGTGCACAGTTACATCGATCCGTTTCCGGCCGATCATCCGCGAAATCCAAACATGGGAGGCGTTGCACGGCGCGCCGCAATCATCGATGCCGTTCGTAAAGAAAACCCGAACGTACTGCTTTTGGACGCGGGCGATATTTTCCAGGGTACCCCCTACTTTAATTATTACGGCGGCGAACTTGAATTCAAACTGATGAGCATGCTGGGTTATGACGTGGCGACGATGGGAAACCACGATTTCGATAACGGGATAGACGGCTTTTATGCGCAGCTTCCCAATGCGGAATTCGGTTTTGTATCGGCCAATTACGATTTCAGTAAAACAGTCCTTGACGGAATTGTGAAACCTTATAAAATTTTAAATAAAGGCGGGATCAAGATTGGTGTTTTCGGACTTGGAATTGAGCTTGCCGGGCTTGTCGACAAAAAGCATTACAAGGAAACCGTTTATAACGATCCGGTTGCTGTTGCACAAGATATTTCGCGGATATTACGCCACGAAAAGAAATGCGATCTAGTAATTTGCCTATCGCATCTGGGATATGAATATGCAGGCGACAAAATTTCAGATTTAAAGCTGGCTTCGCTCACAAAAGACATCGATCTTATCATTGGTGGTCATACGCATACTTTTCTCGACAAACCGACAATCGCAAAGAACATAGACGGAAAAGACGTTTTGGTTAATCAGGTTGGATGCTACGGAATAAATCTTGGCCGTATCGACATTCATTTTGATTCGGCTGCAAAAATCTCAGACGGCCGCACCATCATTGTCTGATATTTCGCTTGCCAGCACAAATTTGTAAAATGTAAAAAACGCAAACGCATTCAGTGCCATCGCGATCGGACGCAGGATCTGCAGCGAAAATCCTGAAAGATAGTACCGTTCGATAAAAACGATGAACTGCAGCGCAACGAATAGGAGTCCGCATATCAACAACCACGAATTTCCCTTGCTGTCGTTGACAAGGTAAGTCGACAATGCAAGGCCGCCAAGAACCGAAATCAATACATTTTGAACGATCAAAAGATAAAAACTCACTTCGGGGATTTCGGTTGTGATCGACAACAGATAACAGAAAACCACCAAAAGCGGAATTGTGGCCAGTACCGCCGGAATAAAATCCCTGATCTTAATGATTTTGATGATCAGTGAAATGATGAATAACCGGTGAATCATAAATGCGATTACGCCAAACAATAGCCAAGTGGCACTGTTGGGTATGAAAAGTAGATTTGTAATCACCGAAAACAGCATTGCCAGATAAAACAGCACCTCGCGTTTGGTGGAAGCAAGGTGATAAAAACCGATAAGCATCAAGGGGATCAGCGGTTTTAATACGACGATTACAGGAGTATACGAGAAATATTCGGCCGCAACTTCAATGGCTGCCACGGCAAAATAAATTATATACAAGATCGTCATTCTATTATGACCGGCTAGCGAATCCATATTGGGGACGTTTGACCTAAAGCTACGAAAATTTGGAATGCGCATAACCAATTACAGTCGGGAAGTTAAGATGTCTCGCTCGGTCAAAATCATGTATTTGTAGAAAGCATAATGCGCCGCGGCAAACACCAATACCGACAGCGGCCTGAAGACGGGATTCGTTAAATAAAATCGTTCGATGACAAATATGAACATCAGAACGACAAAAAGCAGCGAGCTGATCAGCAGCCATGAATTGCGCCTGTCATCTTCAAAAATGTAGTTTGACAGCGAAAGTGCGGCCAAAACCGACATTACGATCGCATTTGCAATCGACGGATAAAGTCCGTCAGCGAGTGTTTCCGACGTCATATCGATCAGGTACGCAAATAAAAAGAAAAAGGGCACGATCGCTATCGCAAACGCGAGCAAATGAAACTTGGCAGTGTACCGGACAACGATGATTATAATCAAAAGCCGGTAAAGCAGGAAAGTTATGATTGCATATATTACATGAGTGATTTCGCCTGTGAGAAGCAATACATTTGACAGCAGCGCAAAAGCAAGTGCTACTATATATATTTTATTGCGTTTTCTTGAAGTGCAACTGTACAGCGCAATCAAAATGGGAATCAGCATTGGCCTTAAAACCGTGATCGCCGGCGTATTTCTGAATGCTTCGGCAAGCAACAGTAAAGTCGCAACAAAAAAGTAAGCGTAGCTTAGACGTTGACCCTTCCCCGCTTCTAAAATTTTCATTGCGATTTTTCAGTAAATATATAAATAATCGCTTCTGTTAATTTTTTCTTAAAATAAAATATTTTGTGATGAAAAAGTAGGAAAACAACTGGACTGCGAGGTTAAACCAATGGTATCCCGGAAAAAGTGCGATCAAGCTGTACAGTGCAAAAAATACGTCCGACACCACGCACATCAGCGCTGATAAAATCATATAAAGTCCCATGTTCGATGCAGTTGAAAAAAAATATGCGGTAGCTATTCCGGCGTAGGCCGCTAAAAATGCGCCATATATTAAAATGGGAACTGCCAGGCGCTGTTGTTCGGTAGAGAAAAATTGCACCACCATAACAGTGACTGCGCAAACCAAAACGAACATGAATATACCTATCGCAATTCCGTAGGGTTCCAGCGCTGTTTTCTTAACGTCGGATATTGCGAAATGCAACAGGATCAAATACGACAAAAAATAGGGAACCATTACCAGCAGTGTAGAATCGCGGATATCGAGCATCGCAATGGTATCGCTGATAAAAGTCAGCACCATAAAAATCACAACGAATGGGTTGGTCTTTGTTAGTTTTGCCGATAAGTAGTAGAAAAATATCGCAGGTATTATAACTGGCTTTACTACGAGCAACAAAGAGTCGCTTTCAATCGCGACAGCAAACACCGCAAGTAAACACGTTGCGAAATATAGAACTAATGCCTGCTTTTTAGTTCTCATCAAGCAGCTTGATAAATCCCTGTTCGGTCAAAATCGCAATGTTGAGCTTTGTCGCTTTCTCGAGTTTTGCGGGTCCCATATTCTCACCAGCGATGACATAATCGGTTTTTGCCGAAATTGAACTGCCGACTTTCCCGCCATTGTCCTCGATTGCTTTCTTAAGATCATCGCGTGAATAATTTTCGAAAACTCCCGATACCACAAAAGTTTTTCCGGTGAGTTTGTTGGTTGCGTTTGGATTTTCTTTCTCTTCGATCTGAAGCTGCACGCCATACAGTTTCAGCCGCTCGATTATGATGCGGTTTTCTTCATTTTCGAAAAACTGAATCACGCTTTGTGCGATGCGTTCGCCGATTTCGTCAACGAGCACCAGTTCGAGCATTGTGGCATTTCGTAACGCATCGATATTTTTATAGTGTTTGGCAAGTTTTTTAGCGACCGTTTCGCCAACATAGCGTATTCCCAACGCGTAAAGGACACGTTCAAACGGAATAGTTTTAGACTTTTCGATTCCGTTGACAAGATTTTCAGCCGACTTTTTGGCCATCCGCTCGAGCGGCATCACCTGTTCTACCGTCAAATCGTACAGGTCGGCGTAATTGTGAACAAGACCGCTATTGTATAGCAACGCGACCGTTTCGCCGCCAAGTCCTTCGATATCCATTGCTTTTCTCGAAATGTAATGCTGGATCCGACCGATAATCTGCGGCGGACAACCGTAAAAATTCGGGCAATAATGTTGTGCTTCTCCCGGTGTCCGGACGAGTTCGGACTGACATTCCGGGCAATGCGTGATGTATTCTGTTTGTTGTGTATGCACAGGCCTTTTGCTCAAATCGACTGCAATGATTTTCGGAATGATTTCACCTCCTTTTTCGACGAACACGGTATCGTCGATGCGGATGTCGAGCTTCGCAATCTGATCGGCGTTGTGGAGCGATGCGCGTTTGACGATCGTCCCTGCAAGAAGTACCGGCTCAAGGTTTGCAACGGGAGTGATTGCTCCCGTACGGCCAACCTGGTACGAAATCGAACTCAGCCGTGTGAAGACCTGCTCCGATTTGAATTTATAAGCGATTGCCCACCGCGGTGCTTTTGCTGTGTAGCCAAGTTCGTCCTGATGATGGAGGCTGTTGACCTTAATCACGACGCCATCGGTTTCGTAAGGCAGATTGTGTCGATGCACGTCCCAATAGTCGATGAAATCATAAACTTCGGAAAGATCTTTGGCGAGTACAGCTTCGGTTGGGACTTTAAAACCCCAGTTTCGTGCCAACTGCAGGCTTTCGAAATGGGTTTTGAAAGGAAGATTGTTTCCGACGATTGAATACAGCAAACAGTCCAATGGCCGTTTTGCAACTTCGGAGCTGTCCTGCAACTTAAGACTTCCCGATGCGGTATTACGCGGATTTGCATATGGTGGCAATCCGAGTTCAATGAGTTCGGCGTTCATTTTCTGAAATCCTGCAAACGGAAGTATGATTTCACCGCGTATGTCGAATTTCGACGGATAATCGCCTTTAAGTTGTAGCGGGATCGACTTTATCGTTTTGATGTTTGTCGTTACATTATCGCCCTGGAAACCATCGCCACGGGTAACCGCACGAATCAATTTACCGTTTTCGTAAGTGATGTTTATGGAGGCGCCGTCGTATTTGAGTTCACAAACAAATTCGATTGGAACGTTTCCGAGTGCGCGCTGAATCCGGTTTTGCCATTCGGCCAAATCTTCTTTGGAATAGGAGTTGTCGAGCGAATACATACGGTATTCGTGCGCTATGGTCTCGAATGTTTTGGTGATGGCTCCGCCTACGCGCTGTGTCGGTGAATTTGAATCGGCATATTCGGGATGCTGCTGTTCAAGATCTTGCAGTTGTTTTAATTTTCGATCGAATTCAAAATCGGAAATGACCGGATTATCAAGAACGTAATAGTTATAATTGTGCTGGTTGAGTTCCTCGCGTAATTGTTCGATCACATTCCTGGTATCCATAAAACAATGCTGATTTTTTTAAAAGCCAACTAAAGTAGCCAAAATGTAAATGTCACGCAACTACGATTCAATGATTATATTGATTTGTTTGTAAAGTTGGCCGTCGCTTAGGAATGCGCCCTGTTTAATAAGTTCGAAAATAGAGGCGTTGCGTTCGTCGGTGAATTCTTTTTTACCGATTTTCATTTCGATATTGTCGGTAAACATGTTGTCGCTGAGCCACTGCAGGCCTTCGCGGGTCAGGAAATCGGTATCGGGAACAAGCGATTTCAATACGATGGAATGCACATAGGTATCGAGGCAGTGAAACAGGAAAATATGATTTTTGGAGAAATGCTCCAGATACTCCGCGCGCGAAAGCACACCTTCCCAGATTAGATCGGAAAATACGTCGAGTTCCTGCTCGGCGATGTGTGGTTGTTCGAGCTTTATTTTATCCCATTCGGTTTTGTCTATCGATTGGGTGGCGAGGAAATTTATGAATTCGGGGTGAAGTTCGTCGAATTGTTCTTTTGTGAGGCGGGAATATTTCATTTAGCTTTCAGCTGTCAGCTTTCAGCCGTCAGCAAATTATTTTTATAGTAGTTAAAAAAAGGTAACAAATGAACATCAAAGGTACGAACTAGAAATTTACCGAACAAGCTGGTCGCTGATCGCTGATTGCTGATTGCTGATACCTGGCGACCCGCGTTAGGGGTTGAGGCAGGTACCGCGTGCAGCCGAAAGCGCGGCCCGCAGGGAACGCCCAAATAAAAAAGCCCCGACTTCTCGAGGCTTTCATTCTATCTGAAAATTTTATTGTTCGGCTACGATTTCGTAAGGAAGATCAACTACGACATCACGGTGTAGACGGATGCTGGCGTTGTATTTCCCTGTACGTTTCACGATACCGGAAGTGATGAATTTGCGGTCGATTGGCTGACCTGCTTTTTCCAAAGCTTCAGCAATATCGATATTGGTGATTGAACCAAAAAGCTTCTCGCCACCTGCTTTAGCAGTGATTTTGATATCAAGAGCCTTGATTGCTTCAGCCTGTTGATTGGCATCTGCAACAACTTTAGCTTCTTTGTGTGCTCTTTGTTTAAGGTTCTCAGCCAATATTTTCTTTGCGGAAGGCGTTGCCATTTGCGCAAATCCCTGTGGGATCAGGAAATTACGGCCGTAACCCGCTTTCACGTTTACGACATCGTCTTTAAAACCTAAATTCTGAACGTCTTGTTTTAAGATCAATTCCATGTTGTTGTCCTTATTATAGAAGTTAGGTTCCTTTTACGGGAAACCAACAACTGTTGTTTAATTATTTTAGTAAATCGGCCACGTATGGCATTAACGCTAAGTGACGTGCTCTTTTGACTGCAACTGACACTTTTCTTTGAAATTTCAATGAAGTTCCGGTCAAACGACGCGGAAGGATCTTCCCTTGCTCGTTTACGAATTTCAATAGGAAGTCAGGATCTTTGTAGTCAACATACTTGATACCTGCTTTTTTGAAACGGCAATATTTCTTTTGCTTGTTTGTTTCTATGTTCAAAGGCGTAAGATATCTGATATCCCCGTCTTTTTTTCCTTTTGCTGATTGCTCGATTGTAGCCATGTTAATTACGCGTTTGTTGCTTTTAATTTAGTTCTTCTTCTTTCAGCCCATGAAATTGCATGCTTGTCAAGACTTACAGTCAGGAATCGCATAACTCTTTCATCACGTCTGAATTCAGTTTCAAAAGCGATCAAAACCTCGCCAGGAACTTTAAATTCGAATAGGTGGTAAAAACCACTTTTCTTGTTTTGGATTTCGTAAGCCATTTTTTTCAGGCCCCAATCCTCTTTTGATACCATTTCTGCACCTCTGGACGTAAGAAAATCTTCGAATTTGCTTACTGTTTCCTTTACCTGAACTTCAGATAAAACGGGATTTAGAATGAAAACAGTTTCATAATGATTCATAAAATATTTATTTAAATTATTTAAAATGTGTGCAAAAGTAGTGTTTTTATTTGAACCCGCAAGGAGAATCTGATTTTATTCGTCGTATGGTAAAAAAATCCGACAAATATTAGGTTGTAACGAAATTTTAACTTATTTTCGTTGCACCAAATCTATATTCAAACAAATATGAAATTAAATTGTGTCGTTGTAGATGACAGCTCTATTCAGAGGATGATCATCGCAAAGTTAGTGAATAATCATCCAAATCTACACCTTATTGGAGATTTTTCTAATGCAATTGAAGCAAAGAACTGCATGTCTGTGCACAGTGTCGATCTGATATTCCTTGATATCGAGATGCCTGTTATCAGCGGGTTCGACTTTTTGGACGGATTGAAAGTGAAACCCCAAATCATTTTCATCACTTCGAAAGCCGAATATGCGATGAAAGCGTTCGATTATGACGCGACGGACTACCTACAGAAACCGATCGCACTTGACCGTTTTAACGCTTCCGTAAAAAGAGCCTTGGACTTCCACCTACTGAAGAAAGAGAATCAGGAAGAAGACGGAGAACACATTTTTATCAAGAGTAACCTCAAGAAACTTAAAGTTTTTACATCCAAAATCAAATGGATCGAAGCTTTTGGTGATTATGTCAAAGTCGTTACTGAAGAAGACAGCAACCTTGTCCTGTCGACCATGAAATCGTTCGAAAAGGATTTATCAAAAGATAAATTCATACGCGTTCATAAGTCGTACATCATCAACATTGATAAAGTCGAAAGGTTTAACAGTAAATTTGCAGAAATAGGAGTAACAAAAATACCTTTAAGCCGCAACAAGAAAGAAGACCTTGTCCGCGCACTTGCAATCGCTTAAGATTTTCATTCAATAAAAATCGACGTTGACCGTTGTTTTTATCGCCCTGAAATAGGGAACCGCTTCAAAACTATCCAGTATTTTCCGGATAGTTTTTTTTGTGCCCGAAAGTGGCTTTTCCTGTGGAATCTTAACCATAATCGTGCGGATGAACTCGTTGCGTATACGTCCGATTGGCGGTTCTTCAGGGCCAAGAACCGGGATGTCGAGGTTTTGACGAAGCACTTCATACAACCACATTGATCCTTGTTTGAGCTTATCGAAATCGCGGTGTTTCAGCGATAACTTTATCAATTTGAAGTACGGTGGGTACTTATAAATTTGCCTTTCGTACAATTGTTCGCGATACATGGCGGAATAATCATTCTCGGTCACTTGCCGAATAGTATTGTGCAACGGATTATACGTTTGTATTATGACCTTCCCGCGTTTTTCGGCACGCCCTGCCCTACCCGCTACCTGCGTCATCATTTGAAAGCTTCGCTCAAACGCCCGGAAGTCGGGATGGTACAACATATTGTCGGCATTCATAATTCCTACCAGCGTAACGTTATCGAAATCAAGGCCTTTTGCGAGCATTTGCGTGCCGACCAGAATATCGACTTCCCGATTTTTGAAACTGTCGATTATGCGTTCAAATCCGAATTTGCCCCGCGTCGTATCCTGGTCCATTCGGGCGATTTTTGCCAATGGAAACAGCTCTGCGGCTTCTTGCTGTATTTGCTCGGTTCCGAAACCTTTTGTCGTTAAATCAACACTTGAACAAACGTGGCAGCTGCTCGGAAAACCCATCGAATAGCCGCAATAGTGACATCGGAGCTGATTTTTGTGTTTGTGGTAGGTAAGGCTTACATCGCACTGCGAACACTGCGGTACGTGTCCGCATGTCATGCATTCAACCACAGGCGAGTAACCGCGGCGGTTTTGAAACAAAATGATCTGTTCGCCGAGTGCAAGCGCATCCATCATCTGTTCGATAAGCGTATCGCTGAAATGCCCGGTCATTTTCTTTCTGAAATATTTATCCTTTAAATCGACGAGTTCGATATCGGGCATCAGCACATTTCCAAATCGCTCGGTAAGTTCGACAAGCCCGTATTTTCCGGAAGTGGCATTAAAATATGATTCGAGCGATGGGGTTGCCGATCCCAAAACGACTTTGGCTCCGCCTGAAGTTGTACCAAAGCTGTTGGCCAATACGATCGCGGCGTCTCGGGCATGATAGCGCGGTGCCGGATCCTGCTGCTTGAAGGTTTGCTCATGTTCTTCATCGATAATGATCAGGCCAAGGTCGCGAAACGGCAAAAACAAAGCCGACCTTGCCCCTATGACCACCTGCGCCTTGGGAGAAGATGCGAGCACCTGGTTCCATACTTCGATACGTTCGTTGTTATTGTATTTGGAGTGGAAAACCGCGACTTTGTTACCGAAATAGGCGGTGAGCCGGCCAACGAGCTGCGTTGTCAGTGCGATTTCAGGCAACAGATACAATACCTGCTTTCCCGATTTCAGATATTCCTCGATGAGGCGGATGTAAATTTCGGTTTTACCGCTTGCAGTTACCCCGTGTAAGAGGCAAACATCTTTATGAGTAAGGCTTTCGCGTATGGAATCAAACGTATGTTGTTGTGCGGGGTTGAGTTCAAAAGATTTGTCTTCGAGATTTTCACCAAAATCGACGCGGTCATGCTGAAGGTGATATTCTTCAAAAACCCCTTTATCGATAAGTCCTTTCAATGTTGCTGCCGATGAACCGGAAGTTTCCAGAAGTTGCCTTGCGGTAATCGGCTTTTTCGCGGTTCTAAGCTGGAAATAAGCCAGCAGCAACTCTCTTTGTTTTGCGCCTCTTAGCTCCGATAGCAATGCGGAAAGTGTTTCGTTATCGGCAAAGTCCGGCGCAATTTGAATATAACGCACCATTTTTGGACGGTACACTTCGCTTACTTCTTCCTGAAGTACGATTACACCGTGGTCAATTAATTTTTGTAGCACCGGAAACACCGACTTTTTATTTAATATCGCAGTGATATCAGAAATTTTAAGTGAACTCTGTTTATCGAGTGCTTCCATTATCAGATATTCATCATCCGATAAATGATATTCGGTATTATTATCCTGCTTCTTGGTAATCAATGTCTCACTTTCGAGCAACAATGCCGATGGAACCGCGCTTCGATAAACATCCCCGATCGCACACATATAATAGGACGAAATCCATTGCCAGTGCGCAATCTGGTTTTCGGTCACGACGGGAATGGTGTCGAGGATCTCGTGAATTTCCTTAGCCTCATAAAGCGTTGGTTTGTTTTGGTGCAACGCAATGGCAAGTGCTGTGTAAATTTTGCTTTTCCCAAACGGAACCGCAATCCGCATCCCAATCTTAATGTAGTTGTACTCGGTTTCGGAAACGCTATACGTGAACGTTTTTGAAAGAGACAGCGGGAGGATGACTTCGACGAAATGCATTTGAGGGGTTAGGGATTAAGGGATAAGGGATTAGAGTTTAGGCATAAGGGAAAAGGAATAAGGCATAAGGGATTCGGGATTGTGGGTTAGGGGTTATTATTAATTATCAATTATCAATTATCAATTATCAATTATTAATTATCAATTATCAATTATCAATTATCAATTATTAATTATCAATTATTAATTATCAATTATTAATTATTAATTGTCTTCAACCCGATGCCAATACTGTGTACGTCCGAATAATGAAAACCCTAAATAACCACGTACTTTCAGCTTGTCTGCTCCTTCGGTTGTGATATAGCATCTGTATAATTTTCCGTGTTTTGGATCGAGGATTTCGCCCCCGTTGTATTCCTTTCCGTCTTTCGATAAACCTTTGATCACTACCAATCCCATATAAGGTTTGCCTTTATCGTTGCCGGGACAATTGACGCAAACTTTATTTTTATCTTTTTCGCTAAGAATGTCGATGATTTTGCCATGTATTTTTCCACCCTGCTCAAATATTTCGACAATGGCGAGCGGTTTGCCGGTGTGTTCATCGATTGATCTCCACTTTCCGATTACTCCCTGCGCATGGCCGACAAATCCGGCCAGAAATACCAATGCCATAATTAAAAAATATTTTTTCATAGCAATTACTTTTTAGCCCGGATGGAAGTGTATATCCTTTTTGCGGACGCAGCAAAGCGAAGTTCCAAAAAGATAGCAACGTACAGCCGGATCAGCTTCAAATAAAAAAACTTACGTAAAAAGGTTTTTTCTTCGTATCCGGTCGACAGCCGCGTTGAGTTCGAAGCCGAGCAGCAGGATAATACAATTTAGCCAAATATAAAACATCAGGATCAATAATGTTCCGATCGATCCGTATAATTCGTTGTATTGTGAAAAACGCACTACCCATATTCCGAAAAAATAGGAGGAAATGATCACGAGAACCGTCGTAAAGACCGATCCGATCGATATAAATGGACGTTTGCCGGTACGCTTGGTGCCGAATTTAAACAATATTGATGTAGTGACCAGGATCATCAAGATCAGAAACAGGTAACGACCCATCACAATCAGCGGTATGTTTTCATTGAAATAATAGCGACGTCGCAAATCCTGGATGAAGACTTCAAACACGACGATGATCGCGACAGTGAACAAGAGAATGAACGTAAGCAGAATCGACATTCCGAGTGCTACGGCATACTGGCGAAAAAAGCCGCGTTTCAGTATGACATGGTGCGAGGTTTCGAACCCTCCGAGAATTGAGTTGAGTCCGTTTGCCATCAGGAACACCGACAAGATCACACCCGAGGAGAGCAGTCCGCTGTTACTGTTGATCAGGATGTCATTTAAGATGATAAAGATCGCATCGTAGGTGTTTGGCGGGACACTTTCTTCTACGAACCGCATGAAATCGTCCTGGAATCCTTCTATCGGTATATACGGAATAAGGTTTAAAACGAACAGCGCAAACGGAAACAGCGCCATGAAGAAACTGAACGAGATTGCACCGGCACGGTACGTCAGCGCGCTTTCGGCAATACCGATCCCGTAAATCTCGACAAGATCATACAAAGACAGACCTTCAAGCCATGGCAGCTTGATTTTTTTCAGGAAACGTGCGATGTTTCGCAGCACCGGAACCTTTTCGATCTTGTCTTCTATTTCTTTTGACACAATTCAGTTGACGGTTTAGTTAACAGTATCTTAATGGCCCACGAATCTCCACCTTTTTCTCATTGGTACATTTACACTGCTGAATTAAATTGCTTTCAAACTCAAATCCATGTTATAAACAGAATGCGTCAGCGCACCCGAGGAGATGAAATTGACGCCGCAATCGGCATAGTTGCGGATCGTACTTTCGTTGATGTTGCCTGATGATTCGGTTTCACATTGGTCGCCAATGAGTGTCACCGCCGCCGTTGTTTGCTCGTAATTGAAATTGTCGAGCAGGATCCGGTGTACGCCATCGTTCATCAATATCTCACCCACTTCCTCGAGATTTCTCGCTTCGACGATTATTTTGAGGTCGAGATTGTTTCGTTTCAGATATTGTTTTGTTTTATCGATTGCCAAGGTAATTCCGCCTGCAAAATCGATGTGGTTGTCTTTGAGCATCACCATGTCGTACAACGCAAATCGGTGGTTCTCGCCTCCGCCGATCTTAACTGCCCATTTCTCGATTGCGCGGATTCCGGGTGTGGTTTTGCGCGTATCGAGTACCTTGGTTTTTGTGCCGTCGAGCAACCCGACAAACTGATTTGTTTTTGTTGCGATAGCCGACATTCGCTGCATGGAATTCAGCACGAATCGTTCTGCCTTCAATATTGATTGTGATTTCCCCGATACCGTAAAGACGATATCACCATGCTGAACCGGAGTTCCATCGGCTATCAGGATATCGACAACCATTTCGGGATCGACATAATTGAAGATCATCTTTGCGAACTCGACTCCGGCGATGATTCCTTTGTCTTTTACAAGAAGTTTTGCCTTACCTGTCGCGTCTGCGGGAATGCATGCAAGTGAACTGTGATCGCCTGTTCCTACATCCTCACGGATTGCATTTTCTATAATCAATTGCAGCTCCTGCGCAAATTGTTGGTCTGAAATCATATAAATTGATTGAGTCGCTAAAGTAGCTATATTTTGCGGATTTGGAAAAAAGTGCGGCTACTTACGCTTTTCTTAAATTGTCGGTTTAATCATAGCGATGGCTATATTTGCAAAAAACACTATCAATTACAAATCGGGATTCTGCTGAGTAAATTAAATCAGATTTGCTCCTGCAGTAATTATTTAAAAAGACAATGAACATCAAACTGATCGCAATCGGAAAAACCGACAACAAACAGCTGCAGACGCTGATCGACGATTACTCAAAGAGGCTTTCGTTTTATATCAGGTTCGATCTTGAAATCATCCCCGATATTAAGAATGTCAAAAATTTATCGGAAGCCCAGCAAAAGGAAAAGGAAGGCGAACTGATCCTCGCCAAAACTTCAGCTACAGATCAATTGGTTTTACTCGATGAAAACGGAAAATCATTCTCAAGCGTCGGATTTTCAGAAGAACTTCAAAAGAAGATGAACAGCGGGATCAAAACGCTCGTATTTGTAATCGGCGGCCCGTACGGATTCTCAGAAACGGTTTACAATAGAGCACATTCCAAAATCTCACTCTCGCAGATGACTTTTTCACATCAGATGGTACGTTTGTTTTTTATCGAACAGTTGTATCGCGGATTTACAATTCTACGAAATGAACCGTATCATCATCAGTAGCAGTTCAGTCGCAGTCGCAATCGCAGTCTCAGCCTTAGTTTTGGCGGTTGGCAGTAGGCAGCTGGCAGTCTCAATCGCTGTTCCAGTAGCCAGTTATGTTGAGCCGGTCGAAGGCAACGCTACCAATTATTAATTGTTAATTATTAATTATTAATTATCAATTATCAATTGTAATTCCCTTGAAACTATATCCTACCATACAACTTTATACACTCCACCGCCTCCTTAACATCGTGTACCCTTAAAATATTCGCGCCTTTCAGCAGCGCCGCCATATTAAGTGCCGTAGTTCCGTTAAGGGCATTTTCGGGTGATGTATCAAGCGGTTTGTAAATCATTGATTTCCGCGATACGCCTACCAGCAGTGGAAGTTCAATTAACTTGAAAATATCGAGTTTCTGCAGTACTTCATAATTTTGTTCAATCGTTTTTGCAAATCCGAAGCCGGGATCAATTATAATATCGCTGATTCCCAATTCCCTTGCCGCGCCGATTTTTTCAGAAAAATAAAACAGCATTTCCTTTACAATGTCGGTGTAGTCAGTCAATCCCTGCATCGTCTGGGGCGTGCCGCGCATGTGCATCATAATGTACGGTACGCGTAGCGTTGCAATGGTTTCGAGCATTTTATCATCGAGGTTTCCGGCAGAGATGTCGTTTATGATTGCTGCGCCATTTTCGATACAGGCTTTTGCGACGTTACTTCGAAAGGTATCAATTGAAATCAGTGCCTGCGGAAATTCCCTTAATACGGCATTAATGATTGGAAGCAATCGCGATAGTTCCTGCTGTTCCGATACATAAGCAGCACCGGGTTTTGATGAATATCCTCCAATGTCAATAAAATCAGCGCCTTCAGCAAGCATCTTTTCGGTCTGACGTACCAGGGCATCTGTGCCGCCATACTTGCCTCCGTCAAAAAATGAGTCGGGTGTCGCATTCAGGATTCCCATTATTTTGGGAGTAGACAAGTCGATTAATTGCCCTTTACAGTTGATTGTCATTGCGTTACGAATATTCAGAAATTATCCTTTGGCGCATCCTCAACAATAGTGCGTTGCGATTGCCGGTTGTATAAAATAATTCCTATTTTTGGAAAAAAAGTTGACCACAAATATACCAATAATGAAGAATACCCCGCAGGAATACGATAATGTTATTGCTGTTTGCCGTTCCCTTTTTATAAATAAAATGCAGGATTATGGAAGTGCGTGGCGCATTCTTAGATTGCCCTCGCTGACCGATCAGATATTCATCAAAGCCCAAAGGATCCGCAGTTTGCAGGAAAATGAAATCCGAAAGGTCAATGAAGACGAAACAGGCGAATTTATTGGTATCATTAATTACTCGGTCATGGCGCTGATACAGTTGGAACTTGGCGTGGCCGAGCAACCGGACCTCGACACCGCCAAAGCGACTGAATTGTACGATTCTAAAATCGCTCTTACAAAATCGCTGATGGAAGCCAAAAACCATGATTATAGCGAGGCTTGGCGCGAGATGCGCATCAGTTCACTGACCGATTTGATTCTGCAGAAATTACTTCGCGTAAAGCAGATCGAAGACAACCGCGGCAAAACAATCGTTTCGGAAGGCATTGATGCAAACTATCAGGACATGATCAACTATGCAGTGTTTGCATTGATATTAATGGATTTTAAAGTATAAATTATGAGGAATGTCATCACCCAGATTTCAAGGGTTATTGTTGGATTTTTATTTATTATATCGGGACTTATCAAACTCAACGACCCTGTCGGGTTTTCATTTAAATTGGAGGAATATTTCGGCGAGACCGTTCTTAATTTACCATTCCTTATGCCGTATGCGCTCGCTATCGCGTTGTTTGTCGTAATCTTCGAAACGGTGCTTGGGGTGATGTTGCTCGTTGGATACCAGCGCAGGTTCACGATATGTAGCCTGCTGCTGATGATCGTATTTTTTACGTTCCTGACTTTCTATTCGGCTTATTTCAACAAGGTCACCGATTGCGGATGTTTTGGCGATGCATTGAAATTAACGCCGTGGGAATCTTTTACGAAAGACGTCGCATTGTTGTTCTTTATCATAGTACTGGCGCTGAACCGGAATCTGATCAATCCGCTTTTTGCTAAAAATGTGCGTGCGGCAATAGTTTTCATAAGCCTCGCGCTCTGCCTTTTCATGGGTTACTGGGTACTGAATCATTTGCCGATTGTTGATTTCCGGGCTTATTCAGTGGGAACAAACATCCAAAAAGGTATGGAAATACCCGAAGGTGCTCCTAAATCGGTTACCGAAATGATTTTTGTGTACAAGGTCGATGGTGTCGACACCGAATTTTCGCAAGACGATGTAATGGCGATGAAAGTTCCGGAAGGCGCTGAATTTGTCGATCGCCGCGATAAAATCATCACCCAGGGCTACGTTCCTCCTATCCATGATTTTTCGATGGAGCTGAATGGCAGTGATTATAAGGACGAGCTACTTTTAGAGCCAAAATTGTTGATGTTTGTTGCTTATGATTTATCGAAGGCTGATCCGGAAGGACTTTCCTTACTCGAAAAAATGCATCGCGACGCCGTTTCAAAAGGATACAAAGTAATAGGGATGACAGCCGCTCTTGAAGACGAAATCGAAAACACAAAGAAAAAATACGGGATTACATTTGATTTCTATTTCTGCGATGCGACGACCTTGAAGACAATCGAACGCGCAAATCCGAGCATCGTAGTTCTTGAAAAAGGAACCATTACGCAAAAATTGCATTGGAAAGACGCTGAAAATCTCAATCTGAAATAACGAATTTGCTAAACTAGTCATCCGATGTTAAAAAAGGAAAGGCAGAGCTGCTACAAAGCACTTGTAATATGTGTGATTGCATTTATCGCAGGTGAGCACATGCTGAATTCCATAGCGCCAATGGAAAAACCACCGCTGGGAAGGACTTTTCATATCGTTGTTGGCTGTGGACTGATGATATGTGCAGTGGTATCGGTGGTTTTGCTTGTGAAACATTTAATGTACCTACGGCGTAAAGAAAAAAAACGCAAAGAAAATCCAATACCATTCCTCGAAGATCAACAGCAGTATAAAAAGAAAAAAAGATGAAATCTATATCCCTCCTACTAATTGCAGCCTTTTCGGTGATTTCATGTTCACCGGAACAAAAGACCGAACTATCGGAAGTTTCGCTTTCTGAAAAACTACAATCGACTGACGGAACCGAAAGAACATTTGGCGAAGCACTTGATTCCCATAAAGGCAAAATTACTGTTGTAGAATTCTGGGCTTCCTGGTGCAGCGATTGCATCAAGGCGATGCCGAAGCTAAAAGCACTTCAGCAGCAACACCCTGAGGTTGAATACGTTTTTGTATCACTCGACAAAACTCCTGAAAAATGGAAAGCGGGTATAGAAAAACATCAGCTAAATGGCGATCATTATCTCGTGACCGATCCTGACGGAATGAAAGGAGAATTTGGAAAAAGCATCGATTTGAATTGGATCCCACGTTACATGATCATCGACAAAGAAGGCAAGGTTGCATTATATCGCGCAATCGAAACCGATTTCGAAAAAATAGACACTATTTTAAAAAATCTGAAATAATGAGAAGAAAGATCGTAGCCGGAAACTGGAAGATGCATAAAAATGCCGAAGAAACGGAAGATTTGCTAAACGAACTGATCGATCAACTTCCTGACGATGCCGAAGTGGAAATTATCGTGGCGCCTACATTCGTTAATTTAGCATCTGCAGTCGACCATCTTGAATTCACCAATATTGGCGTGGCCGCACAAAATATGCACCAGGCCGAAAGTGGCGCCTATACGGGTGAGATTTCAGCCGACATGCTAAAAAGCATCGGGGTGAATACGGTCATCCTCGGTCATTCGGAACGGCGCGCCTACTTCAATGAAACCGATTCGATCATTGCATACAAGACCGACACAGCGCTAAAACACGACATGACCGTAATCTTTTGTTTCGGTGAAGAACTCAAAGACCGCCAATCAGACAATCATTTCAATATAGTGGAAAACCAATTGCGCGATGGCCTTTTTCATATTGAGGAGCGCAGTTGGGAAAACATCATCCTTGCATACGAGCCCGTTTGGGCAATAGGCACCGGTGAAACGGCCACACCTGAACAGGCCCAGGAAATGCATTTGTTCATCCGTGATACCATTCGGAAACGATTCGGAAACGATGTTGCCGAAATTGTTCCAATACTCTATGGCGGAAGTGTCAAACCTGACAATGCGAAAGAAATATTCTCAAACCCTGATGTCGACGGCGGACTCATAGGCGGCGCTGCGTTGAAAGCGGCAGATTTCGCTGCGATCGTGCGTGCATATGCCTAAAAAGAAAGGTGTTTCTTACGTAATGCGTTAAAAACTTGAAAAAGTACCCTGGATTTAAAGTACTTATAAAAAAACCAGTATTTTTGTCGCGAAAACAAATTATATGATTTCCCCTAATCGTTATATAATTCCCATGAAAAAATGCACCCTACTTTTTTTACTGCTGGTAAGCAGTATTTCGTTTGCCCAGGTAGACAGCCAAACCCGTTACATTTCTGATTCGCGACAATTTTACATGTGGAGCCCCGAAAAGGACAGCTACGAATTGAAAGATACCGAATACGAAAATTCCCTTATCGACATTCGTGAAATTGGATCGAAAAGCAATGGTTATGTCGTGATTTCACTGACTGACAATGGTGTTACGCGAATGTACCACGGATCTATCACTGATTTTACCAAGAAAGACGGCGAAGGTTCATGGTCACTCCGCTCGAAAGTACTTCAAAGCAAACTGACCTACGATCCTGAAAAAAATACGTTTACGTATCTGTACGAAGCCGGAGACAAGCGTTTCAACAAAATCTTCGTATTCAATGTTTCTACCGATAAGGTTGCGAGCGTAAACTAGATCCCAATTTCCACCTGGAACCGGACGTACCAATTATTTCTTGTCGTGCCATCGTAAAAATCAAGCGTATCGAAAGTTACCTCGGTCTGCAGTTTGAACGTATGTTCCCAGATGTATTTGGTGACACCCAGGCTGTATTGTTTGGTATGAGGTGCGAACTCGCGAATGTCTTCGCCAACCTTCTGGAGTGAATATCTACCTACAATTTCGTAATCCGTTGGAAATACATAACTCAGCTGATAATCAAATCCGCTACCGGTAAAAACGTAGCTGCTTTGAGCCGCGTCTTCCGGGTTGAACGTTACCGCATGTTCGTTTGTGGTTCTCGACATATAGCTGGACATTGCGGCCCAACCATTATACTTTAGCATCGCATCGAGGAAAACCGAACGCAATGTTCGTTTCTCAAACAAATCATCGCCCAATTGGCCTTGTGTACGTTGGGCATCATTATTTTGTGAAAAGACTCCCGAAAGCATCAATTTAGGTTTCGATTCCCGTACAAGGTCGCCTTCAAAATTCGAACCGTCACGGGTGAAGGCACCAAATGGAAAGATTTCGGCTTTTCCGGTCAACGCCACGCCATCATCTGCTTTATCCGTAATGTTGCGTCCTTCGCCTGTTGAAATTGCAGCTTTTAGATTATATGAAAAACGATCCTGGTATTCGTTCAAATGATGAACCTGCAACCCAAAATCACGGTCTATCGTAAATTTGGCATTGTTGATGCTTCTGTCGGTCAGTTGCAAGGCACCCGATGAATTTACCCGTTGGCGGTTCCCGGGAAGCTTTGTTTGTCCGAACGTCAGGTTCCATTGTTTATTGGGCCGATAAAATATTGCCGCATCACGAATAATGTTGATGTTTTCACCTTCCCGGGCCTCGCCCACATCACCGGGCGCGAATGAAAGCTGGATTGCATATAGAAGTTTCGGATCGCCAACATAACCGTCAAACCGCAACCTGAGACGTCGGATCTGCCCATCGTATGTTGGATCTTCGCCCTCGTCGTTATAATAGGTCACTCGGTTTTGCATCCTGAAACGTATGTTCAATTGAAAAAGGCTGTCAGGCGAGGTCATCCCCAAACCCTTACCGTAACTGTAATAGGGTAATGCTGAAAGTTTGACATCATTATCATTCTGAGTCCTTTCAATAGATATTTGTGCGGTGCTTACAAACGAGGCAAGCAACACTGCAAGGGTAAATAATATACGCATGGATTTAAATGTTAGGTTAAGTTTACCGTGCCGCAAAACTAATGTTAATTTAAAAGTACAATATTAAGATAATATTACCTTTGCGGAAAACTAATGTTATGCCCAATATGTATCTAGGATACCATTTTACAGTAGAACCTAAAGAACTTGGCGCCGAAATTTTACTCGCCGAATTGGGCGAAAAACCATTTGAAAGTTTTGTGGAAAGTGAGTTCGGAATAATCGCTTACGTTCAAAAGCAATTATGGACAGAAGACATCCTTGAAGATCTTAATATTCTTAATTCGCCCGAATTTGTCGTATCTTATCGCGTCGAGGAAATCGAACAGGTAAACTGGAATGAGGAATGGGAAAAGAATTTTGAACCGATAGACGTAGACGGTAAATGCCATGTGCGTGCGCCATTTCATCCGAAAACAGCAGCGGAATTCGATATCGTGATAGAACCTAAAATGAGTTTCGGCACCGGTCATCATGAAACTACCCACATGATGATCCAGCATCTTCTTGAGACGGATATCGACGGAATGAAGACCCTGGATATGGGATGTGGAACTGCGATCCTGGCAATTCTTGCCGAGATGAAAGGTGCCAGACCAATCGACGCAATCGACATCGACAACTGGTGTTACCTGAACTCCATCGAAAATGCAGAACGCAATGGTTGCGAACATATACAGGTTTTTGAAGGTGATGCCGATTTATTGAAAGGAAGAAATTACGATTTGATAATTGCCAATATTAATCGAAATATTCTGCTGAATGACATGCAACATTATGTTGATTGCCTGAATCCGAATGGAATTTTACTCTTAAGCGGATTCTATGAGGAAGACATACCTTTTATTGACGAAGCGTGCACTAAAAGAGGTCTGACATACATTAAAAAATTACAGAGAAATAATTGGGTTTCTTTAAAATACACCAATTAAAAAGCATTTGCCATGAGCACGAAAGAAAAAGTATTTGAACTAACGGATGTTGCCGAGCAGGTTGGCATCAACAACGAAATCATAGTCTACAACGACGATGTGAACACATTTGACCATGTCATCGCAACGCTGATACGCGTATGCAATCATACTGCCGAACAGGCTGAACAATGTGCATTGATCGTACATTACAAAGGAAAATGCACCGTCAAAACGGGCGTACTCGACGAATTGAAGCCGCAATGCACGCAATTGCTGGATGCCGGACTCAGCGCCGAGATTGTATAAAAAAATCCTTAACTCGCGTTAAGGATTTCTTTTATTATAGTCTTCTATAAACCTGCGTTACTTCCAACGAAACGCCTCCGGTATTTGATGTAGACTGCAACCTAAGTTCCGAGCCTGTCAATTTTGTTATGGTATACGTTCCTGCATCCAGCGGAGCTTCAATTTCAGCGTCATCATTTGTATCGACGATCGTCACAATGTCGCCCGATCTCGTCCAAACAGTTGTAACGACATCTTCGGCGCACGCATTTGCAACATTGTCATAATAAATTACGTATCGATAGGCGCCACCTTCAACAAACTCCCTATAATCCTTATCGCAGTCCGGTTCATTGCCGTCATAATTGGTAACGGTCTGGTTTCCGTTGAGAACTGCGATGGTCTTGGTTGGTGTCCATTTTCCTTCCAGTTCGGCCCGAGGTCCATCATCATCGTTGCTACAGGAAGTCATTAATAGCGCCGTGGCAGCAATTGTAGCGCATGCAAATCGAATCTGTTTCATTTTTTTAGCTTTAGGGTTATTTTCAAATTTAGAAAAAATACATCGGGCTTACCGTTATTGGTAAATTTTTAGGATTATTTTATCAATAACGATCAATGCGGTAGTTTCGTACGCACCAAGCCATATAAGAATGTTCCTGCCAAGGCTCCAATAAGGACGAACAACAGCGACCAGTACCCTGCGCCAAGCAAAATAAAAACCGGCCCCGGGCAAGTGCCTACCAACGCCCAGCCTAGCCCGAAAAATAATCCGCCGATCCAATATCGCAACGAGCCCGGTTCTTTGTCGGCAATTTCGATAGGCTGTCCTTTGATATCCTTTATATTCAATCGTTTAATAAGCTGAACGCCAATGAGTCCGGTTGCTATCGCAGTCATGATGATTCCGTACATATGGAACGATTGAAAATGAAACATTTCGTAAATACGGTACCATGATACCGCCTCCGATTTTGTCAAGACGATACCGAAAATGAACCCAACCAATAGATATTTGAATGCTTTTATCATTTTTTATTTATTGAAAATTAAAGGTAAAATGAGGTGCGCCATGATGAGTCCACCGATAAAAAAACCAATAACTGCTTTAAGCGACGGCACTTGCAGATTGCTCAGTCCGGATATTGCGTGCCCTGATGTACAACCACCCGCATACCGGCTTCCGAAACCGATGAGGATTCCGCCTACAATCAGTATGAAAATCATTTTCGGATAAGAAAATACTTCATCACCAAAGAATGTGTCCGGCAAAAGTTTACCATTTGGAGCATCAATTCCGAGGTAATCGAGTTGGGCTATAGTTTTAGGGTTGATTGCAACATTTGTGGGATCACTCATATGATTCACCGCAACATATCCGCCAAGCATCGCACCTGCAACCACTGCAAGGTTCCAACGCTGCGACTTCCAGTCGAAATTGAAAAACTCAACAAACTTGCCCGCTCCGGCAATAGTGCAAATCGAACGCAGGTTAGACGACATCCCGAAGACTTTTCCGAAATAGATCAGGCATAACATTATCAATCCGATCAGGAAACCTGAAACATACCATGGCCAGGTTTGGAATAGTGCGTCCATATTTTTTTTATGCAAAAATAGGAATTACGGCGCATGCGGGGATGTTTCGATTCATTAAAATAAACCTTAACTTTGAAATCACAAAACGTAATTTCCAAATGGGTAAATTCGGAATAGAAATTAAGTGGGGAATCATTTTCTCATTCGCAGTGCTTGCGTGGGCGTTTCTTGAAAAAAGCATCGGACTGTATGACGACGCAATATCCAATTATGCGTTGTTCACGAACTTATTTGGGTTTGTGGCGATACTGATATATGCGCTGGCAATCCGCGAAAAAAAAATCGAATATTTCAACGGGGATATGAACTGGAAACAAGGATTTGTTTCAGGTGTGGTGTTGACGGTGGTCGTCACAATATTCACACCACTTTGCCAGTTTATAATTCACAAGTTCATCGCACCTGAATTCTTTCCAAACCTGATTCGCTACAAGGTAGAATCGCGGTACCTGACGCGTGAGGCTGCCGAAGGTTATTTTAACCTTGAGACCTACATCTACCAAAACAGCTCGTTCACACTGTCGATGGGGATTGTGACCGCAGCAGCAGTCGCTTATTTCATACGAACAAAAAAACAGCAATCATGAGGAAGTATTTAATCGTTTTCGTCATTGCTTCAATTATATCGTCTTGTATAAGCACGAAGTCGACCATACAAAACATCGACGACAATGCGCCTATTCCCAAATTAACCAAGGAAAATACATTTGTGCTGACAGAATTCAGTACCGATGCGCGTTACGGATATGACCCCGATTTCCCGATCAATGTGTTTTATAAGACCACCAAAGACGAAAACATCAACCAGCAACGATTCCTAAATGCGCTTGCCGGGCCAAAAGGCGAAACGGTTACATTTACGAAAGTAGAAAGCTGCTGTCCGTTTCCGACAAAGCGCACCGACATTGGCGCAGGATTCCTCGACATTTATGAGGTGACTTGGGAAGGAAATAAAAAACCACTCCGACTGTACCTGAATATATATGAAAAAGGGAAACTGATGGTTCCCGTTGGATTCACCATCAAACAAAATTAAATATCAAAATCATGAATATAAATTCTATCAAAGGCATAAAGCATACCGAAAGCGGAAATTTTTTCCTGCTGGCCGGACCCTGCGCGATCGAAGGCGAAGAAATGGCACTTCGGATAGCCGAAACGCTTGTAAAAATAACCGACACGCTTCAGATACCATTTGTTTTTAAAGGATCGTTCAAAAAAGCCAACCGCTCCCGGATCGACAGTTTCTCGGGAATCGGTGACGAAAAGGCGTTGCGTATCCTTAAAAAAGTCGCGGAAACATTTGACGTGCCAACAGTGACCGACATCCATACCAATGAAGATGCCGCAATGGCAGCGCAATATGTCGATGTACTGCAAATCCCCGCTTTTCTTGTACGCCAAACCGATCTGGTAGTCGCCGCTGCAAACACCGGACGAACAGTCAACTTGAAAAAGGGCCAGTTTATGAGTCCGGAGAGCATGAAACATGCCGTACAGAAAGTGCTTGACTGCAACAACCAGAATGTGATGGTGACCGATCGCGGAACAATGTTCGGTTATCAGGATATGATTGTCGATTATCGCGGAATACCAACGATGCGCGAATTCGCTACGACGGTGCTCGATGTGACGCATTCTCTGCAGCAACCCAACCAGACCGCAGGAGTTACAGGCGGCCGTCCGGATATGATCGAAACGATCGCCAAGGCGGGGATTGCCGTGGGCGCCGACGGAATCTTCATCGAGACACATTTTGATCCGGCAAATGCCAAGAGCGATGGCGCTAACATGCTGCATCTAAACTATTTCGAGGACCTGATGAAAAAGCTTGTAGCGATTCGAAAAACTGTAAATTCTTTTTGACGAGGCTTCTCAAAGACGTTTTTTTTTATAATTAATCGTGGGAATATTTGGAGAATAAAAATTTAAATCTTTACTTTGGTTTTCAAAGTACTTTAGCCATGGAAGAAAAAGATTATCTATCCGACATCAGCGAGATCAAAAATATGATGAGCCGTTCATCGCAATTCATATCGTTGAGCGGGATGAGTGGTGTGCTCGCAGGAATATATGCCTTGGTGGGCGCGTTCGTAGCCGATTATATTCTAGACGGTTTCGTAACTTCAACACGCCTCACCTACTCGGCAGGCAGCTACAGCAGCAGTATAATCTATAGTGATATCGTTCAAACGCTGATCATAATTGCAATAACCGTCGTGATCCTTTCGGTTATAACGGGTCTGATGCTGAGCCGGGCAAAGGCAGAACGGCATGGCGAAACGCTTTGGAACAATTCGGCAAAACGACTCGTGACAAATTTTGCGATTCCATTTGTTACCGGCGGCGTCTTCGCACTATTGCTGTTGAAAAACGAAATCTACGGACTCATAGCACCGGCAACTATGATTTTTTACGGACTCGCATGTGTTAACGCAAGCAAATATACGCTGCGCGATGTGCGGTATCTGGGAATTACGTTGGTGATAGTCGGACTCGTAGCAATCGAATTCAGAGGTTACGCACTGCAATTCTGGGCGTTTGGATTTGGAATTTGCCACATATTCTACGGACTCATAATGCACTTCAAATACGATAGATAATACGTGAAGAATATCATCCAAAATATAAACAAAGCTTTCGATCACCGAATACGGTTGGGCATTATGTCGGTGTTGATGGTCAACGAATCGGCCGATTTTACGACGCTGAAGGAACTGCTCGGCGTAACCGACGGTAATCTGGCATCGCATACGAAGGCACTCGAAGCTGAAAATTACATCACTATTGAAAAGCAATTCATCGGGCGAAAGCCGAATACCAGTTATATCGCGACCAAGGAAGGTAAGAAAGCATTCACATCACATATCGAAGCGCTTGAAAAACTGATCAGCAAAACCTGATATTTTTTTGTCTTTAAACTTTGAAATTCAAAGTACTTTAATATTAATCAATCAAATTAAAAACAATGGAAAATTACAATGCACCAAAGACCTTCTGGCAATCGACAACCGCAAAAATGATGATGGTTGGCGTCCTTACGTTAATTCTACTGATTCCGCTCTCGTTTGTAAAAGACCTGATCAGTGAACGTTCGAAAAGACAACAGGAAGTAATCGCTGAAACATCGGCCAAATGGGGCGAACGGATTTACTTTTACGGACCGATTCTCAAAATTCCATACAAGACATACACCGAGACGCACACCATCAATGAGAAGACAAAGGAAACGGTAAAATCACGACAGGCCTCAACGAAATACGCGTACTTCTTTCCAGACGAATTAAAAAGCAATACGGTCGCCAATATGTCGACGCCACTTCAACGCGGTTTATACAAATCGAACGTTTTTACGGCTGAGATGGACTTCGCCGGAATTTATACCAAACCCAACTTCGCAATCAACAACATTCCCGATGAGGATGTACTGTGGGAAAAGGCGACGGTTATCGTAAAGACAACCGACATGAAAAGCATTAAGAGCCAGCCTGAATTAACACTAGGTGAGAATTCGTATCTCCTCGAACCCGTTGAAACCAATCAGGGCGATTCGGTTGCCACACTTGAAACCCGGTATGTCGATATCGAAAACCTGCGCGGCAACAAACCGGCTGCATTTAAGTTCAAAATAAAATACAATGGCAGCAACCAGATCAAGATTGCGCCAATCGGCAAAACCACCGAAGCGAAAATGGTTTCGAACTGGCACTCCCCGTCCTTTACCGGTAATTATATCCCAGATGAAAAGAACAAGAAAATCAGCGATAAAGGATTTGAAGCCCAATGGCAGGTACTGCATTTAAATCGGCCTTTCGCACAGCAGTCATTTGAAGTGCTTCCCGATTTGAAAGCCTATTCATTTGGAGTCGATTTCATCACGCCTGTCGACGAATACCAGCAAAACGAACGCGCGGCAAAATACGGATTTCTTGTAATCGGACTCACATTCCTGATTTTCTTCCTGATTCAATCGGTCAGCAAAATCAGCATCCACATTTTTCAATATTCGATGATCGGGCTTGCGCTAATCATGTTTTATACGCTGTTGATATCGATCACCGAACACAGCAGTTTCAGCCTCGCATATATCATTGCCGGCAGTTCGGTTGTGGCATTGATTACACTGTATTCGGTTTCGATATTGAAAAACCGGAAATTCCCGGTATTCATCGGAATTTCGCTATCGGTTTTATACACATTCATTTATGTGATAATCCAATTGGAAGATTATGCGCTGATCGTGGGAAGCATCGGACTGTTCCTGATATTGGCCGCTGTTATGTATTTTTCACGACGGATCGAATGGGATACGAATTCATAATTTATTAAGTAAGCAAAATCCTACAAAACAAGAATAGTAAATGCAGTTGGTCGAAAACCTTGGCCGCGGTAGTATATCACCACAACGATTTGCTATTTTAGCCATGCCATAATCTTTAGTAGGGTTATCCAGGAAAAAGGGTTTGTACTTTGATGTGCAAACCCTTTTGAAATTTTATGCATGCGCCGGTTCCGATTCAATAGTGTCGACGTCGATCCCTTGTTTGCGAAGTACCGATTTTACTGCAAATGCGAAAAACATGAGGTAACAGAAACAGATCACCGGAACTATGTATGACGAATGGATTCCGATGATATCGGCCAATTTCCCCTGGATTGGCGGAATGATCCCGCCACCCAATATCATCATCACCAAAAAGGCTGAACCCTGCGCAGTGTACTTTCCAAGTCCGATGATCGACAAACTGAAAATTGCCGGCCACATGATGCTGCAGGCCAATCCACCGGCGAGAAATGCATAAATCGCGATCGTGCCTTCGGTCATTAATCCGATTACCATCGCCACAGCACCCAGAAACGAAAATATCAATAAGGTGCGTGCGGGTTTGTCCTTGCTGACGAAAAAAGCAATGATCTGTATGATTACGCAGAAAACATAATAATAAAGTGGCGTCATGTCTTTTTGCGCGATCGTATTCACCAAAACAATTACAGCAAACGCAATAAGCGGAACAATCACCAAGGCCATCGACTTTCTTTTGCCCTGCAAATTGAATACACTGATAGCACCGGCCCATCGGCCAATCATCAAACTTCCCCAGTACATAGAGATATAGGGTGCGATTTCAGAAGAAGCGTGGCTTCCGAATTCGGGCATTCGCAACAACTCGCCAAGATTACTGCCTATCGCGACCTCGACACCGACATAGGTAAAAATTGCCAGCATTCCCAATACCAGTTGCGGGTATTGCATAGCGCCCCATCCTGCCGGCCTTTTTGTCGCACGAAAGTTGGCAAACAACAATCCGCCAATTACAACCAATAACGCAGCCGAGAGCCAATACATCCTCTTTTGTTCAAGCGGATGCTTCAAAGCCAGGATTTGCGTTTCCTTTTCGGATATTGTATTATTGATCCTGTCAAGTTCGGGTGAAGGATTTGGATATAACGAGACTGCCAACTCTGTTTTTATCTCGTTGATTTCATATTCCAATTGAACGATTTCAACCGCCTCTTTACTTTTGTAACTGTTGAAAACCGGCGCAAAAGTCATCGCCAGCAGGCCTGTCATCACAATAAGCGTGACCATTGCCTTGTTTGCCTTTTCCATCGGCTCGACCGATCGTCCTTCGGGAAGCCTTTTAGAAAAGAAGAATACTGCTGCCGCAATCAGGAACAGTATGCCGACGCCCAGATACAGAAAAATGACCTTATCGAGTTCAAGGCTGCTTATTTGGTCGTCGCTTATCGCAGCGGCAGTTCCAAACAATGCAAAACCTACGATTAACGGACCGATGGTGGTTCCGAACGAGTTGACTCCTCCCGCCAGGTTCTGACGGCTCGATCCGGTTTTAGGGTCACCAAGAAGCACGGCAAACGGATTCGCAGCAGTCTGCTGTAGCGAGAACCCGAGTGCAACAATAAACAGTCCGATCAACATCCCGGTATAGACGTTTGCCTGAACCGCAACAATCATTGCTGCCGCACCTAACGCCGAGAATAAAAGTCCGTAAACGATGCTTCTTTTAAAACCCCACTGCCCTACGATATCCTTACCGTTCAATGCGCCAAATGCAAACAGCAACAAGGCACCCAGGTAGTAGGCAGTGTAAAATGCAAAATCTATCAGCTGCGACTGAAATTGGTCGAGTGAAAAATAGCTTTTGCAAAATGGGATGAAAATACTGTTACCTGCGGCGATAAAGCCCCAAAAGAAAAAGACAGTAATCAGCGTGTAAAGCGCCGGATAATTCGTTGATGTGCGGTTGGCATCCATTGATAACAGAGTTAGTGAACGATAAAATTGCTTTAAATAAAGCATTTCTGCAATAGCCGCAATTTTTAGTTATCAACGAGAAATGAACTTTATTCTGCCCCGTCAACGTAATCCTGGAGATAGTTGAATCGGGTGGTGAGTTTACCGCTCTCAGTGATTTTTGCCCGTTGCAGGATTCCGTTGGCATCACCGTTGAAAAAGGCCGGAATTACATGTTCCATAAACATTTCACCAAATCCTTCGCTGGCGTCTTTAGGAAGTTCGCAAGGCAAATTATCGACTGCCATCACGACAACTGCAGCCGGATGAAACATATCGACCTCTTTATTTTGTGCCGGAAGATAGCCGTAAAAAGGTTCTGCAATAGTCGAAGCGCGTAAGGTACAGGCTATTGGGCCATCAACGTCGCATGAAATATCGGCAACGACCTTTATTTTATTATCGGAAGCGTTCAGCATTTCGCGCGTGAGGATAATTGGAGCGTTGTTACCGAAAAAATGTCCGGCGATGAACATCTCGCTGACTTTGGTAAACCGCTCAAAATCGGATCTGTAATCGAGCGGGTTGTTGTAGAAATCGGATTTTCCCAGTTGCCGGCCGTCGATGCGTTTATTGTAATCCATCACGTCAATCTGCGTGTAAACGGGCTCGGAATAGATTTTGGTCAGATAGTTTTCAACCGAAACTTCTTTGATTTTCATCGCATCGAGTATTTCCTTTGCGCCGTTTCCGACTTTTCCGTGGCCGGTAAGGACAATTTTTATAGGAGGAAGTACGATCCGGCGCAGTTTTTCGATCAGGGCATCCTTTCCTGGAAGTGTCTCGGCTTTTGGCAAATTGAAAAGTTCGAATTTTATTCCGAAAGCACGGATCCCGTTGTATGCGCCAACAATGCCGGCATAACGTCCAAACCCGATCAACCGTTTGTTATTTTCATCGACAATCGTCTCGTGGTCATACAGGTCGATATTTTTTTCGAGGATTGCTCGCAGCAGTTTTCGGTTATACGGCTGTTTTTTGATGGTATGTGAGAAGAAGAAATAGCTTTTATTAGGGATGAGAGCATCAACAGGAACTTCCTTTACACCAAAAAGCACGTCACAATCGGATACATCATCAGAAACCTCAATTCCGAGTTCACGATATTGCTCATCCGAAAATACTCGTATATCAGAACTTTCCACTTTTACCTCGGCTTCCGGATGCTCTTTTACTAATCGTGCGACCTCTTCGGGCGAGAAAACGACACGACGGTCGGGCGGGTTCTTTCTTTCTTTAATGATACCGAATTTCATATTGTCTATTGGCTTTGTTGGCTGTCAAAAGTACGCTTTACGATACCGACGTCAAAATAATTACACTTAAAAACCCAAATCGATTTACTTCCAGCGAATTAATCTTTTGATGTTGATAATTTTTAAAAACCCTTTGAAAAAGTTGACCGTTTCCGAATTACGGTTTGGTTATATTTGTGCTTCAAGCTTAAAAAATGACATTTCGATTCGCCCACTATACCCTACTGATTTTACTGACATCCATTTGTTTATCCTGCGCCAAAAAAGAAAAAAAGAAGCCGATTGAAGACCCCAAACCAAAAGACACCATGGTTCGGATGGAGGCTTACGTTTTTCCGCCGGCAAATTTCGACACTAAATATCTCGTATCAAAAAAGAACTCGATCGAGCGGTTCGTTGACAAGACCTGGCGCGAACAGGACAATTTGAGTCTGCTGGTTGCAGAAAACGGTAAAATCATTTACGAAAAGTACCAGGGCTATGCCGACAGACGTGAAGGAACCGACATTACGCCCTCGACTGCATTGCACATTGCTTCGGTGAGTAAGGTCATGACGGCAACCGCGATATTGGAGCTCATTGACGCAGGAAAGCTTAAACTCGGCCAGAAAGTCAATACCATTTTAAAAGATTTCCCATATGAAGACATAACTATC
>JAEYZX010000184.1 GCA_023427845.1 Bacteroidota bacterium
GTACTAGCCTTGTCGATGTTGTCTTGTAAAGACAATGCAAATAAGGCGATGACTTTTGAGGACGAGCAACAGGCCGCGATCGATTCAATGGAAATGGTGGTAGAGCAGCAAAAGATTGAACTCGAAAAGCAAAGGGTCATCGACTCGATGAAGCTTGTAAGCGCGCAACAGGCGAAACCAACAGTTGTACATCACACCACTACAACGCAGGCAGCGGCGCCACAAACAGCGGAGGAAAAGAAAAAATGGAGCAGCGCAGCTAAAGGTGCAGTAATCGGAGCGGGCGTAGGTGCAGTTTCAGGTGCAATCATCAATAAAAAGAAACCTGCGCAGGGAGCTGTAGTAGGTGGATTGATCGGTGCCGGAGCCGGCGCGGGTACAGGAGCGATAATCGATAACGAGAAAAAGAAAAAACAGAATAAAGAATAATTTGTTTACCAAATAATTTCAAACCAATCCTCACTTTATGTGGGGATTTTTGTTTTCAGAAGGTAACCATTCATTGCAGAATTTTAAAAAAAAAACACTACTTGGTAAGATCGTAGATTTCCTTGATATCTGCCAATACTTTGTCCAAATCGAAATGAAGATCGATTATTTTCCCACTGCGGATGTCAAATATCCAGGCATGAATTTTAGGAAAACGATCCTTCGCATAGCTGAGCTGTACCGCTGCTATTTTTGTAACGTTGATGCATTGTTCCAAAACATTGAGTTCGGCCAGCCGGTCGTAGCGCAGGTGTTCGTCTGAAATGGCGTTGAGTTCTTCCCGATGCAATCGATACACATCGCGCACCGATCGCAGCCACGGATTCAAAATTCCGAGATCCTTGGGTTCCATCGCCGCCTTGACCCCGCCACAATTATAATGTCCGCATACGATGATATGTTTCACTTTTAAATATTTGACGGCATATTCAATTGCGCACGCCACATTCAAATCGGTGTTGCTGACCAGGTTTGCGATATTCCGGTGCACAAACACATCGCCAGGGCCCAGTCCCATCAATTCCTCGGCCGCCACACGACTGTCGCTGCAGCCGATATATAGATAATCGGGGTTCTGTTCCGTCGCCAATCGTTTAAAATAATTGCTGTCGTTGGCCGTTTTCGACGCAATCCATTTTTCGTTGTTGTCGAATAATTTTTTGTATTCTTCCATATCACTATTTTATGAAATTCCTTCTTCGATCATTGTTTCTTTACCGACTTCGCGAGTCAGCCGCTCATCTTCGGTCGGAGAACTTATCAGACGTTTCTTTTTCCAGTCGCCCTTCGCAAACACCAATACAGCGATTATCGCCATCAATACGTTCGAAACCGGGAATGCCCACCAGATGCCAATGATTCCCAAATCGGCGTGCGAAGACAAAATATACGCCAGCGGAAACAGGAAAACCCACTGCGAGACGACCGCCAAAATCATCGAGGTGACCATGTTCCCGGATCCCTTAAGTACGCCCGTGAACGCTAATTGTAAACCTATACAGCCCCACGAAAGTGCCATGATACTCAAAAATTCCGATCCCCCGGCAATCACCGCTTCGTCTTCGGGTACAAAGAATGTGACGATCTGCTCTGCCGCGAAGAAAGTAATTACTCCAAATCCGGTTAAAATCCAAAAACAGACCAAGGCACCCAATCGGCCAATTTTAGCAGCGCGCGTAATTTTTCCTGCGCCAATGTTCTGCGCCACCAATGTCGATATCGACTGTGTGAACCCGAATCCGATAATCATCACGAACTGCAATATGTTGGATCCCACACCATATGACGCCAACGAAAGCGTACCATGCGTTGCAATAAGAAAAGTCATTAGCGTCAGGCCCAATCCGCGCATCGATTGTTCAATGGATGAAGGAAGTCCAAGGAAAAAAGCACGTTTGATGTATTTCCAATCCGGAATGAAATTTCTCCACATCAATGTTATTCCGCGTTTACCCCTGAAAAGCAAAATCATACTTATCACCGTCGCCAGTGCCTGAGTGCTCAACGTTGCAATCGCGGCTCCCATAACCCCCATGCCTTCAATCGGCCCCCAGCCGAAAATAAATAACGGATCGAGTCCAAAATTCAGGATCACACTTCCAAGAATGATGTAAATAGGCACTGTAGGATTTCCGACTCCGCGCATGAATGAGGTAAACATTATGAACTGGAAATTAAAGGCAAGCCCGATAAACGAGATTCGCATAAACCCGAGCGCGCCGTCGTACACCTCGGGCGAAATTTTCATCAGCTCCAATAGCAACGGTGCAGCAATATAACCTGCAGCACCAAGAATAACCGATATAATCAAGACCATAAGCAACGTTTGCGCTGCAATGCGGTCGACCATAGGCTGGTTGCGTGCGCCCACATACTGCGCGATCAAAACAGATCCTGCAATGGCAAGGCCGGCGCCGACAGCAATCGATAGAAAAACAAAAGGCGTTGTGACCGAAACCGCAGCGACCGCATTTCCGCCCAGTCTTCCGACCCAGAACGCATCAATCAGTTGATAAGCTGCTTGTAGCAACTGGATCAGGATAATCGGAATGGTAAGCCTGAGCAGCGATTTCAAAATCGGTCCTTCAAGCAGTGCATTCTGTTTATCCAATAGGGTTGTTGCCATTTTGCTGTTCTTGTCCATCAAAAATATGACTTAGTAAGGCGGACCGCAACTTTTATAAAAACTTTAGTGAATCCTTAACTGCCGGTTGAAATATAATTGAAATATATTTTGCTAATTTAATTGCCTTGAATGAATACAACGTTATGGAAAATCGAAAGCTGATCTACTACCTGGACGATGATCTTGAGGACCTTGCTGTATTTCGTGATGTTGTGGAAGATTTAGGACATGAAGTCAGCATTTTTGCCGATGGAAAAACCATGCTTAAAACATTGGCCGGGGCGGCTATACTTCCCGATATCATTTTCCTTGATATCGTTATGCCGGTTTTGGACGGCGATGAGATATTTCACTTTATCCATGGTTCCGACAAATGGAAGCAGATCCCAATTGTTATGATTTCCGGACACAGCCCTAAGCCATTGATTCGCCACTACCTGGCGGCCGGTGCGAAGTATATATTGAAAAAACCTGCGACGGTCAACGAATTTCGCGAAACATTGGCTTATGTCCTCGCGATCGATTGGGATACATTTCAGGCATTTTCGTAATCCTTTTTCTACTTTTACGGAAACTAACATTATGATAAAAACGAAAGAACCAACTCTTGTGCAACAAGCGTGTGCAAAAATTCCAGGTTTTTCTGAATTGTACGCCCGAATGGAACGACGAATCACCCTCGACGGGAAAAGTGAAAGTTTACTCCACAACTATTCACGCCAACTTGCCAAGATTGCGCTGCATCACAACAAAATGCCGGGCGATCTCACCAATGAGGAACTATCGCAGTACCTGTACGAAATCGCAAAAGGATTTAAAACACCGTCGGATTCCTACTTCAAATTTGTCGTGTATAGCCTTCGGTATGTTTTCAAACTCGACGGACTAAAGGATAAATATGTCGCACTTCCTGTCCTCAAGCATGATAAAAAGCTGCCGGTTGTCCTCAGTCGTGAGGAGATCAAAAGAATGATTGATGTTACCCATCTGAAAAAGCACCGTGTATTGATTATGCTGCTTTACGGTTGTGGCCTGCGACGTTGTGAAGCTAGGAAATTGAAGTTGGCCGACTTGGATTTCGACCGTAAAATGCTTTTCGTGCGGGATGGTAAAGGCGGCAAGGACCGCTATGTTCCGATGAGCTCGCTGCTGATATCGGAAATCAGGATGTATCTCGATGAGGTAAAACCGTATGAATATCTATTTTTGAAATCGAAATTCAGTATAACAAAAGATCCCAACAACATATTTTCTATCGGCGGACTCTGTTTTGCAATCAAACATGCATGCAAGAAGGCAGAAATCTCCAAAAGAGTATCCACGCACACCTTGCGCCATACTTATGCGACGCATCTTCTGGAAGACGGGCTCGACATCGTTTCAATCAAAAATCTTCTCGGGCATGTGCGAATCGAAACCACGATGGTGTACCTGCACGTGGCGCAATGCGACAAACACCGTGCTTTTAGTCCGCTTGATACCTTATACGGAATCCGAAAGTCGGCGTTCAATGCCGAACCGGCCCAACCAATAAGGCAGTGTCCGTTTCAGTCCTGCGGTGAAATCCAGCAATTTACGCTTGCAAGCCAGAATTAAGAATTTACGCGGTTTCGGATGATTAACTGTTCGGCACGGCCTTTACGTATCTGCTTTTTCCGATATTTAGGAAATGCGTCGGTTATTTTTTGATCCATTTTATTCGACCTTACTACTATTCGGACAAAGTTGCGGAATTTTGATTTTGGCAATTGAAGCACAGCGCAGGATCGATCACCTATCAAATGATAATTGAACGCGAGGTTCACTTGCTGGATAATTCGTTTCTGCCAGCGCATTTTTGGCCATGGCGCCTGAAGCGGTTCCTGATGCAGCGCCTGTGCAAGGGCTATCGAATCGGCGTCGGCTTCCGGCTGGGTTTTGCTCCACAGATATAGATTACGGATGGCGTCTTTGTTGGTGTCGGGCATGATTTCAGCAGGAATTCCGATCAGGTAACCGATATATTTCCACAAATGATACATCGCCTCTGTTTCGGCTTCCGATATCGTAAAACCGAGATTTTTAAGGCCGCGCATGAAAACAAGCGAAAATCCCAGATACGTCGCCTGCATGTCCCAAAGATTCAATGGCTCGGCATGGTCGGCAACGTCCCAGTCGAGCTTTTCCTTTATCATTACGCGCGAGTAGGAGTGAACGAGACGCGTTTTCAAACAGTATAAAAAACCATCTGAATTCGGCGCCAACGCATTTGTCCCCGTCACCGCATACCAAAAGTTCGTCGTATCGGCAATCCGCTTTACGGCACCAGAATGTAATGCACCTGTCGCAATAAGCGGTTTGTTTATTGCGGCCGACTGATATCCGAGCATCAGGCTGTAATTCCGAAGTACAATCAGTCCGGATTTTCCCGAACGGTTGCATAATTCACGACCGAGTTCGAGTTTATCGGAATTGAGCCAGTCCGGAACTTCATACATTGAATTCAGTAATCTTTGAACACTTTCAGGAGCTTCGTGCAATGGCACTTTTCCGGCTGCGTAGTCCATAACGGGCTGCATGGCCATTCCAAAACTCTTATCACGGAAACATTCGGCTATCACGTCATCTGCGATTGAATCTACCTTGAAAAGCAACGGTATATAATTTTCAGCCTGCGATAACGACGGAATTTCGTTTAATTCGGCCAGCATCTTTTTGCCGTCTTCATACTTCCAAAAATCGGAAAAGGCGTTTGTAGCAAATTTGAATCGTAGCGGTGGGATCATTGTGAAAGGATGTGTCAACAAGGTACGAAATAGGCAGTACCGACACAACTGTATTTGGCCGGAAGTACGATAATAAATTGGTGATGGCAGATTATATTTCTAAATTTGAGAAAACCCATCGCATGCAAAAAAGAATACGTAAACTCTTTGGCCGCTATGAACTTCAAAAAATACTGATCGTTCCGTATCGGAGTTATGGAAAATCGTTCCATATCTACATCAAAGGACGCGTACTCGACAACGAACCGCTTGAAATTGCAGCAAAGCAGTCTTTTTTCCGAACATTGAAAAATGCTTTTTTACAATTCAATACCCATGAAATTGCGGATTGCGAAATTATAGCGAATATTGGCGGTGTTGAACTTAAAACCAAAACCGACGGCAAAGGTTATTTTTTGATTGACGGGATATTGCCGGCAGATATTTCGATGCTTGCCGATAACGAAGGGTGGGTATCGTACGAACTTTATGCTGCGAATGAAGCATTTTCGTCGGTATTGTATGAAGGGGAATTTCTGATTCCGGAGAAAGAAGCCGATTACGGAATTATCAGCGATATTGACGATACGATCCTGAATACCGGCGTTACATCGTTTTTGAAGTGGAAAGTACTGCTGAACTCCTTTTTTGTAAATGCATTTGAGCGGATTCCGCTTGAGGGCGCGCCCGATCTTTATCGAAAGTTGCATCGGGGCATCAATGACGCCGAAAAAAACCCGATTTTCTATATCAGCAACAGTCCGTGGAACATGTACCAGTACCTGAAGCATTTTTTGGATCACAACGGTTTCCCGAAAGGCCCGATCCTGTTACGTAGTTTCAGCAGTATTTTTCAGCGCGCGGCGGGTGACGAAAAGCCGCACAAACAAAAAGAGATCCTACAACTGCTTGAAGCGTTTCCCGATCTGAAATTCATATTGATTGGCGATAGTGGCGAACACGACGCATCGATTTATACCGATATAGCAGCGCAATTTCCTGATCGGATTTTATGCATTTACCTGCGCAGCGTGAAGCACAAGCGACGGATGCAGCACGTACGGAGTATTGTCGATAATTTCAGGGCGACGCCGGTTTTGTTGGTTGAAAAATCGGAAGATGCAGAAAGTCATGCAAAACAGAACGGCTACATCTAAATATAACGCTACAGGTCATCGTCTGATGTATCGGCATCGTCAATTCGTATTCGGGTACCATCATCGAAAGCCTCATCACCGGCGCGGTCTGAAAGCGTTCCGGCCAATGGATCGCCAATTTGCCGTCCGGCACCAATATCGGACGCTTTATCGTGCGTTGGAGTGACGCCGTCTTCTTCTGTACTGCGGTTCCGCGTGGTGTCGTCTTGTTGTACTGATTTTTTATTTGGAGTATGCATCTTTCTTTATTTAATTGTAACTATTGTACATAACTGGAGTGGGCAATTCAATTAGTCGGGTCAAAAAAGGCGGCAAAAGCCGCCCGTGGAGTAATTAATTTTTCTTGACAAGGTCCATTCCGCATTGCGGACATTTACCGTCTTTTGCAGCACGAACCTCTTTATGATGTGTGCAGGTGTAGTAAGTCGAGTTTGCATTGCAATTTTCAATTTTACCCACATTGTCGATGCAATGTCCATTTTCCATTTTTATGCGTTTCCCATCGACCGTTTTAACCCGCCCGTTCTTTCTGATCTTTGTTCCGTTGTCCATTTTTACCGTTTTTTTCATTGGCGTCATTTTGCCATCGGTCAAAGCCATCATTTTTCCGTCGAGCATCACATATCCATCTTTGATTACCGAGGTTTCCACTTTGCTCATTTGAGCCGAACTCACGGCAGGGACAAGGAATAAGGTCAGCATCAGTGCTGCGGTAAATAATTTTGAAATCGTTGTTTTCATAGTGTTTTATTTTATTTTCCTTCAGATTGCTGTCGCCCACACTATAAAGTTAGACGGAATTTCCTTAATAAAAGTTTAAAGTTTAGTCGAAAGTAAAATGCTGGGCCGCCACTGATCTGAATTTGGCCTGCTGGCAAAACCGGAACGGAGTGAAGCCAAATCAAAAATCTTGAATTTAATCGCCCAGCATTCTTTTATAGAAAATATAATCCGTCACGGCAGGTTCGCCGCCATTGGCACGTAGAAGCTGCGCGACTTGTCCGCGGTGATAGGCGGAATGGAGCAGTAGGTGCATGCAGATTTCCTGAACCGAATTGCGATAAGCTTCCCCTTTGGTGTTCACATATGAAACGCGACGGGTTAAATCTTCCACTTTGAGCATTTTTTCGGTATCGAGATGAAGCTGGTTGTTCATCGAAATAAAACCGCAACCTCCGACCAGGGATTCATAGTGGCATCGGCCGGTGCTGTAATCCGTGTTAGCCAAATGCGATGTGCAACCAGGATGTGGCTTGTAAGTTCGAGAACTTTTTGCGGCCGGTCGGCTGTTGTAAGTACCGATTCAATCATCCGATTATTTGCTTCCTTGTTATAAATGAACGTATCGAAAAGCATACTGTTTTTTGTGAACAATTTAAAAAAAAAATGTTTTGACAACAATCCTGCATGAATTAATCAGCCGGTGTTTCTGAAACTGATTTCATTGTCTGAACGGACATCCATTTGTGCGACGGGTTGCAATGTCGAGGCTTTTGATTTCCGTTTTGTATTTGGAAGGCAATATCATTTCTTTCAGAAGCCAATCCAGTTTTACCAGGCGGCTGATTTTGTATAAGCTCAAAAGTGGTGTCAAAAGGGATTGATTTCTAAATTCCATCAACGATTTAACCGGCTTTGGAACCACCAGTTTCTGGCTTTCAATTAAAATTAAAAACCGCACTGCGCCAAGATGCTTTCGATATTGTCGAAACAAATCATCGGTATAGGTACTTCGTTGCAAATCATCACGCAAATGTTCGTCGCGCATTTTGAGCCATTGTTCGAACGAGTCGGGTAGTCCGGCAAGTCCCATCCTGATTCCAACGCGGTTAAAAACATCGAAAACTTCCCGTTTATCATCATGGTCAAGTTTGTGTTCAAGCAGCTCATACGACCGGATCGAATAATCGATAATCATGAACAGCACATCGCGATACGCCCAATCCGGTATTCGTGCTCCGCGTTTCTTTTCGACATCCGAATGAATCGCAGCCATAGCATCTATTGCGCGCAATGCACTTTGATAATCCGAAAACACGATTTTACGCGCATACGAAACAGTCGAAAACAGCCTGCCAAGCGGGTCGGAGGGAAGCCGGCCGGTAAAATAGAGCCAGTCGACCGCTTTGTTTAAAGCAAACTCGGCCGATGCACCTGCAAAGATGAAAAGGATCGTATCGCTCTGTCCCCAGATTTTACGAACAATTGAAGTTTTTTGTACAAAATATTCCATCAGATCAGCAAAGTGATTATACTGATTAATCCCACAAAGTTCCGTCGAGTCCTAAAACAAACCCTATCCAAAGTCCGATTATGTAAACGATGAAACTTATCAGCATTGAGAGAACTCTTACTCCATTTTGGAAACCCTGTCGTTCCATCCAGTAAAAGAATCCGCCGCCAACGGCACCTGCAAACGGGACAATGACAAGCGGACGGATCATCCAATATCGACCCCAATCAGGATCGGGATTGTCGACACCATACACGAAAAATGCTATTAGCGCAAATGCAATTAACGCGCCGGCAAGCATGCTGAAAGCCAATGATTTTGAGAAAAACGGCTTTGTTTTGTGTTTTTTCATTTCGATCTTTTTAAATGATTAACTGGATTTTTTAACAAGTAGTTTGATGTTCAATGTACTTTGAAATGAAAAGTTAATAAACGAATTGAATCATGAAAGATAAATTCGGATTAAATTTTAGAAATTCAGACCTTTAAGCATCCACGGAAACCACGTGCGGCATAATACGATTCGGCGCCATTGTGATAGGTGAATACCGTATCGTAACGCCGGTCGCAGAAAAGTGCGCCGCCAAGTTTGCGGATATTCTGCGGCGTTTCAATCCAGCTCGACGATTTCAGATCAAATTCGCCCAATTTTTGCAGCGATCGGTATTCTTCTTCGGTCAGTATTGAAATTCCCATCGACTTTGCCATGCCAACTGCACTGTCTTTTGGTTTGTGCTCTTTACGTGATTCGAGTGCTTCAGGGTCGTAACAGATGCTTCGCCTTCCTTTCGGGCTTTCGGTTGAACAATCAACGAAAATGTATTCGCCGGTTTTCTCGTCAACGTCCACAACATCAGGTTCGCCTCCGGTTTGCTCCATTTCGTAAAGCGACCAAAGTTTATCATCGGCCGACTCAATCTTGGATTTTATTTTTTCCCAATCCATTTTTGGATGACGTTTTTTATTTTTTTCAAAACGTGCACTTAGCGTGTTGAGTAAATTATTGCGCTCTTGTTCCGACAGTTCTTTTTTATTTTGCTTTCCCATATCGTTTAAGTGTTTGTCAGTAAGGAAGTAGCGACAACCTTCAAGCTGTTTAAAATTTCCGTTTGGTTCAGTCACATCTGTTAAAAGTACAAATCGATGCACAACAAATCAACTGCGATTAAAAATTTTGCATCACGCAAAACGCTTTAAAATGTTTTGATTGTGATTTTTTAACAGGAGATTAGATACTATATTGACTAAATTTGGTGCACACCAGTTACAGCCATAATGAGATTCAACACTATATTCAATTTGCTCGAGGGCGAAGATGATCGCGAAAAGACTCTTGAGTCGGTCAAGAAAAGCATCACGTTTAAAGGAGCGAATCTGTGGATTCTTGCCTGTGCGATTTTAGTCGCCTCGGTCGGACTAAACGTAAACTCGACCGCTGTGATCATTGGAGCGATGTTGATGTCGCCATTGATGGGCCCGATTGTGGGGGCGGGATTCGCGTTGGGGATTTACGATTTCACACTGCTTAAAAAGTCGTTGGTAAACTTGTTCGTTGCAACTTTGGTCAGCTTGATCGTGTCTACATTTTACTTCTTTATCAGTCCTTTTAAAGATGTACAGTCGGAACTACTTGCACGTACGGCCCCAAATATTTATGATATACTTATTGCGTTCTTTGGTGGCGTTGCAGGTGTTATTGCAGTTACCCGCATAGATAAAGGAAATCCGATTCCCGGTGTGGCGATCGCGACAGCGTTGATGCCGCCACTTTGTACGGCCGGATACGGTTTGGCAACGGCGCAATTGTCGTTCTTTTTGGGTGCTTTTTATCTCTACTGCATCAACTGTGTATTTATCGGCATCGCAACTTTCCTTGTCATCAAATACTTGAAATATCCTGCGAAAAAGCAGGTAGATGAACGTCATCAGAAGCAGGTCAGGGTAATAATAACGCTACTCATCGTCGTAATGCTCGTGCCGAGCGGCTATCTTGCCTATTCGCTTTATAAGGAGCAGCAATTCAAAAAGTTTACGGAAAAGTTCATCAATGACGAATTTACTTCAAAAGGATATATCATCGTCTACAAAAAGACCGATGCCAAAGCGAACCAGAAAAAAATCGAACTTGCTTTGCTTTCCAAAAGATTTTCCGAGAATGAAATGCAATCGCTTGAGAAAAAATTAAATCGGAATCCGTATCTTAAGGGAACCGATCTGATTATCCGGCAGGACAGTACCGACCGGTTCAATGCTCTAAAAGGCGATATTCTCGACGAAATAAAAAGCAGCGAAAATGAACTGAACAATAAAGATGTTAAAATTGCGCAGCTTGAAAAGGAACTCGTCAAAATTAAGTTCAATGATTTTCAGCTTGCAAGGGAAACGCGGACGTTATTTCCGAATATAAAAACCCTTTCGGTTACCGGCGGTAATGTCATCACCCAGAAAGACAGCCTGGTGCCGATGACCGCAATTCTTTATGATTCCGATGCACCATTGAGCGCGGCCGAGAAGCAAAAACTCAAAGTCTGGCTGACTGAGCGGCTCGCGGTTAAAAACCTGTTGCTATACCGGCAGGAATAAAATTCGCGGTAGCTGTTAATTTTTGGACGATTTAAGGATGAAGCTGATCTTTCCGTCGCCTTCAACACGTGCGATCTTTATTTTGCTGATGTCTTCAAGTCCTTCTTCGTGCAAGTGTTCTTTCAACTCGTCCATCGTAAGGTATTCACGACGCATGTTTTTACGGATCAGTTTTCCGTCTTTTATAATGGGCAAGGACTTGGCAACAACAATTCTTTCGAATGCCGGAAAATGAAAGCTCAGCAGATTGACGAGATGATTGCACGTCATCAAAGTCACAATTACGATCAGTCCTTCCGATATCGAGGTGTATTCGCCAAGTGAATGCGCCGCGCCTTCAGCTATAAGCAGCACAAAAATTAGATCCATCGTTTCAAGTTCGCCCCCGGCGCGTCGCGGTAGCAGCCGCATCAACAAAAGGATGCCAAAGTATAAGATCGCACCGCGGAGTATCAGTTCCAAAATTGATGTTTCCATCGCAAACAAACTGTCCCAGTCAATAGTCAGTATTTCCATGATATGCATTATAAATTGTAAATCGTCGATAAAAAATTAATCTGCAGAGTGGAATAATTCCTGAATTTTCACAAGTGCTTTATCCATATCGATTCCATCTGCCAAAACACCTTTAAACAGATCGCCTTCCGATTTAATCCTCGCAACGGCATTTTTTATGGTGTAATCTTTCATCGCAAGCCCTTTTTTGACTTCATCCCAATGCAAAGGCGTCGAGACCGTTGCACCTGGTTTTGGCCGAAGCGAATACGGACCCGCAATTGTAGCTCCCGGACGATTCTGTAAAAAGTCGAGATACATTTTTCCGCCGCGGTTTTTGATTTGGCGTTCCAAGCTCGTAAATTCCGGCAACCTGTTGTGCACGATCGTCACGATGAGCTTTCCGAACATCTGCGATTGGTCGTATGAATATTTCGCTCCAAGCGGAATGTAAATGTGGATTCCGGTCGAACCTGAGGTCTTTACAAAACCCGGAACTGCAATAGCGTCAAGAACTTTTTTGACTTCCTGTGCCGCCTGAATTACCTGTTCGAACGTATTTTGATCCGGATCCAGGTCGATAACGCAATAATCGGGATTGTCGGGATGCTGTATTCTGCTGAACCACGGATTTATTTCAATGCATCCAAGCGACACCATCCACAATAGCGTTGCCTCGTCAGCGCCAACCAGGAATTCTTTGTCCAATCCGTCGCTTGTGGTATACGGGAATGTTTTTGCCCAATCGGGTGCTTTGCCTTTTACATCCTTCTGATAAAAACTCTTCCCATAAATTCCGTTTGGAAACCGGTTCAGCGAAAGCGGCCGGTCTTTGAGGTACGGAAGTATGTATTCGGCTACCTGATAGTAGTAATTAAAAAGGTCGCGTTTCGTATAACCTTCATCAGGCCAATAGATTTTGCTGAGGTTGGTGAACTTCAAATTGTGACCATTAACCTTTTTGACCTGTGCTTCTTCTTTCGGGTTCAGAAGTGTTTTCCTCCCGCTGCGTTTGGGAGCCGTAACCAGTGCATACTCAGAATCTACTACATTTTCAGTGTCGGAAGGATTTTCTATCACGATTTCCGAAGCTTTTTTATCGGCACGCATTCCGATGAACGACGGATGGCGAAAAACACCGTCTTCGGTAATTTCGGCAAAACTGACTTCACATACCAGCTCCGGCCTGAGCCACGTTGCTGTAGCTTTCGGTGGATTCGGACGGAACCGCGACGGTTTGTTGATGTCAGGTTCAAACTCGAAAGGGCTTTTTAAAGTGATCAACGGCCTGAATTGTTCCATCATCTGCTTTTGCATTTTTTCGGTGAATCCGGTGCCGACTTTGCCCGCGTAGTTTAATTTGCCGTCTTTATGTACGCCAAGCAATAATGAACTGAAAGGTTTGGACGAGCCTTCATTTTGAGTAAATCCGCCTATGACGACTTCCTGACGTTGATTGGCTTTGATTTTCAACCAATTCTTCGATCGGCTGTCCGGAATATATGCACTGTTGCGTTTTTTGGCGATGATTCCTTCGAGCCCCATTTTTTTTGCGGCCTCGAAAAAGTTGATTCCATCGGGAAATACCTGGCTGAGCCGGATACGGTCGTCATCATTTGGCAAAATTTCTTTTAGGATTTTCTGCCGTTCCGAGAGAGGCAATGCCATACTATCGGTTCCATTGTACCAAAGCAGGTCAAACGCGTAATAAACAAGTGCTCCATCGGCTTCGCTTCGCCAGTTTTGCAGTGCGCCGAAGTTTGCTTTTCCGTCTTTTCCGATCACGACGATTTCGCCATCAAGCACGACGTCCAATTGCCATTTCGACATCGCATCAGCAATCGGGTAATATTTCTCGGTAAATGATTTGTTGTTGCGCGAGGCGAGCGTAACGTTACCCTTTTCAATATACGCCAACGATCGATAGCCGTCCCATTTAACCTCGTACATCCAGTTTGGATCATCAAAAGGTTCTTTGACGAGCGTGGCAAGCATGGGTTTTATTGCGTGCGGAATAGCAGATGGTGTTCCGTTCTGCAATAAAAACGCAGTTTCGGAAGTGCGCGTATTTTTGCCGGCTTTGCCTGATGTTTTACTATTGGTTTCGGCCTTGTGTTTTTTTACTGCCATAATTAAAGGCTTATGGTTGACGCAATCGATTCAACCAAATTTCGAAAACATAAACCCGAAACGCCTTACACGAAGATGATATAATCTATCATTATTACATTGCGGCAATTTTCCGAAATTCGGTTTTAGTGCTTACTTTTACGCTATTGGCCGTAACAAATATGAAACTGCATATCAAAAATATGGTTTGCAACCGCTGCAAGACGGTGGTGCGATCGGAACTTGAAAACTTCGGGCTTAGTCCGATTTCGATTGAATTGGGCGAGGTCTGCATTGAGGAGACGCTCGAAAAATTTGATCTCGAACGATTAAGCAAAATTTTGAATGCGCATGGTTTTGAAATTATCGACGACCGCAAAAGCCGTATTGTCGAAAAAATAAAAAACCTGATAATCGAATTGATTTATTCCAAAGACAATCATCTGAAAACTAATTTGTCGGAATATTTGTCGCATGAAATCGGTAACGATTACAGCTATATCAGCAGTATTTTTTCGCAGCACGAATCAATTACGGTCGAGCAATATTATATCCTGCAGAAAATTGAACGTGTAAAGGAACTGCTCGTTTACGACGAAATGAACCTCAACGAGATTGCGACGCTGTTAAATTACAGCAGTGCCTCACATCTGACGCGTCAATTCAAAAAAATCACCGGTCTCACGCCAACATTTTTCAAGGAACTCAAAGCGCAAAAACGAAAGCCGCTCGACAATCTATAAATGTTGCAGATTGATTCAATAATTATGCAACCGTGAAACCGATGAATTCAGGAACTTTGTGCGTATACTATTCGAATCATGAAACATACCTACCAAGTTACCGGAATGACCTGCTCAGGTTGTGAAGCCTCCGTAAAATCGAAACTGCTTTTGATTCCTGAAGTTACCGATGCCGAGGTTTCGAAAGACAATCAAACGGCAATTGTCACAATGAACAATCATGTTTCGGCCGAGACGCTTCAAAATGCGCTGGGAGGGCCCGAAAGCAGGTACCAGATTGCGCCTCAAGGTCAGCATCATAAAAAACATTCTACTACTGCACATCATAATCATCAGCCAGACCATTCGCCGGGAACGTATTATTGCCCGATGCATTGCGAAGGCGATAAAGAATATGACAAACCGGGAAGCTGCCCGGTATGCGGGATGAACCTTGAGAAACTGCCAACCCTTCAGCCAAAAGCAGTAAAATATACGTGTCCGATGCATCCCGATGTAATCAAAGATGCTCCCGGCGATTGTCCGATTTGCGGAATGGACCTCGTCCCGACGGAACCTATCGAAGAAGAGGAAGACAATGCATATCGTCAGTTGCGAAAAAAGTTCATAATCGCGGTCGCGTTTACGATTCCGGTGTTCGTTATCGCGATGATCGACATGCTGCCCAACAATCCGCTGATGGAAATTCTTCCGATGTCGACGTGGAACTGGATTCAGCTTGTCCTGACCCTTCCCGTTGTAGTTGTGACCTGGATGTTTTTCGAGCGCGCGTGGGTCTCGGTCGTTACGCGAAAATTAAACATGTTTACTCTAATCGGACTCGGAACCGGCGTGGCGATTCTTTTCAGCATCGTCGCACTACTGTTTCCCGATGTTTTTCCCGCACAGTTCAAAAACGATAGGGGTGTTGTTCACGTCTATTTTGAAGCCGCTGCGGTTATCCTGACACTCGTTTTGCTCGGCCAGCTTCTGGAAGCCAGGGCACACAGCAGAACCAGCGGTGCGATAAAGGAATTATTGAAACTTTTTCCGTCGACTGCAACAATTGTCGTAAACGGAAATGAAAAAACGATCGCAGTAGAAGCGATTCAGACAGGCGATATTTTACGCGTAAAACCCGGAGAAAAAATTCCTGTCGATGGCCGGATTGAAGAGGGAGCCGCGACTGTCGACGAATCGATGATTACGGGCGAACCGATGCCGGTTGAGAAGCTCACGAGCCACAAAGTTACCGCCGGAACCATTAACGGGACAACGTCGTTTACAATGATTGCCGAAAAGGTCGGTGCCGATACGTTGCTCTCGCAAATCATAAAAATGGTCAACGATGCAAGCCGGTCACGTGCGCCGATCCAGAAAATTGTCGATAGGGTAGCGGGCTGGTTTGTCCCGATTGTAATTGGAGTTGCAATTCTGACTTTTTTCGCATGGCTGATCGCAGGAAGTGATTCCAATGTGGTTTTCGCCATGACGAATGCGATTGCGGTTTTGATCATCGCCTGCCCGTGTGCACTCGGACTCGCAACTCCGATGTCGATCATGGTTGGCGTGGGACGCGGTGCGCAAAACGGCGTACTCATCAAAAATGCGGAAGCACTCGAACGGCTGAATAAAGTCGACACATTGATCATTGACAAAACCGGCACGATCACCGAAGGCAAACCGTCGGTAGGCGAATTGGTTACGGAGCCGAATTTTAATGAAAAGGAAGTACTTCAATTAATCGCATCTTTAAACAAATACAGCGAACATCCATTGGCGCGTGCCATTGTAAGTTTCGGGAGTGAAAACGGAATTGATCTGGTTGATGCCGCCGATTTCAATTCGGTTACCGGCAAAGGCGTTATCGGATCGATAGCAGGCAAACGAATCGCCCTTGGAAACAAAAAATTAATGGATCAGGAAAACGTTTCGATTCCGGATCCGCTATTTATCCGCGCTTCCGATCAGCAGCGGCAGGGAAAAACGGTTTCTTATATATCGATAAACGGGACGGCAGCGGGATTCATTACGATAACCGATAAAATCAAGGAAACAAGTAAGGCCGCTATCAAGCAATTGCTTGATAATAAAATTGCGGTAGTCATGCTGACAGGCGATAATGCAAACACTGCAAAATCGGTAGCAGCCGAATTGAACCTGACGGGCTATAAGGCCGATTTTCTGCCGGAAGACAAACGCAACGAGATCAAAAAGCTGCAGGATCAGGGAAAAGTGGTGGCAATGGCAGGCGACGGAATAAACGATGCCCCGGCACTTGCACAGGCGAACGTCGGAATAGCGATGGGCACCGGAACCGATGTCGCGATTGAGAGCGCTGCCGTTACGCTCGTTAAAGGCGATCTGCAGGGAATCGTCAAAGCCGTGTCGCTGAGCAAGGAAGTGATGAAGAATATCAGACAGAATCTGTTTTTCGCGTTCATCTATAACGTTTTGGGAATACCGATAGCGGCGGGAATATTATATCCAACATTCGGTATATTGCTTTCGCCGATGATTGCCGGAGCTGCTATGAGCATCAGTTCGGTATCGGTGATTATGAATTCGCTTCGCCTGCGGAATGTCAAGTTGTAAAAATGCACTTCGACAGCCGATTTTAATTCCTATTTTTACGGAATAAAACAATATATATGGCTTCAGGTTTTTTCGCGGTTTTGGATGATATCGCCGCATTGATGGATGATGTTGCGGTAACCGCAAAAATTGCGACAAAGAAAACTGCAGGAATATTGGGCGACGATTTGGCTGTGAATGCCGAGAAAGCAACGGGATTCCTGCACTCGCGCGAAATCCCGGTACTGTGGGCCATCACAAAAGGCTCCTTTATCAACAAGCTCATTATCGTTCCGATTGCCTTGCTGCTCAATGTGTATTTTCCGATTGCGATTGTTGTGATCCTGATTCTCGGAGGCGTGTACCTTGCGTATGAAGGCGCGGAGAAAATCGTAGAGTTCCTGTTCCTCCGCAAGAAGGAAGGACATGAAGTCATCGAAGAAATAAAGGAAGATCCCGAGCTTGAAAAAGCCAAAATAAAATCGGCCATCACAACCGATTTCATATTGTCGGTCGAAATTGTGATCATCGCTCTCGGAAGCGTACTCGATAAGAGCCTGACGCTTCAGATCCTGACCGTTTCCGTAGTCGCATTGCTTGCCACCGTCGGAGTTTACGGAATCGTTGCGATAATTGTCCGGATGGACGATGCGGGACTGAGCTTGATTAAACGCGATCCAAATAAAGGATTCCGTTTTAAGCTTGGAACTTTGTTGGTGGCGCTGCTTCCAATAATTATCAAATTTCTGGCATTTGTCGGAACCATTGCCTTATTGATGGTCGCGGGCGGGATATTTGTCCACAATATCGAATTTCTGCACCATTTGTTTCCGGGTGTTCCGTCAATAATTAAGGAATTTGCAGTTGGATTGATTGTGGGTGTTGTGATTGTGTTGGTTGTTATGGGATTCAAAGCACTTTTTCGGAAGAAATCTCCAACAAGTAAGTAGCTTGTGAAAACATCGTTTTGGTAATAATGATTAGTATGATTGTCAAAATATGATCGAAATTGAACCACTTATATTAGAAAATTACCTGAATAGATTGACAATATTTACAGTATAAAACTGCCAGTCCGTAACAAAGCCGACCGCCAGTAGGAGCAGGGCCCATGTTTCCAATAATAACAATCCGAAAAACAATAGTAGCCGATAGGTAAAGCCCAGTTTTGAGTAGACCGGGCCAAAAGCATTAGCATATCCATAAACAATGTGGGCAACAATAAGTCCGATAAAGGTATTGCCGTAAATGGACGCAAAGGTATCATTGAAGCTAATAACCAGGTTTAGAGAAAAGAGGACATTTCCAATTAAAGATATCAAAGACATTCCCAGCAGTATCATCCCTAAAATGATGCAATGTTCTGCAAGGTTTAAACGTCTTCGTCTGAATATTATTCTGGAGTTCAGCGCAGCAAAAGGGTCAAAAAGGCAAATTATTATTTTGCTTTGATCTAATATTTTATCCAGTTTCCTACTTGCTTCGTTTAGAAATTACTTCGTAATCGCATTGTCGCACGATTTAAAAAACACAAGACATTATATCTTCAGATGGCCAATTGATTGCGTGTCATTCCTTTTCAACATTTTAACATGCTTTACACTTTTAAGGTAAATTTAACATTATGGTATCGATTACTTTTGAATTGTAATATTACTGAATATTTATTCAAAAAATTTTAACTACCGAAGTATACATTGTTCATATTGACAAAATGATTCTGCTTCACTTAAAAAATCCTAACCATGAAATCAATTTATTCCAGTGCCCACCAAGTTCCGAAATTATTAGCGAAACTCCGTTTGCTGTCCCTGGCAGCAATATTTTTAATTGTTTGTTTTGTCTCCTGTACGACAGATGACGTTGAATTCCAACCTAAAAAGGAAATAATTGAGGAAAGCTTTCTGCAGCGGAACGACACTCTAATAAACGACTCAATTCCGTTCAACAATACAAATTCAAATAATAACAATGATGGAACTGCTCCTCCGATCTGGCCGCCTATTAATTCACCTACGCCACCAAAACCTTAAGCAATAAATTCAAAAATATTAGTTGTAGCTTTGAAATATATAATACGGATTTGAAAGCAATTAAAATAGTACTATTAAGTAGTGTCTTTTTTCTGAGTTGTACTCCAGAGAAAAAAGACACTTCTTCTTTATTATCAAATAATGATTTAGATTCTCTGGTAGTAAATTCCTCGAACAGGGCAATTGATTTAAAATCGAGACTTCTAAGTGCTGATAAGGCTTATGAGTTTATTCAAAGTAATGATTCCATAAATAATAAAATTATAATTGACTTAGCAGCGGTATTTTATGAATCGGGCGATAAAGGGAAGTATTTACGACTGCTGAAGAAACTGTACAAAGAATCGATAATAAGGAACGATCATGAAGGCATTTCTGAATCAGCCTATCGCATTGGAAATAATTTTTACGACAATGCGCAATATGACAGTGCTTATTATTATTTAGCAAAATCAGAGAAATCCTTTTCACAGATCGACGATAAAGTGGTTTTGGCTTACTATATTAAAAACATCAGGGCTAATATTCTTACGTTTAAAAAAGATTATGTGGGTGCCGAAAAGCTTTCTATCGAAGCTTTAAAAGTGGCGAAGCAGAAGCAATTTGATTTATTGATTTATAATTGCTATATCACTCTTGGCAATTCTTTGGATGGACTAAAAAATTATGACAAAGCCATTGAATATTACACAAAGGCTATCGAGGCATCCGACGCTTTAAAGGCTGATCCACAATATTTGAGCTTAAAAGTGATGCCTTATAATTATATAGCCAATGTTTATCTAAAAAAGAAAGAGTACCATAATTCGATAAAGACCGCCGCCCAGGCGATAAAGTTTGATGACTTTGAGAAAAAGAACCCACTAATTTTTTGTTATCTGGGAAATTCGCTTGCATATTCCAAATTTAAATTGGGCGAAAAAAATTCAGTAGGGCAGTTTCAGAAAATTTTAAAAATAGGTGATAGTTTAGCGAGTGTCCCGGTTCAAATTACCAGTAAAATCTATCTCGGTGAATATTATTTAGCTCAGGAGGACACAACGAGGGCTAATTATTACCTAAGACAGGCGCTGGTGCAGGCCCATAAAAACAACATTTTTGAAGATGAACTTGAAATTTTAAAGCATTTGGGTAAGGCAAATCCTGACGATAAATCTTATTATTCCAACCGTTATATTGCGCTAAATGATAGTCTGCATGTTGTGGAACGTGCTACCAGGGATAAATTTACCCGGATTGAATTTGAAACCGACGAAATTAGGACAGAAAGGAACACCCTGAGTATAAAAACAGAAAACCTTTCCATTCAACGGTGGATTATTGCGGGAATTTCTGTGTTTTCGATAGTTATTATCCTGTTATGGTTTAAGATCAAATCCCACAACGCTAAAACACGGGAGTTAATGCTAAAACAGGAACAGCAACAAGCAAATGAAGAAATCTATCAATTAATACTGGATCAGCAGCAAAAAATTGAAGAAGGCAAAAACATCGAAAAGCAACGGATATCGCTAGAACTCCATGATGGCGTGATGGGGAAACTGAATGCGGTCCGGTTAAATTTGTATGCGTCTCTATACAAAGCCAATCTGATTGACGATGAAAATTTTTCGGCGCAGATAGACGAAATTCAAGCCGTGGAAGAAGAAATCCGAAATATAGCACATGATTTGAATTCGAATCTTTTTTCAGACAATTCCAATTTCATAGCGATAGTGAAAGAGCTTTTCGCCAAGATAGAAAACCATACGCAAATTCACTTTACGCTTCAAGTAAGTGATGCCGTAAATTGGGATTTAATAAACAATACGATAAAAATCAATTTGTACCGCATCCTTCAGGAGGCGTTGCATAATATTGAAAAGTATGCGGAGGCCAAAAATGTAGCGATAATAATGAAACAAACCGATTCAAATCAAATCAAAGTGACTATTTCGGATGATGGAAATGGGTTTGATGTACGGCAGAAAAGTAACGGTATCGGAATTAATAATATGAAAATCAGGATGCAGGAGTTGAATGGGACTTTTGATATTGAATCGGAAATAAATAAAGGAACCCAAATAGATTTGATAATTCCGTTTTAGAATACTACTTTCACAATGAATCAAATCAGCTTCTTATGGTCGTGAAACTTCTAATTATCGATGATCACCCGGGAATGATTGAAGGGTATAAAGCTATGTTAGCCCTTAATAAAGAAAACCTTGCTATTGAAACTACCGAAGCCAATAGCTGCGAAGAAGCGTACTGGATTATTACCCGTGAACCTTCTTCCTATTTTGACATAATTTTTTTAGACTATTCCATTCCCGCATTTCCGGAGCAAAAATTATACAATGGTGAAGACTTGGGTGTCCTGATCCGTAAACACATGCCCGCAGCTAAAATTATTATGCTTACCGCGCATTTTGATGCCATCCGACTGTATAATGTCGTGAAAAAAATTCAACCCGATGGGCTACTCATCAAAAGTGATTATAAACCGCCACACTTGATAGAGGCTTTCGAAAAAGTATTGGATGGCGAGACTTATTATACTCCACTAGTGACTCAAATTGTAAAGCAACCTTTATTCACACAAGGACTGTTGGACAGCTTGGACAGGGATATAATTGTTTTGTTGGCAGAAGGCCTTCAAATAAGGTCTATTGCCTCCAAGATGAATGTTTCTGAAGATACTGTCAAGAAACGAAAAAGCAAGATAAAAGACCTCTTAGGCATAGAGAAGGGAAATGACGAGGAGATACTGAAAGAATGCCGCATACTCGGATTATTATAGTTTTTTCATATTAAGTTTTAACGTTTTTTACACTTATAGTGGTCACACGCCGCTTTATCTAACACTAGTTTTGAAGGAACAGCAATTATTTTGTTGTGCCAACTTCTGAAAGAGTTTCAGAAGTAAAATTTAAAACTATTTAATATGAAAAAATTGGCTTTTTGCTTAATTGCAACATTATTTGTGAGTGTATTACCCACAAATGCACAAAACTTACCCAAAGGATTTATGAAAATCGATGTGGGATTTGAAAAAGTTTCCAGTTACGCCGGACCCTGTATCAGCGGTTCCGGATTTTGTTCCGGTTCTGCATCTGGCACCGTGTTTACTGCTGCCATTTCCAAAGTTAGTGAAAGCACGGTTTCCTACGCTTTCAGCAGCGAATTTTACCAGGCAAACCGACCGTATCTCGACAGCGGATTGCGAGTTGGAGCCGGGTTTTCATTGCCAAAAGTTATTACTGAAAAAATTGGCATCACAGGTGAGTTTATCGTGGCTCCCGGAACCTATCAGGTAACCGAAAATGACGGAATATATTATGCTTCCGTAGCAAGGTTTAGATAGTGAAATTGTAAAATTGATAACGACCATTCAAGTGATGGTCGTTTTTTATCGTATTACTATTCGCACGTCACAGCCTTAAATTGACGCTCACAAACCTTATTAAATTAGAGATAAAACGGCAACTTCCCAGATGTCGTTTTTTTTTTTTTTTTAACCATAGGTAGGCTGTTAACTTTATTTACCCTTTTAGTGTAAAAATACGAAGCGCGGTCATGGTAGCTTTGATATAACAAATTACTCGAGATTCATTTGTTAACTATTAACAATCCATCTGAAAAAGTTTCAGATTTTTAATCCTAAAATTTTACATTATGAGAATTCAAACTACCTCTGGAGAAAACAGGGAACACATTGCGAGTGTACGAAGCCAAATAAAGGTCAGCGATGACTTGAGAAAATTTGATACATTTTTAGCTAAGTACGATGTGATCGATTTTAATGATGCTGCTACTGCATCTGAAGCAAAAAAATGTTGTGGCGGTGAAAATTGCTGTCAGAACATCAATGTTACATTTTCTGCAATGTAACAGAAAATTACCACCCCCCTATTTTGTTTAGATAAAATAGGGGTATTAATCAAAATTCAGCAATTTTCTTATAATTCTTAATTCCTGCATCATGGATAAAAAAATGTACAGACAGGAGGTCGATAAAATCAAGAATGCGGTTTACGGAACACCTTTTGAAAAAATCCAGAATCTAGGTTTGCTGGGAACGTTTTCATTAATTTCGGCGAACATTCTACGATATTTGAACCTCAAAGATGACCAGCACTATAAACTGATCCAAGATATACAATTTCATCGGGCGCTTTCCAACGTTGATCAATATTGCCCGCATACGCTAAAAGAGTTAAAGGTTAAAGACAATTCTGCTGTATTGGAAACTGAAAGTGAAAAAGGACAAATTTTTGTCACGTTTCACACCGGGTCTTTTAGATTGTTTATTCAGCATTTAAATAGAATTGGATTGCCATTTTGTTTAGTGACAGAAGGTAAATACATAGAAGAACAGGGAGAGGTTACGCAAGCGTTATTCAAACAAGTCAATGGCGAGAACAGAGGCTTGGAAATACTTGAAGCTGAAAATCCAAGGTTGTTATTTGAATTATTAAAACGAATAAACAGCGGGATATCTGTTGTGTTTTACATAGATGGCAACACCGGGGTTTCCGAGAAAAAGTTAAGTGACAACAAGAATCTCTTGAAGATCAATTTTTTACATTCTGATATTTATGCAAGGCAGGGAATTTCGATGCTTGCCTATTTGAGTAAAGCAAACGTGGTTTTAGCACTAACAAAGCGAAATAAGGATCTAACCAATACTGTTCGACTAAAAAAGATAAGCACCAAAAAATATGAAAAGAAAACCCGCGCTGAATTTATTAACGGTCTAACACAGTCGTTGTTTTGGGAACTAAGCCACTTCTTAAACAGGCATCCCGAACAATGGGAAGGTTGGTTTTATATCCAAAAATTTTTCGAGGAAGAAAATAATGAAAAAGAACATGACTTTCTTCCTACAGAAAAATATGCAGGTGAAAATGAGATCATCCTGGGTGTCGATCAGTATATACAATTGATCAAGTATGACGAGGAAAATGTCTTCATAATAACGAAAAGGGATTATCAGATAATGAAGATATCGCCGATGTTATATGATGTTCTCATTTATTTCAAAGATCCAAAAAATGTAATCACAAACTCCGACATGGTTATAAATGACCATACTGTCAAGTGGGAGTTTTTGGAGGAATTAATTGAAATGAACTTTTTAGCAGCGTAAAATCACATCTAATGAAAATACCTACCACTTTTTTTTCCCTGTTATTTATAACGATGTCTTTTGCACAGGATAAAACAAACCATTTTAAAAGTGAAATCGATTTCGGCAATGGCACCGTGTTTTCTACCTTTTTTGACATAGCATTTGATCAAGGCAAGTTTACACTAACATCACCCAAAAATGCGGATGTCCGCGTGTTTGGCGGAAAAGCCAGATTGGGACGGATCTTGGGTAAATCTCCGAAAAAAGGGATAATCATAACCATTTCCGGACAACAAAAAAAAGACAGTTTGTTCGGTGATACGAATATCCCGATGGTAGGAAAGTTAAAGTTTAAGGGAGTCATCAGAAATAAAATACTTAGTGGGGAATTTATAAGTAATGACACTACATCAGTTGGAACACTGCATGGCGTAAGTTCTATTGAAGAAAAAATCAACTATGAACATCTCTACCCCATAATCATTCAAACCGTTCGTGATAATATTTATTCAAAAAACGCGCTCCAAAGCAAGGAATGGGAAAATTTTGAAGAAAAAATCGAAAAACTATGTAATACTGCCCAGGACGATATCGAATTGTTTCTGGGTTTTAATATACTTAGCCAGCAGCTACCCTTTACTCATCTAAGTTTATTCATTGAGGACGATGCCTCTGATCCAGACGAATCCGTGGGTGCAAAGAACGCTGTAACTTTTGAAGAAAAAAACGCAAGCACCGCGTATCTGCGAATAAAAAATTTCAGCAATTCGAAAGAAGGGCTTGCAACCTTTCTTCCCAAAATAGTAAATAATCAAAACTATAAGAATCTAATCGTAGATTTAAGAAACAATCCCGGAGGAGGTATTGATGCTGCATTTGAATTTGCCAAACATATTACCGCTCAAGATATGGAGGTGGGGTATTTTGTAACCAATAAATTACGCTATTCAGGATATCAACCTGAATTATTTAAGAAACTCCCAGCCCTTCAGCCTAAAAGTACAAAAGCTTTCACCGATGATCTGCGCACGTTGTCAGGGGTGAAATTAATTTTTAGAAAACCGGAAACCCCGGTGTTTAAAGGGAATATATATGTGCTGACCAATGGCGGAACCGGAAGCACCAGCGAGCCGATCGTTTATAGTTTAAAAAACAGTAAAAGGGCAGTAATTGTTGGCGAAACGACGGCCGGTGCTATGCTGGCTGCCACGCCTTTTGATCTTTCAGGAAAATACAGAATAATGGTTCCGATAGCCGATTTCTATACATACGACGGAGTCCGCCTGGACAAAGTTGGCGTTGCTCCGAATATTGAAGTCAAATCCGAAGATGCACTGGAGAAAGCCATGGAGCTCATCAATAATAAAAATAATTAGATATGGACTTACTTAAAGGAGGTGCACTATTTGCTTTGATTGCAGGATTTTGGGGCAATATAAAAACTTCGTTGTGGTTTATCGTATCTATTTTTATTCAGAGGTATGAGATCAAAACAGAGGACCTGCACAACGAGATAATCGGTTATCTGGTTCAAAACAACAAAAAGTTCAATAACTACAACAAGGTTTTTGGATCCCAGTATGAATCCTTCCGAAGCGGAAAATATGGCCTGGTCGCGTTCGAAAAATATGGTGAGAGCATGATCGTGTTCTTGTCGCAAAAGAAATTCATCTTTAGTTTATTCAGGATTCCTTTTGTTTTTAGTAAAAAGGGAATGGAATCGGGTGCTGCCGAAAATGCAGCCGGGGCTAAAGACGACAAAAAAGTTTTCTCATATATTATATCAATCAGGGGAACCATCGATGTGGCGGGAATCATTCAACAGGCCGTCGGTATGCGGAACAAGCTTAGCTGGGAATTGGAAGACGACATTGAAAATTCGAACCGTTTTAATATTTATTACTTTCCTGAAAGGAAACAGCAGGAGACTGAAAAGAAGCAAAAGTATGGATTTGGTTATTCGTGGTACATGCTCAATAATTTTAAGCTGATCGGAGTCAATCAAAATGAGTTGGGATTGGAATTGAAAAGCAAAGGAAGTGCTTTAGGCAATCTGTACTTTCCAAAGGAGGTTGAAAATCTGATCGAAATCGTCAACCTTTGGGTCAAAAGTAAAGAATGGTATAAAGAACGGAAAATTCCCTGGAAGAAGGGGTGGCTGCTTTATGGTGTTCCCGGTACCGGCAAGACTGCACTTGCGAGAGCTTTCGCCGAGGATCTTGATCTGCCGATATATGTTTTTTCTCTCGGCCAAATGTCAAACAACGAATTCCTGAAAGCCTGGCAATGCATGCAGCTGAATGTTCCCTGCATTGCTTTAATGGAAGATATCGACAATGTTTTTGACAAACGGAAAAACATATCGCAATTGTCGGGCATGCTGAACGGTAGCATGTTTTATCAAGGCAATCAATCTTCTGAAGGCAATGGCGAGGTTAAGAGTCCGCTAACGTTCGATACTTTGCTGAATTGCCTCGATGGCGTCGATAAAACCGACGGTATCTTTACAATTGTGTCAACAAACGATATCACAAAAATAGATGAGGCTTTGGGTGTCCCGGATTTTCTGAACCTTGACAACCACAACTTCATTTCGTCGAGGCCGGGGAGGATTGACAGCGTCATAAAGCTTGATTACATAAGCAATGGCAATAAGTTAAAAATGGCTGTAAAGCTATTGTCGGATTTCCCTGAAAAGCTTGAAGAAGTAAAACAGTATATTCTCACTGATGTCCAGGAAACTCCAGCTCAGTTCCAGGAGTATTGCTCGCAAATTGCACTCGAGCAATATTGGAAAATGCAAAGTACTTACCAAAACGAAATCGAAAGTGTCCTGTCAAATTAGGATTTCGCAAATACTCCAGCTACATAAAGTAAAAAGAAGACTGAGGCATTGTCAGCAAACTCCCAGTACGAATTCGTTCTTCGACCAATTTTAATATTTCTTTCCATCTTTTTACACTTTTAGTGTAATTGATTGACCCGTTTACATCCTAATTTTATTCATTGAAAATCACCATTCAAGGAGTTATACGCCGACAAAATACCAAGGATTATAATCTGTATCACGTATAAGTTTACGGCAGAGTGATCAAATTTAAAAGCCAAAATCATAATGAAAATTTCAAACGTTGTAAAAGCCACTAAGACCTCGATGATTATAGAGTTAGATACCGATACGCTTTCCAAAGATGATCAAATCAAGTTTTTCGGTAAAGAGTATTCCAAGATTACGGCTGATGAGAGATTGACTTTCATCCAGGAAGATAGCTACGAATTCAGTTTTGATGTTTTGCTTTATCTGGATTTGGATACACGATACAAGTACTTGAGGAAAGGAGAATATCCGTTGGAAATTGTAAATAAGAATGTGCAGGTTTTATTAACGCTTTCGAAGCAGCCTTAAAACTTTTGCAGTACAATAATACCACAGCTCTTGAAAGAACCGAATTGGTATTTCATGATGCTTTTAAAACAAAAATCATGAAATATCTTATTCTTTTACTGACATCATTTGCCGTGCAGGCCGTTTCGGCGCAATACGAGAGCAGGACTGCAAATTCAAGTACTTTTGGCAGGCACCAGGCCAATTGTTCGTCAGGCCGGGGTGCCTGTTCTTTTATTGTTGCGAGTAACGAAATAGCGAAGGCAGCCGATACGAAGTTCGCGACAAAAATCTCAGGTTCGACATTCAAACTCACTATTTTACGAAGCGCACTGACGAGCGCTGATGAATACCGGATTGCGGGTAAGCTCTTCAGCGACATTGACGTTGGCGAAGTTACTGAGTTTGTCCAACAGGACGATATGACATTGGATAATCTAACGCTGACCAACCTATCGTTAGATTCGACTAAAAATAAGTTATATCCCGGAAATTATCCGCTGTCGGTTTTAAAAGACAGGGTTGAAATTATTTTTACCCTTTCAAACTAATTAAATTACAAGCTTATGATACGCTTTTATCTGGTTATCAGCTTTCTTTTTTGCTCTTCGATAGTTGAAGCAATGGCAAACAATGAAGTGGATCCTGATGCTGTGATAGAGCAGATGTTGAAGGAAATTCACGTGGTTTGTGCAAAATATGATTTACTTCTGGATCAGAAACACCTGGAGATGAAAAAGGTGAACGAGGCACTACATGTTGCGTTTTCGGTCGAGCAGAAAGTAGAATTGCTTGTCGCGAAAGACCAATTAATAGATGAAATTAAGCGACTTCAATTCGACAATAACACCGAAATATCCAAAATTCGATACCTGAAAGGGCTTCAGATAATCAAGATACTGTACGAAAAAGTGCTTAGTCTCGATCATCATTTTGCATCTGTAAGGACTTTCAGTGAAATCAATAAGTTGTCAAATCCCAATCAGTATCCTGAATACAATAAGATGAAGGAAATCCTCGCGAGCAAACGCGATAAGAAGTTTGCTGTAGATCTCACTTCGATGTTAGGTGCAAATACCGTTGTATCAGTCGTACAAACACTCACAAATATGGTCGGTTCCTCACTGACAAAAGAAGAGAAGGAAGCGGAGATAAAAAATGTTGAATGTGTATTAGATTTTACGCTCCGTATGCAGAATGATCTCAATACGATATATTTTGAAACTGCGTTCCTGCAATCGAGTAATTTGAAAATCAAAGAAGACCTTGAGCTACTTTTTCGCGACTATACAAAGCCAATTGGATATACATCGGTACTTGAAAGCTGCCGGACAAATGATGACTGGGAGACGATCAACCATAAAATGGATGAATATCTGGCTAAAATCAAGGCAGCGTCAGGAACGACGCAGTATAAAATGCAGGTCAATGTCGAATTTCCTATTGACCGACTGCTTCAATTTATCATCCAGTATAATACTTTCATCGATCAGGGCGGAAAATTCTATGAAAAATTCAGGATTATTCTAAATAGTTACGAGAACGAAAAGCAATGCGAAACCAAGCTACCGGTCGAATACTCAAAGCTTAAAGCCGATATCGATATAGCGATTCAAAAATTCAATGTAGCCTATAGGCCGGTCGAAGTTAATGGAACGAAGATGAAAGAGATACTGTATGGTTTAAATGAATTTGAGTGATCGCACCCATTCTGATTGATAAATGATAGGCCTGCGGGCAATTCTAATAGAGAAATCGTACTGCTACTGAGTACAACCAGGTCTCTAACCGGATATCTCAATCATGTCCTCACTAGTTAATTAAAAGGCGAGATGGTTACCGTAGTCCCATATTTCCAATTTGTTACGATTCCAATTACTAGGTAAACCAGCAGCATTATTTCAATAGCAAACAACCCATAAAACAACGCGACGCGATAGGAGATTCCAAGTTTGGAATACTCGGCATTAAAGGCATTGTAATACCCATATCCGATGTGTATTATTACCAGGAATGGGGTAACGAAATTAATTACATCGGCAACATAATCGACTCTCAATAGATTAATATAATATAAAGTATGAGCAATTGCCGATATCAAAATCATCCCAAGCAATACCATTCCCGCGATTATAGTGTGTTCGCTCAGGTTTAGCTTCTTTTTTCTAAACAGGATAAAACTGTTCAAGGCGGCAAACGGAACGAAAAGCAGGATTATAAATTTGCTTTTCTGCGCGATTATTTCATCTATCTTCCTGCTGGCCTCGTTCGGATAGACCCGATCGGGAATGATTGTGCCCTGACTGAGTTCCCACTGATCATAGAAGTGACGAATAAACAGGGTATAACCGATTGTTAGCAAAATCAACAAAAAAACATTGTAATACCGCTTCCTCTTTCCCGAAATGTAATTCAGAGCCGCTTTACCCGGGCACAACAGTGCTTGTTTGGCGGTGAAAAGCATGCCTCTTTCAATATGGAACGTGCCATGAAGAAGATCGTGAAAAATAAAATTTTTGAATGATATTCGCCGAGTGTCGGCTTTTTGACCGCATCCCGAACAAAATTTATCTGTTAATTCTTTATCGCAGTTCAGGCAGTTGTTACTAGTCATCCTCTTAAATACCTCATTAGGTTTTGGTTATCTGCTTTTGAAGTTACCGCTAATATAGAAACAATCCACTAAAAACTTATACCTTCATTCAATGATTTGTCGTTGCGGCAAGCATAATGAAAATCGATGCATCTTATTTCACGTGCTCCAGCACCTCTCATAACACGTTATAACAAAAATTTTAAGTACAAAAAAGTCCACTATCGTAAAAGGAAACTCATGCACAATATCAATAAAGTCAGTGCCGATAGTATGAGCGTGGCAATCATCATTTTGTCATACCCGGAATTTTTACTTTTTAGTTTTAAAAACGCCAGTACAAATAAAACTGGCTGACAAACTATCGATGGCAACGTAAACAACTCATGAAGTACACCAAGAACCGACGCGTCTAATTTAAACAGTGAATAATTTAGATAGGTAAATAGCAGAAATGCTGAGCTCAGGATCGACAATGTAAACAATCCGATTCGGAATGGGTCGATACGCCCGCCATGCTTCATCATATGGTTGGTGTGAGTCATAAACGTTTTAATGCATTGATGTAAAAGTAGGAACGATTTGCTTTTACTCGGTAATATATTGTCAAAAAATCAATTATGTATGCCCAATAAAAAAGCTCCTGTTTTATGAGGAGCTTTTTAGAATAATAAATAACCGGTAATGAACCTTATTTTTTCGATGCGTCTACATTGATGCCGATCTCAATTTCCTGACTGATCATCCACTCGGCCGGGTCAGCTGCATCAGTTCCGAATTTAATCCCCCAATCGGTACGGTTAACCGTAAAATTACCTGCGATTGATGCAGTTCCGTTGGCGATAGTGACTTTCGCAGGAAAAGATACATTCAAGGTTTTTCCCTGTAGCGTCAGGTTTCCGCTGATCGTTTTATTTGCTCCTTCGATAGCACCTTTCGGTGGATCAGTAAGGTCGGCGACATTACTTATCGAAAACGAAGCAGTTGGGTTAACGGAAACATTAAAAAAGTCGGCGTTTTTCAAGTGAGCTTCCAAATCGGTCGAGGTTTTGCCTTCTTCTGAGACCGATGCCGGGTCCACTTTAAGCGACTGCATGTCGATTACAAAATCGCCTGCCGTCAGATTTTCACCATCCACGGCAATTTCTCCCGATTGAATGTCGAGCGTACCCCAGCGTGGCGCAAACCCGCCTTTGTGAAATGCCTTCCAGTTCACTTTGGACGACTCCAAATTCACCGAATAAATTTCGCCGTGCTTTACTGCAACTTCCTGTTCTTCCGTTGTTGTGGTTTCACCCGATTTTTGATTACATGCCGTCACTAACATTGCGGCTGCGGCAAGCGCCATTAAACTTACTTTTTTCATTTTTTTGATTTAATTAATTACACTGAGGATTCTATTATGCTTGTTTTATAAATTGTAATTCGCCGTTGATCCGGACGTCATCACTGACCATGACTCCGCCGGTCTCAAGAGCTGCGTTCCATGTGAGCCCAAAATCTTTGCGGTTGATTTTTCCGCTGACCGAGAAGCCGGCTTTTTCCTGTCCGTATGGATCTTTCATTAGTCCGCCGAGCTCCACATCAAGGTTTATCTCTTTGGAAGTTTCCTTGATTGTCAGCATCCCGGTTAATTTATAGTTATCATCATCCAGTTTTTCAAAGGCGGTTCCTTCAAATTTTAATTCTTTATTGTTCTCAACATCAAAGAAGTCGGCGCTTTTAAGGTGCGTATCACGATCCATATTGTTGGTGTAAATTGAAGCGGCATCTGCCGTAGCGGTGACTTTAGCCTTGTCGAAATCGGTACCTTGCGAAACGATCTCGGCGTCAAATTTTTGAAATTCGCCTTTTACGCTACTGATCATTAGGTGCTTTACCTTAAAAGTCAGTTCACTGTGTGCGGGGTCTAATTTCCAGACGGTTGTTTTTGTAGCTTCCATAATATTTATTTTTAAAGTTTTATTGTACTGCAAAGTTCGCCTCTTATTTCTCTATTTTTGTTCACCTATGTTAATTTCAGTTATGACATTGCTTTTATCTGTCAGCATGTAAAATATCGATAAAATTAATGCTGACGGTTTATGGACAATAAATCGGTTTGCTGAACAAAAATCTGTTTGAATTTGATAAAATCTCTTCTGTTGGATTCGCTATAGCGATCTTCGGAACGACCAGCTCGATTTACTTTTGGCGACTGCGAACGTAATCTGGTCCTTTCACTATTAAGAATATATTAACAAAATTATTATATTGCACCAAACTCCCTAGTATCAACAATATGAGAAAATTGCTCATTTACACGGTTCTGCTCATTTCCGGGATATCAGTCGCACAGGAAAACTACAGCATCGAAATGGATTATAAAACCAATCAGGTGACCTACTATCGGCTGGACAAAAACAACAGGATTGTCGACACACTCGCCAAACCGCGGTTCAAGCGCAACAGTACGGTCCAGGTCAAATTAAAGAACATCAATCCGTTTGCAGTCGATGTTGTTGCCGACGCCAGGGAAGAAACGCTTCATCAAGGAGGCGAGGGGTTCAATTTCGGATCGCTGCTGGGCGGTATCAACAGCTTTTCCGGCGAGAAGCTAAAACTCAATGTAGAAGATTTGCCAACACCCTTGGCAAGAGGCACGCGTGGTACGGCTACGGTCAATAAATTCAAAGATCTGAATAACTTATCGACACAGGTCGCGGCACTTAAACGGACACTTCATGCAAATTTGCTGAATCCGAACCTGAACAAGGATGCCATCCTGCAAAATGCAAAGGATCTCGCGCTATTGATTGAAGACGCACGGCTATCGGATCCAAACCAGAATTTTTACCTGTTTTTGTCGAACCTTGAGAAGGTCGTAATTACCGATAAGCAGGAAATCGTTTCCGAAGTCAACAAAATGAGTGACGAATTGGAGCGCGCGGCCGATTCGGCCAAAGTACTTTCCCGTGGTGAACTGATGGCACGAAACGCCGAGTTTTCGGATCTGCAGTCGCTGTTGACAACGTTGACCGAATCGACCAACCAAACGACTGAGAATTTATCCGATATCAACTCGATGTACACCTTGCTCGAATCTTCCACATTCGAAAAAACATACGATTACGTTATCGAATCCGACAAGGTAAACCTCGAACTTAAATTCGTCCAGAGTCAATTTTCACAACAGGCCGATGCCGACAATTCGCAGGCGGTGCTGAAAACGCGAAACATAAAACTGTTTGCAAAAGGCGGATTCAAGATCAATACAAGTGTTGCCGTAACGATGAATAATTTCGGCGATAAGTCGCGTGATTACTATATAAATGAAGACGGTGAAGTAGGATCGGATGCTAACGACTATTTTATCCCGAATCTGAGCACAATGATAAACTTTTATCCGGTATTGGGCGAAAGCTTTAATATTGGCGGAACGTTCGGATTGTCGATCCCGCTGTCCGACAATGTGAAAGGCGTCAACTTTTTGTTGGGTCCTTCCATTTTCCTTGGAAGCAAAAGCAGATTGTCGCTCTCGGGCGGACTCGCATACGGTCCGGTCGACAGGCTCATAAATGGCATCCACGAAGGTGATTCGACAGAACTTCGCGACGTGGAAAGTTTTACCAAAAAAGTTTATGAACTTGGTTACTTCTTCGGAATCTCATTCAGTCTTTTCGATATAAATTAAAAATTGCAACATGAAAAAATTATTTTTTCTATTGGCATTCGTGCTTTTTAGTTTTCAATTTTCGCATGCAAAAAAACACGCGCTGATTATAGCAGTTGGAGATTATCCAAGCAAAACTGGCTGGGGAGCAATCAGTTCACTAAATGATGTAGCGTTGATAAAGCAATCGTTGCTGAACCAGAATTTCCTTGAATCGGACATCATCGTACTTACGAATGAGAATGCGACAAAACAGGGAATTACCGCGGCACTGATGGCTTTGCAAAGCAAGCTGCAGCCCGGCGATATTGTCGTGGTGCATTATTCGGGCCACGGCCAACAGATTTTTGACGACAATGGCGAAGAACCCGACGATTTGGATGAGGCGCTTGTTCCTTACGATGCATTTGTAAAATATACGCACAACTATAAAGGTGAAAATCATTTACGCGACGATGAACTCGCAAACGTGATCGCAAATTTCAGGAATAAACTGGGCAAGAACGGACAGTTGTTGTTTATCCTCGATAGTTGTCACTCGGGTTCTGCAACAAGAGGTGCGAAAACACGCGGTGGAAAAAGCGCTTTCGTGCCCGATGGTTGGGAAACCAATAAGAAACAGGTCAAAAAAGGCAGTGAAATGTTTGAAGGCGTAAAATTGTCGGATGATGCCGCGTCTTTTGTGATGATCAGCGGCGCATCGGCCGACGAGCTGAATTACGAATATGACGGTTACGGATCGCTGAGTTTTGCATTTTCAAAAGCAATGAACGAATTGGGATCGGATTTTACGTATCGGCAGCTATTTTCAAAGATTGCAACTAATATGAATATCATTTCGCCGAATCAAACTCCGACTATAGAAGGTGATGTCGATTACAAATTGTTTAAAGGCGAAATCGTTGCGCAGCAGCCGTACTTCGAGGTGATAAAGATCGGCAGGCAAAATACGGTCTCGGTCAACGCAGGCAAGCTGAACAGACTGTTCACTGGTACGACGGTTTTTATCATGCCCGCGGGTAGCACAAAAGCGAACGCCGACAAAGCGCTCGCGACCGGAATTATTACGAATGCCACATACAATGAATCGACCATTCAATTGGATAAACCCTTGAAGTCAAACAATCGAAAGGAATATTGGGTGTTTGTAGACAAACCTTCGTATGGCGATATTGCGGTAAATGTTTACATCGACAAACCTGTCACAGACGCGGCAGTCATTAGCGGCGTTAAATCATTCCTTGAAAAGAACGCCCTTGGCAAGATTGTCAGCGATACCTTGGCGGCTGATGTATGGATCGTAAAAGAGGGAAACAAGTACGGATTGCGGGCTTCCCGCGGCCTTTCAGCAATCGATGAAGTTGCAAGCTCGCGTGGCGATGCCGTCGAACAAATTACCAGCAAGCTGTTCAATTATGCGCAGGGGCAGTACCTTAAGAATTTAAGTCTGCAGAACGAAGATTACCAATTTGAGTTCAAACTGCTTCCGATAGAGCATGACGCAGCTTCACGAACGACTTCTGCCTTTAAACCGGAAGGATCGAACATCAATGCTTCAGGGATTTTTGAAGTTGGTACAGTAAACGACCATGTTGTGCTTCAGGTCACAAACAATGGAACCAAACCGGTTTACTTCAGCATTATCGAAATCAATTCGATGGGTGAGATTGCGCCGTTTATGCCGAATCCGAATTGCAAGCAAAACGACAACGAGCGGATGATCGCACCCGGAAAAACAGTCGTTTACAAAGACTGCATCTTTTCGTTTAGTCCGCCCTACGAACGTTTGATCCTCAAAGGTTTCGCGACTTCTACGCCAATAAACTTCCAGCCAACTGTTGCTACACGTGGTGAAGGCACCCGTGGACCTGCAAATCCCCTTGAGAAATTCATCCAGAAGACCTATACTAGAGGTTCGGGTGCAAGTTCATCAAACGAGGCCATAGACGGGTATAGCAGTGAATTTGTTTATGAGATTGTGAGGAAATAATCAAATTCTTTTACGTATAATCGGTTGATGAGAAAATTATTCGTAATACTTATTCTGTGCTTCGTCTTTGTCGGAATGCACGCGCAAAAGCCTGAATTAAAAATTCCCACGACCAGTGTTGCATGGTTAAAAGATTTCGCGTTCACTGCAGACGGCAAGTTTTTGGTTACTGTAGCAATGGATATGTCGATTAAAATATATGATCGTAAATCCTCCCGCGAAGTCCATACATTTTTCGGACATCAAAACACACCCTATTCAATTGCAATCGCAAAGGATAATCGCACTGTTGTAAGTGGCGGAGCAGGCGGCGAAATTATCATTTGGGATTTATACTCCGGCAGTATCTATCATCGAATATCAGGTGAAAATCTGAATCGTATTTCAACGATAGCCATTGCCGATGATGCGAAAAGTTTCATTTGCGGAAGCATTGGCGGGGATGTCAGCGAATATAATCTCACTACAGGAGAACTAATTTCGTTTCAACCCTATTGGAGCTTTTGGGTCCGTACACTCGGGTATGTCGAAGACGGCAATAGTTTCTTTGTGGTAGCCCCGGATGATTCGTTGGAGGATGATGAAATAAATTTTTCCTGGATTCAATCACATACAGAAGAGGACATACATAATTTGAATTGGTCGAGCGCCACTATGAAGTCGTGCCTACTGCCGAATCATGCCCGGGAATTGTACAGCATCACGACCAATCCGTCAGAATTTCGGATTTCCCCAATAAAGGATAGAACGGTGGGAGATCCAATAAAGTTTCCGCTTCCGGGTTATGAACCGATTGAACTGGCAATGTTAAGTTCAAATGAGATTTTGATCTTATGCGAAAACATAGCTACCACCAATTTTGCCTTTCTAATTTTTGATTTAAAAGCCGGTAAAATATCAAAAACCGCCGAAAGCGACCTGTGTACCTGTATTTTAGATGACTGTGCCGACGGACTGCGGCTCAGGGTTATGCCGGCACAATCTTCAAAAGTGCAGTTCATCTCCGGGTGCACGAGTGTCGTTTACAACTTTAATCTTGAAACGAAGCAATTTGAAGACATCATTCCCGATCACAAAGATTTCAACGGAATCCACCTGCAAAAACAAAACTTATTGCTTGCAGGATCCGATAAAAAACTAAAAAAATGGGATTTGTCCAATAATGTGATTACGGAGCAGGCCGATTTGGGACGCCCGCAATTCTCCATCTTTCCGCATAAGAATAATTTTCTGTTACATTCCAAACGGCGCTTGACATATTGGGACAATGCGTTTCGCAACGCGCATGATTCGATCGTAGTATCAGACGATCAGATTTTGAGGTTTAGTAAAGACAGCACCGAGGTTGCGATATTCGATTCCGGGAAAATTGATATATACTCGCTTGCCAACGCTAAACGCAGCAGAACCATAACGCCCGAAAAAGGAGGAAGCGGTTTTGACGTAATGGCGTGGTATGACAACAAAACTTTGGCTTATATCAATTATTTTGACTCACAGCGCCGGCACATGCTGTATTTGCTCGACGGAAAAAATACAACCAAAGTCGCAATCGACTCGACTCAATTCTTTATCACCGATATCGTTTTTCCTTCACGTGAAAAGGCAGTTATAGCTACGCATGGTTCGTTGGCACTCATGGAAGTCAAAACCGGTAAAATTGTAAAAACCGTAACGCCATCGCAAACCATCAGCCGTTGTCTTGTACTGGTCTATGCGCCGAGGATCAACCAGCTGATAGCGTCGTTTGAAGACGGCCAGATTTTCTTTTTAAACCCCGAAACACTTGAAATCGAAAAGCATCTGACAGGGCATCGCGGCTGGGTGCACGAGGTAAAGTTCACGTCCGATTATCGCCAGGTAATATCAAGTGGTTTTGATAATACCATACGATTTTGGGACTATGAGTCGGGAATCAATCTTGTTACCTTGAGCCTACGTAACGGCAAAGATTGGGTCGTGGTGCACGAAAACGGACTTTTTGATGCATCAGCGCAGGCGATGAAGGATATTTACTATGTCGTAAACGATTCGACAGACACCGACGAACCGTGGAAAATAATCGAACTCGAGCAGCTCAAACATCGTTATTACCAACCCGATCTGCTTCAAATCCAGCTCGGCTATAAGAAAGAAGAACTCCGCACACCGGGAGCTCTGGAAACCGTTCCGCTTGCCCCGAAAGTAAGCTTGACAAATGAGGCAGGAATGATGAAAGTCAGACTTAAAAATCAGGGCGGGGGAATCGGGAAAGTTGTCGTTTTTGTCGAAGATGCAGAAGTGCTCGCAGACGTTCGTCCAGACGGAAAGCATAATGCCGATCAGACATTTCTTGACATAGCAGTTGATCTCACAAAATTTGCGAACCGATTTAAATCGCATGGTCCGACAAAAATTAAGGTGGTTGCATGGAACAAGGATGAATGGATCAGTACACAGCCGCAATATTTGGACTATTATTCTATTGTTTCTAAAGGAAATGTAGCTACACAAGTTGCTGATGCAAAGACAGAAGCACCACGGCTTTTCGGATTGGTTGTCGGAATATCGGATTATACCGGTAATTCAATTGATTTGCATTACGCTGCAAAAGATGCCGCCGATTATAGTGCGGCGCTGAAATTGTCGGCCGCCAATCTGTTCGGAAAAGAAAATGTGTCGGTTGAATTGTACTCTACGGAATTTGACGATCCAGCAAAAAGACCTTCGCGGAAAAATATACTTACGGCACTGGCTGGTCTTGCCACGAAGATAAAGCCTTCAGACGTCGTAATCGTTTATTTATCGGGACATGGCGTGAATTATGGCGGCGCAGAAGGTGATTTTTATTACCTGACACAGGAAGCATCAGGAGCAGACGCAGCGTACCTAGCCGATGAGAGCGTGCGGAATACATCGGCCATTTCGAGCATGGAACTCACCGATTGGCTCAATAAATTGACTGCCGGTAAAAAAATCATGATTTTGGATGCGTGTGCATCGGGCAAGGCGGCCGAAAAAATGTATGCCGCAAAAGACGTTCCGGCTAGTCAGATACGTGCACTTGACCGAATGCAGGACCGGACCGGATTTTATATTTTAGCAGGTTCTGCAGCTGATGCGGTGAGCTACGAGTCGTCGGTTTATGGCCAAGGTCTGCTCACGTATTCGCTTTTGAAGGCAATGAAAGGTTCTGCACTTCGGGTTGATGGTGGTGAAGAATATGTAGACGTGCATCACCTGTTTCAGTTCGCCGTGGATCAGGTCCCCGAATTATCAAAAAATATCGGCGGAATCCAAAAGCCGTTTTTCAAAAGTCCCGATAACCTGCAAAGTTTTGATATTGGTAAAGTGGATACCGAAACAAAGCAGGCAATTAAAATTTCAGAACCCAAGCCGGTCTTTATTGAAGCTACTTTCTCAGATTCGGATGCGCTTTTCGATGAACTCGAGCTGACCGACAAATTCAATGCATTCCTTCAAAACAGCGCGGCCGAAGGTAAAGGTGCCGATTTCGCTTTTATGCGTGTTAAGGAATATCCGGGAGCCTATCGCATCACGGGAAGCTATACATCCGATCAGGATTTCATTTATTTAAAGTTCAGGATAATTTCGGATAAAAAGTTGGTCGGGAACATTCGTGAAATCCGCTTCTCAAAAAAGCTTGCTATTGAGGAAAACATACCGAACGTAATGGCTGAGGTCAATAAAATGATACGATAAATTTAATTTTGACCCATGGGCTCATTTCGAGCTGGTCATTTTCGTACACTCAACGCGTATCTTGAGGAAATTATACCTCGTTTATTTGCTCTCATAAACAAACTCCAAACCGTCAATTAAACTTCGGATTCCCGAACTTCCGTGATCCTCACTTTTATAATGCATATACTTCACTGTTTGTTCTGAATTTACAATTTTACGGGTAAAGGAATTTACCAAATCCTCAACATTTTGTTTATAGCCATTCGAATCGGGATTACCGGATGAAAGGAATATTTTTCTTCTATCAATACTATTTGGTTTGTACTGATCTCTATAATATTTATTAAACATGAAGTCGTTCCATAATAAACTCGGACTTGCGCAAATATAACTGTCAAAAATCCCCGGTTTGATAGTATAGAAACTTATGACGGCCAGGCCGCCTAAAGAATGACCAAAAATCGTTTTATTTTTAAATTTTAGATTATACTTCGCTTCTAACAATTTAATAACGTCATTCTCGACGAAATCTGCAAACTTCGAGAAATTTCCAGTACTCTTAAATAATTCGTCATTATCTTTCCGACCTGTAAAATTTTTGGAATTTGTTGGAGTATAATATTTCCAACGGCTTTCTATCGAGGAAGGTATCGCTACAACTATTGTTGCAGGCATTTTTTCTTCCCATTGATAAAGATTTTGAACATTTGTTGCAATTCCAAAATATTCATCTCCGTCTAACAATATGAGTATCGAGCAATTATCTTTTAGCTTATCAAAATCTTCAGGCAATTTTAACCAGACAGCTGCTTCTTCACCTAAATATTTTGAATGGATCGTAATTTTATCGCCGATATTTAGAGACGACACTTTTTGCCCGTAACCGAGAAATGTACTACATATTGCCAAAAATAATAATGTATTTTTCATAAGGTATTGACGAGCTATCGGCAGAATTTGTATGTTTCACAAAGTATTTGGTCAATCTGCGGCCGACTTATATTCAGGTTCCGCAACTCAGCTACAAAATCACTGTATTTTTTTTCGTGCTCATCGTAGGTCTTTTTGTCAATAAATGAAAACGAATAAAACACCACATTCTTCAAATTCACAAACTCACGTTCCGAAACCGTCCATTCAAACTCTTTACCTTCATCAAATATCGGGTTATCGCCGAAAAGCGTCAGTTGCGAACCGTCAGATTCGAGTTTCAGGATTTCATCCGTTGTTTTATTTCGGATAAAAATGAACACCGACTTTCCTTCGGCCGGTTTCCATCGCAAAGCGGCTTTCGTTTCAAGCACTTTTGAGCTGTCTTTTGGCAATTCCATCAGCACTTCGCCACGAAAAACACCGCCGATGATCTTTTGTTTTACGGTGTTTCCGGTGAGTTCGTTCCACACCAGTTTGAAATATTTGCCCGTGATCGCGTTGTTTGTGGACTTTTGCCGAAAAGCCAGCAGTTTTTTGAATGCGAACGTTCCCGGTTTTGCAATCGTATACGTATTTCCATTGTTGTCTATGGCAATGATGTTTCCCGAGCTCATGACCAATTTGTCCTTTTTCGAAATCAGATCGCCCTTTTTTGCAAGCTTCCGTATTGAACCGGTTTCAATATAATTGCTTCCGGCCGAGCTGAATACGCACAACGATTCCTGCGCGATTGCGAACTGGCAGCAGCTAAAAAATATTAAAATTTGAAATAGCTTTTCCATCGGAATCTTTTTGAAAGGTATTCAGTCAGGTATAAGTAAAATGGGATGAGTTCAAGGCCCAAAACCGAAAGCACCAAAATTGGCGTAATCCAGAGATAGGCATTCCAATTCAGTAAAAGCAGCGCGAGGTAAACCGTTACGATCACAATCAGCAACTGGAATACCTTGATCATGACATCCGAAACGATCGCGCTTCTTTTATAAAGCCGCATCGAGGTAAATGTCAGCAGCCAGCAAAGCAAAAAGGCAAAAGCATAACTGAAAAATTTCGGAATCTTGGTCAGGAATTTTCCTTCGGTTAGCATACTTACAATATTGGCATGTATGACCACGCCATGCATATCGGGCACCGATTTCCCGACATACTTCGGATTCAGCGGCGTGAAATGCTTGTCTTCTATGTCGAATTGATGCTCGCCCAAATATCCCATTAAGACAATTGAATTTGATAGTGCCGGTACCGATTCGCCCGTCAGTATATCTTCAAGGTCGAACGTCAGGAAATTGGCAGCCTTGCCCGTAAAACGAATCGGAAGGCTCTCAGATAATTTGTCTTTGACGACCTCGGGTGAAATTGTGCCGGCCTTGATTGCTACCTGTACAGGAAATGCAATTTTACTTTCCCTAACACCCAAAAATTCCCGGATCACGCCTTCCTGATCATCATGGTCAAAATTGATAAATCCCGAATTCGTTTTAGCATTGGAAAAATACGGATGGTTTCCGACAACATTACCATCCTCGATATAATAGGCGCCCACAACAAAATCATTGTTCAGCGCTTCTTTTAAAATCGCATCCGATCCTGCCTCACGCTGCTCCCTGAAAACGATATCGACTCCAATCACAGCAGGTTTTTGAGCCGCAATTTTTTCGATTCCGAGTGCAATCGCAGCCCGGTCATGATGGCCAACATTGACGATGATGATCTTTGACGTCGGTTCGGGCGTGTAGAATTTATTCGAATAATATAGATCGGTAAAGCTAAAATCCTGAAACGCTTTTTCAAAAGGGTCGAGTGCCGAAATGTTGACCGCAATAAAATAAAATACAATTGCGATGGCGCTCGAAAATAACGTGCTCAAAAAAGATTCCTTCAGCAAAAGTTGCCTTTTTCTTCCCATCTATTCCAATACGGATGCACCGCTTTTAATGATCGATTTCTTATTGTCGCTCAGGATTCCCGGTAGTTTTGAAACGTATTTGCTTTTGTTGCCTTCATATTCCTCAACGCGAACGTCCATCGTGATCACGCCGTACTTGCTTTCGCCATCGACATCTGAAATAATCGGGATGTCATAATACCATGGCGACAAGACCGGAGTGTCTATCTGATTTTCGGCGCCGTATTTAAGGTCCTTAAAATCGAATTCCTGCTCGATCAGTGTGCGTCTCATCGGTGAGCCGTCGGTGCTGCGCCATTCGCCATCGATTTTTATCGAGATTTTTGCATTCAGATCTTCGTCTTTATAGACACGTGTTTTCGAAAAGAAAATTCGGAGTTCATTGAAACTCAATCGTGAAACCCCTGGATTTTCATCATCACTTAAGATTTCGATCACCGCGTCGAAATTCAGGAAATCGTCCTGTTCATCGCGAACTACATCGGGCAACGCCAGGGTTGTGGCTTTTGCACCCCGACTTATGTTTTGCGATTTGATTTCATCGGTGATTATTGATTTGACTTTTGACTTATCCTCAACATCGGTCGGTTTCGAATATTTTTTTATGTGGATATTTTTATAGGTCTTCGTGATACGTCCATTATTATTCTGATAGTAGTCATTTACCGAAATCGTTTCATTGTAAGTGCTCACCAACGACTTGGCCGATTTCTCCGCAAAATAATCAGCGCCCAAAAGCAAACCCTGGATACCCATTTCAACGATTCCGCCGCGAGATGCGGGTTTTTCAAGCTGCACGACGAATGTCTCATCTGCTTTGATTGCTGCACGTTCGTGAGTGGCACAGGAAACCGATGCTAGTGCAAGTAAAAAGAAAACTTTTTTCATAAAGTAATGTTAAGATGATTTAACAAATTAAATGTTTAAACTTTATAACTGCAAATCTTTTTCTGCCCGAAATCCAATCTCGATATTTTGAAAATTTTAATACATTGTGCCGGGTTTCAATCTTCTAGCAAACAAACAATGAAACACTTTCTTTCAATTTTAATAACAATGATTGCCGCTACCGCAATGGCGCAAACTGCTTCTGAAATCATCATAAAACCCAAAGACCTGCATTATGCCGCTTATTCAAGCGCGGTCGTCAGCAGTGACGGGTCTTATATGCTGACCGCGGACGAAACAGGAAAAATTATCCGCAGCGATCTGAAATCGTTTGGAACAACGACTGCCATACGAAGCAGTTCGGGAATTCCAGTCACCTGGATGAAATTGGTCAATAACGATTCGATATTGCTGTTTTCACAAAAAGTCAGGTACGGCAATAAGGCTACCGATTCGCTGTTATTTTACCACATGTACAATCAAACGGTCAATAAAGTACAGTCGTCGGTAACTTTCATGGACCACAGTGT
>JAEYZX010000196.1 GCA_023427845.1 Bacteroidota bacterium
TTGGCTCGGAGATGTGTATAAGAGACAGGTTGTGGAACGAAGGGGCAACAATCATATTATTTTCGGTTGTCTTTCTTGTTATTCTTAAAAATGAGATCAACTGGATTTACGGCGTAATCGGAATCATATTGTTTTCGCTCATTTTGATGTTGGGTTATAAAATGTACAAGCGGATCCGCGAACGAAATAACTGATTATGAAGTTCAGGTTCAATCTTTCAATGCTTTCGCTGCGGATAAGAATATTCTTGTCGATGATTGTATTGATATTGATTGCGTCGATCGTACTTGCTTCAATCTCTATTGTTCAATTCAAAAATGAGGCACGTGAATATCATCAGGAGCGGCTTGAAAATAAAGAGAATGCAATTAAGGAACATATTAATTATATACTATCGACCACAACCTATCCGCTCACGAACGACAACCTGCCGTATATTTTCAAAGACCATATACACGAGCTGTCCGACATCCACAACATGGAAATCAACTTATACGGACTCGACGGAAAATTACTTAAATCGTCAAAAGGCTCCTTCTCGGTCGACAGCGTAACGCCTCCCATTCCGAATTATATACTAAAACTTGTACAGTCGTCGATTGAAAAGCGCTATGTAGATGTCAAAACCGAAAACGGAATCAAGAAACGCTCGTCATTCAGCCAAATAAAGGACGATAAGTTCAAACCACTCGGAATCCTGAACATACCGTATGAAGAAGACGACAGCTACTATGAATCGGAACTTCGTAATTTTTTGATCCGACTCAGCCAGGTATATTTTTCCATGCTCATAATTGCATTTGCGGTCGCTTATTTTTTGTCGACTTACATCACGCATTCACTAAAAACGATTTCGGATAAAATCAACGAAACGCGGCTAAATCAGAAAAATGAAAAAATTGTGCTTAAAGCAAATAGCAAAGAAATCAACTTACTGATTACCGCCTACAATGCAATGGTTGACGAACTTGAAAGAAGCGCTGTGAAACTCGCCCAGAGCGAACGTGAAGAAGCGTGGCGTGAGATGGCGAAACAGGTAGCGCACGAAATCAAAAATCCGCTGACTCCAATGCGGCTCACCGTGCAGAGTTTCCAGCGGAAGTTTGATCCGAACGATCCGGAGCTGAAGCAAAAACTAAACGATTTTTCTCAGACGCTTATCCAGCAGATCGACACGATGAGTTCGGTTGCATCGGCATTTTCAAACTTTGCGTCGATGCCAGCACAGCAGAATGAAACTCTGAATGTTGTGGAGGTCGTCGAATTGGCGCTCGACATTTTCAACGAAGATTACATCACTTTCGAAAAACAGGAGGATGTCATCATCTCAAAAATGGACCGGACACAGCTTATCCGAATTATAACTAACCTGGTAAAGAACGCGAGCCAGTCATTTCCCGATACGCAGACCGATAAAAAAATCGTCGTGAGCGTAAATCGCGACGGTAATACTGTATTGATTGTTGTTGCCGATAATGGTCGCGGAATCGAACAGCAAAACATTGGCAGGATTTTCGAGCCGAAGTTCACGACCAAGAGCAGCGGAATGGGACTTGGACTCGGAATCATCAAAAACATCATTGAAAATTATAAAGGAACCATTACTTTTGAATCTGAGTTCGGAAAAGGCACGACTTTCACCGTTTCGCTTCCAATCATTAACACCTAAATTAGACTTATGACTTTTGATAATATACTCGTTGAAGAACACAATCAAGTTGCTACGATCACGATAAACCGTCCAACAAAACTCAACGCACTCAATAAAGCTACGATAAAAGAACTTCATGAAGCGTTTGACGGGTTGGACAGAAACGACTCGATCCGCTCGATAATCCTCACCGGTTCGGGTGAAAAGGCATTCGTTGCCGGCGCCGACATATCGGAGTTTGCCAATTTTTCGGTTCAGGAAGGAGCGCAACTGGCGGCGCGCGGTCAGGAATTATTGTTTGATTTCATCGAAAATCTGAGAACGCCGGTTATTGCTGCGGTAAACGGATTCGCATTGGGCGGTGGTCTTGAACTTGCAATGTCATGTCATTTCAGGGTCGCATCCGAAAATGCAAAAATGGGTCTTCCGGAAGTTTCCCTTGGTGTGATTCCGGGCTACGGCGGAACGCAACGGCTACCACAACTTGTAGGAAAAGGAAAAGCAATGGAAATGATTATGACTGCGGCAACGATGACTGCAGCCGAAGCTAAAGAATATCACCTGGTGAATTATGTCGTTCCGCAAGAAGAACTACTGACATTTTGTAGAGGTATCGCAGACAAAATTGCGAAAAATTCGCCGCTTGCAATTGGCGTGGCCATCAAGGCGATAAATGCCGGTTTTGCTGAAGGAACAAACGGATTCGAAACCGAAATCCAGGCATTTGGATATTGTTTTGGCACGGCCGATTTCAAAGAAGGAACGTCGGCATTTCTAGAGAAGCGAAAACCCGAATTCAAATAACAGCAACTGGATTTTACTTTGCGCCGTTCCATTCGGCGTAAAACTGTTGTACGAAACCTTCCATGAACTTATGCCTTTCGGTCGCTAGTCGCTTGCCTGTGTCGGTTGTCATCCGGTCTTTAAGAAGGAGCAGTTTTTCATGGAAGTGATTCATTGTCGGCGATGACGATTTTTTATATTCCTCCTTACTCATTTGCAATTGCGGTGTGATTTTGGGATCATAGAGCACGCGATTTTTGAAACCTCCATAATTGAATGCGCGCGCTATACCGATTGCACCAATTGCATCGAGCCGGTCGGCATCCTGAACAATATCCAATTCCTTTGACGAGAAGTCCTTTTCAAAGTTTCCACCTTTGAACGATATGTTCTCAATGACGCGTACCACTTGGTCGATCACGTTCGAATCTACATGCTGACCTTTTAAAAAGTCGGATGCTTTTGTTGGTCCGACACTTTCATCACCATCGTGGAATTTGCTGTCGGCTATATCGTGAAGCAGCGCGGCCAGTTCTACGACCAGCTTATTACAGTCTTCAGTACTGGCGATCAGCAAAGCATTTTTGTGAACGCGTTGAATGTGAAACCAATCGTGTCCGCCTTCTGCGTTTTTAAGTTCCTGTTTTACAAACGAGATCGTTTCGTGAATAAGATTTGTCATGTGTTTAAATAAAAAATCCTTTCGCGGTGAAAGGATTCTGTTTCGTTATAATTTCGCGGGTTCGACCCATTTAAAGATCTGCGATTCCTGCGGGATAATCAGCCTTTCAGAAACTTTTGCCATTCGTGCAGGCAGTTTCATCAGAAAGTCGCGTGCTTTTTCTGCTTCATCGGTCAGGTTTCCGATTTTGTCAATGTTCCAGCGCGCGATCAGTTTCTGCATGATATCAACGTAATCCGCGGCGGTATAGACTCCGATAC
>JAEYZX010000198.1 GCA_023427845.1 Bacteroidota bacterium
AAAGGAGAGAAGACGCCAGCATGTCCGTATCACCAGACGGTGCATCTGGACAAAAGCAGGCAATATCGCGTAAACAGCAGTTGTGAAGAGGTAAGTTCAATTGTAACCGCAAGCTGGTTTGTGCTTCCTCCGGTGATGGAATGGTTTTATAAAAGCCAGCATATCGATTACAGGCCATTGCCGCCATTCAGGCCTGATTGCTTCGCTACCGCAACCTCGACAATGGATTTTATTTATCCGAAACAGAACAGCAAAATATTCCTGACAAAGAATTTTGACGGAGAGATACAGCCGGTAATACTAAAAGTCGCCCATTCAAATCGCGAGTCGCAATTATACTGGTATGTTGACGATGTATATAAGGGAATTTCAAAAACATTTCACGAGTTTGAAATCGCACCAAAGACCGGTATTCATCGGATAACTGTTGTTGATGAGTCGGGTTATGAGATCCGACGGCAGATTGAAATTGTGCAATGACGCAAATTTTTAACATTGTATTTATCTATATTTGGTTACCTTTTGCTAAATCTTTTCATTATGATTAAAAAATTACTTATTCTATATATATTGGCGTTTTCGGTTGACGGAATCTCACAACCCGTTGCAAATACGCCACCTGATCTTGAATCGTGTGGCAATATGTTTGACTTAACGTCTCAAATCCCAATCATTCTAAATGGTGCCAGTACTGACTTATATGCTGTGTTCTTCCACCAAAGTATGATGGACGCTCAAAATGGCACTAATCCTATTGCAAATCCGCATTACTATTTGGGATTTGATGGTGAAATCATTTATGCGCGCGTTCAGTATCTATTTGGTCCCGACATCGACACAACTGAATTTGCATTGATAACAGGTGATGGTGTGGATTTCCCGATTCTTCCCGATATCCAGGCATGCGATTCTTATACATTGCCAGACTTGCCTTCCGGTTTTGAGTATTACGACGATCCTTCGGCGACGAATGTGATAGTCGCGGGGACAGTTGTGACTGCTACCCAGAATATTTATGTTGGTACGCCAAATTCAGATTGCGATTTAATTGAATCCTTCCTGGTAACTATAAATGCGACGCCTGTGAATCCGCAACTTGTGGATGTAACCGCATGCGATTCGTTCGTGCTACCCGCGCTTCCTCCCGGATGTACATATTGGAGCGGACCAAACGGCACCGGCAACCAAATTTTTTTAGGTGAGGTCATAACCACAACAATGAACATTTACGTGCATTGTGGAAATGGTGAGTGTTGGACTGAAAACAGCTTTACAGTTACGATTAATCCGATTCCGGAGATGCCTGAATTCAGTAACTTGATTTCGTGCGGTCCTTACACACTTCCGATTTTGCCGGCTGGCGGTTTGTATAGCTTTAACGGAGTGCCACTTACAGGAACTCAACCATTCGTTGTTAATGGAACCGGAGTGATTACAGTTACGATAGGAAATGGTGATTGTATAAATATCGTTGAGTATATGCATTTCAATCTTACCGAAACACAAATCAGTATTGAGCCCCTCTATGCATGCGACGATAATATGGATGGGATTGCTGAATTTAATCTGTTAGACTCATTTGGAAATACATGGTACAACGGACCAGGAGTTGAAATTTCGTTTCATGAGACAGCGATGGACGCCCAATCCGGGATTGGAGAGATTGGCCCAACGTATACTAACGTTTTTCCGTTTAACCAAACAATTTATGTTCGTTTTAGTAGCGCAGCTGATCCTGACTGCTTTTCCATTTCTCCTCTGTCGCTTGTTGCAGGTGATTGTGCAAACAACTCCATATCAGGTACAGTCTTAATTGACATCAATAATAATGGATGTACTGCGACTGACCCTCCTTTTACGAACGGAATGGTTTCATGTACAAACGGAGATCTTGTTACCTATGCATATACGAATTCAGAAGGTCAATATTCTTTTCAAAACATTTCGCCTGGGAGCTATACTATTGCTGCACATGTTTCCCCAATGATTGCTTCTCCGGAGACTACGTCTTTGACTTTTACAGGCGCGAATTATAATGCCGGTGCGAACTTTTGCGTAGCGCCTGAAGCTGTTAATGATGCAGCGATTACAATAATACCATATAGTGCTGCACGTCCAGGGTTCGACGCATATTACAATCTTAGTGTTTCTAATAATGGTACTACTACATTAAATGGCAGCGTACTTTTCAATTTTGATGATACAGAGTTGAACTATATAGCTTCTAATCCGGCTCCGGCATCTCAGACCACGTCATCATTAACGTTTAATTACAACAACTTATTACCGGGTGCGGCGCACCATTACTATGTTACTTTTAATGTGATGACGCCTCCAACAGTTAACGCTGGTGACATTCTTGAATTTACGGCAAACGTCAGCACTGATGCTACTGATTCAAATTTGACAAATAATACCCATACATTGAATCAAACTGTCGTAAACTCGTATGATCCGAACGACATTACGTGCCATGAAGGAGATTTCATCTCACCCGAACAGGCCGATGATTATCTTACCTATACGATCAGGTTCCAGAATACGGGAACGGCCGAGGCAATAAACATTCGTTTGGAGAACGAACTCGATGAATTGTTGGATCCATCGACATTTCAGCCAATTGCTTCGAGTCACACCTACTCAGCCGAACGTGACGGCAGGTCGCTTGTATTTCGTTACAACAACATAATGCTTGAGGCAAGCAGTGTCAACGAGCCGGCTAGCCACGGATTTATGACCTATAGGGTCAAACCTCTGCCGGGGCTCGAGATTGGTGAAGTAATATCGAATACGGCCGATATTTTCTTCGATTTCAATGCGCCGATCACGACCAATACTGCGACGACGCAAATTCAGGTTTTGGCGGTCGGGCAAAATCAAGTGGAAAAATTAAGTATATATCCGAATCCGGCTTCGGGAGTGGTAAACATCAAGTTGGGCGTTGCCGGTAGCGTTTCGGTGTCGATTGTCGATCTGCAGGGAAAACTCATTTTGGCCGAACAGAAGACAATGATAAATGGCGAAACTGCTCTTGATGTTTCGGGAATTCAAACCGGAATGTACATTTTGCGTGTTTCTTCGAAAGACAGCAATTTCGTTTCGAAGTTGATCATCAGGTAAGAGCAGGCCCTAGCCCCGATTGAAGCCGGTATCCTTTTTTGTTGCAGATTGACGATTGGATTGTCATCACGACAACAAAAAAGATAAAGGCGCAAAGCGGGAACAGCTCCCGAAAAAGCATAAAAAAACCGCCATTCAAATGAGTGGCGGTTTCTTATTTAGTCTTTTATAGCAATTCCTTCTTTGTCGAAGAAGTGGTATTCCAGGAATGTATATGCATCCCGGGGTATCACCTTCACCCACTTTTTGTGTTCCATGAACCACTTGGTGCGCAGCGATGGAAACCCTTTGGTTAGGTAGGCGGCCACAAATGGATGCGTGTTTAAAACGACATTTTTGTGGACTTTCAAAATTCTTTCAAGGTCGGATTCGATCTTATCGATTATGAGGATTGGCGCTTCAATTTCGCCATTTTCATTGTTCGGATCTTCTTCCCTTGTCTTGATGTTCACTTCCGGCCGTACCCTTTGCCGGGTTATCTGCACCAGGCCGAATTTACTCGGTGGAAGTATCTTGTGTTTGGCTTTATCATCGGCCATTTCCTGGCGGAGGTGGTCGAAAAGCACTTTCCTGTTTTCGGGGTTCGACATGTCGATGAAGTCGACTACGATGATGCCGCCCATATCGCGGAGGCGAAGCTGGCGTGCGATTTCGGTTGCCGCGATCATGTTGACTTCGAGTGCGGTATCTTCCTGATTGGTGGCTTTATTGGAGCGGTTTCCGCTGTTGACGTCGATAACGTGCAACGCCTCGGTATGCTCAATGATCAAATAAGCTCCTTTACTCATCGATACGGTTTTGCCGAAGGATGTTTTGATCTGTCTCTCTATATTGAATTTTTCGAAGATAGGCGTGTCTTTAGATTGATAAAACTTCACTATTGATTGTTTGGAAGGCGCTATCTCCTGTAGATAGTCCTTTGTTTCGTTAAACAGCTCCTCATCATCTATGTGGATTCCGCTGAAGGAATCGTTGAATACGTCTCGTAGTATCGAAGATGCCCGGTTGAGCTCGCCTAATACTTTGGACGGATGATGGGCCGCCGGAATTTTTTTGCACATTGCATTCCATCTGCTAAGCAGGTTCTGCATGTCTTTGTCGAGTTCTGCGACTTTTTTGCCTTCTGCTACTGTACGGACAATAACACCAAATCCTTTTGGCCTGATTGATTGTACGAGTCTTTTTAAACGGTCTTTTTCTTCTTTGGAATCGACTTTTTGAGAAATCGACACCCTGTCGGAGAATGGGACCAGAACGATAAAACGCCCGGCGAGTGACAGCTCTGAGCTGATACGCGGACCTTTGGTTGATATCGGTTCTTTGACTACCTGTACCAAGACTGACTGGTTTGACGTAAGTACATCGGTGATGACGCCATCTTTGTCAATCTCTTTTTCAAACTTAAAGTTTTTGAGGGAGAAATCTTTTATTTTACCTGCAGTTACAAGTTTTAAGAATTTCAGTTGGGAAGTTAGGTTCGGACCAAGGTCGTGATAGTGTAAAAACGCATCCTTTTCGAAGCCTACATTTACAAATGCAGCGTTTAGTCCGGCAACGGGTTTTCTGATTTTTGCGATGAATATATCGCCAACCTGAAAGTTGCTTTTTTCCTCTTCTTTGTGTAATTCTATTAGTTTTCCATCTTTTAATAAGGCAAAATCTACGGCTTCAGAACTTGATCTGATGATTAATTCTTTATTCACACTGTAAATTTTTATCCGAACAGCAGTAGTGAGTAGTTAGAAAACAGGAGTTAGGTTGCTAATTCCTTATTACTAATTCCTGACTCCTGTCATCTGGATGGATTAAACAATAATATTAAACAGGTATTACCCGGAGGAGCGAAGGCAAAAATCAATTTTTAAATTTCCAAATTCCAATTATCAAAAACTGGGTTTTGGGATTTGATTTTTGGGAATTGACCTTCGGTCCAAATTTCAATGAACGTAAAAAGAAAAAAGTAGTTTACACTACTTTTTCTTTTTGTGACGGTTAGCTCTCGCTCTTTTTTTGCGCTTGTGCGTAGCTACCTTATGTCTTTTTCTTTTTTTACCACTTGGCATACCTGAAAGATTTTGTGATTATTAAATAAGTTTATTTTGCTTCGTTGTTCGTTTTAACTCCTTCAACAAACACTTTCGCAGGTTTGAATGCCGGGATGTTATGAGCAGGAATTTTGATTGTAGTGTTTTTAGAAATATTACGGCCGGTTTTTTCAGCACGGGTCTTGATGATAAAGCTTCCAAAACCTCTTAAATAAACGTTGTCGCCAGTTTCCAGTGAAGTCTTGACTTCGTCCATAAAAGATTCTACAGTTGCTTGCACATCACCTTTTTCAAGACCTAATTTTTCTGAAATCTTCGCTACGATATCTGCTTTCGTCATTTTCTTTCGTATTTTATGTTTATGTGTAAATTTTTGAGGTTGCAAATATAGCAATTAAAAAAGGAAATATTCAACCATAAAGGATTAAAATTAAATAACATAAACTTTTACTTTTGCGTGCTTTACACATCATATGAATTTTAGTAAAACATTAATACATTGGTACTTACAGAATAAGCGCGATTTGCCGTGGCGCGACACAAAAGATCCGTATTTCATATGGCTGTCTGAAATAATGCTCCAACAAACACGCGTTGCGCAAGGTTTGCCTTATTATTATGCATTTACCGAGGCTTTTCCGACGGTTTTTGACCTGGCTGCCGCCGATGAACAGCAAGCGCTTAAATTGTGGCAGGGACTCGGTTATTATTCACGTGCCCGAAACCTGCATGCAACTGCAAAACATGTTGCGTTTCAACTCAATGGAGTTTTTCCCGGCAATTACAAAGAACTTCTAAAACTAAAAGGCATCGGCGAATATACTGCCGCGGCAATCGCTTCATTTTCTTATGGCGAAAAAGTTCCGGTAGTGGATGGAAATGTATTCAGGGTATTATCGAGATTCTTTGACGTTGAAACCGATATATCAAAACCGGCTGCCAAAAAGGAATTTTCGGCGCTTTCGTTAGAATTGATGCCGTCGGAATCGCCGGCGCTTTACAATCAGGCGATAATGGAGTTCGGCGCGTTGCAGTGCGTTCCTAAAAATCCCGATTGTGCCGCTTGTCCGATGAACGAAGGCTGTCTCGCATTAAAACTGAATAAAGTGAAGCAGCTTCCCGTTAATAATAAGAAACAAAAAATCTCGAAACGGTTTTTCAATTATCTTGTTTTCAAAGATGAAAATCAACATACGGTAATCAGCAAACGCACTGAAAAAGGTATCTGGCACAATTTGTATGAATTCCCGTTGCTTGAGACACAGAAGGAGGAAAGTTTCGACGTGGTATCGCAGCTCGTGGTTTCGGAAAACGATATTATATCGATTCGGGAGTTCAATCAAAAGAGCATTATCCATAAATTGTCGCACCAGCAACTGCATGTGAAATTTTGGGAAATAAAGGTAAAAGGCAACCTCAAAAACGGCGTCAATTATGACGAGGCAATTGCGCATCCATTCCCTGTAGTACTCTATAATTTTATCGAAAACCATTACAGATAGAAATCAAAAAGTAGTATATTTGGATAGAAATACTTTTAAAATGAGCGGAACGCTAAACAAAGTTATGCTTATCGGCCATCTTGGCGATGAGGTTAAAATGCACTATTTCGACGGAGGCAATTGCATCGGAAGGTTCCCGTTGGCAACCAATGAAACCTACATCAACAAGTCGACAAACGAAAAGATCACATCAACCGAATGGCATAATTTGGTGGTTCGAAACAAAGCTGCCGAGATTTGTGAAAAGTATTTATCGAAGGGCGATAAGATATATGTCGAAGGCCGTATTAAGTCGCGACAATGGCAGGCTGACGACGGTACGACAAAATTTACAACCGAAATCCAGGTGACGGAATTTACATTCCTCACAACAAAAAAAGATACCGATTCAAACAAAACGGCGTCGTCGGAATCGAAGCCGTCGAATTTCGAACAGCGAAATTCAGCACCGGAGAACGACCTTCCGTTCTGATTGTTTAATTAATTCGTTTCAATTTGGACCCCGATCCCAGTTTAGGATTTCTTGATTTAGATACCGATCTTATTTTTGGCTACCTCGCCATAGTTATTCTGCTTGTTTGTTCCGCTTTGGTATCGGCAGCAGAGGTTGCACTATTTTCACTAACACCGAAAGACCTTGAAGCGGCATCGCAGGAAGATCCGGCTAAAGCATCCATAATCACCCGCTTGCTGCTTAAGCCTAAAAAGTTACTCGCAACGATTCTTATAGCAAATACTTTTACGAGCATTGGCGTGATCATAGTATTCTTTCGCGTTGGAAACAGTATTTTTTCGGGAATTGAATCCTATGAGTTAAAGTTTGCGGTTGAGGTCATTACCATAACTTTTCTGATCCTTTTGTTTGGCGAAGTGCTTCCGAAAATCTATGCGAACCGCAACAACATCCGGTTTTCGAAATTCATCGCAAAGCCAATGGATTTTCTATACCGATTGCTGTCGCCCCTAAGTGTGCCGATGCGTGAGGTATCGTTGTATTTGCATGAAAAGCTCGGAAAGCAAAAGACCAATTTTTCGGTCGATCAACTCTCGCAGGCCCTGGAGCTGACATCTTCGGAAGGGACATCGCACGAAGAGCAGAAGATCCTTGAAGGAATCGTATCGTTCGGAAGCACCGATACAAGACAGGTTATGAGTCCGCGTATCGACATTTTTGCGCTTGAAATCACAAGTTCGTTTTCCGAAATACTTCCAAAAATCATTGAAAAAGGATATTCGCGGATTCCGGTATATCGCGAAAATATCGACCAAATCGAGGGAATTCTTTATGTGAAGGATCTATTGCCACATATCACCGACAGGGAATTCGATTGGACAACATTAGTGCGTGAGCCATTTTTCGTTCCCGAAAACAAAAAGCTCGACAATCTGTTGAAAGATTTCCAGGGAATGAAAAGCCATCTTGCAATTGTGGTGGACGAATACGGAGGTACATCGGGACTGGTTTCGCTTGAAGATGTGATCGAAGAGATCGTAGGCGATATCAGCGATGAATTTGACGACGAGAATATCAGCTACTCGCAGATTGACGACCGGAACTTCCTGTTTGACGGCAAAATCTATCTGAAGGATTTTTACAGGATAATCGATGTAGATGAAGCGCTTTTTGACGATGCTAAAGGCGAAGCAGAAACCCTCGGCGGATTTATACTCGAGCTGCTTGGCAACTTCCCTAAAAAAGGTCAAAAAATAAACTTCGGCAAATGCCGTTTCATTATTATATCGATCGATAAAAAACGCATCAAGCAAATTAAAGTAACCCTCGATAAAAGCGATGATTAAAACTATTTTCAGGTTTGGATTACTGACATTACTACTGACCGCAATTTCTTGTAAAGATGATGCAGTGCCAAAACCATCGGCTTATTTGCGATTGGAATATCCCGAGCCTGAGTACGCGTCATTCGAGAATCACTGTCCATACGGATTTGAAATGAATGCCGATGCCGTCATAAAAGAAAAGCCCTATTGCAATTTTACTGTCGATTATCCAAAAATGAAGGCGACAGTTCATTTGTCGTATAGGCCTGTAGAAAATAATATCAACATATTGCTCCGCGATGCCCAGAAACTCACCTATGAGCACGTAATTAAAGCCGATAATATCCTCGAGCAGCCTTTTTTAAATCCGAATAAGAAAGTCTATGGGATGTTTTACCAGGTAGGCGGCGATGCGGCAACAAATACGCAGTTTTACGTAACCGACAGCACAAATCACTTTATCACCGGCTCAGTGTATTTTTATGCGAAGCCGAACTTTGATTCGATTATGCCGGCGGCAAATTATATCCGTAATGACATGCGACGGCTAATGGAAACGATTTATTGGAAATAACCCCTATAATCAGGTATTATATAAAATCACTACTTTCAGGGATTGTTTGGTTTGAGGAAACATTTTACTTTTCCAAAAATCAAAACTTGGATTTATGAGAAAATTACATTTGTACATTTTGATGTTCCTAACGGTAACTACTTTCACTAATTGTAGCCGTGAATTTTATGAAGCGCCTACCAATCCAGTTGAAGGTAAAGATTACGTAATAAATAAGAAGACTTTTGACGAGTTGAAACACGACAAAATCTTTGTCGAGACATTTGAACAAGCTCAACGAACTGCAGTTTCGAAAGGCATGACATTGCGGGGCGATTCTGAAATGTATGGCTTTAGAATTGACAGCACCGAGATAAACGAGGTAATCGCGGGATTGTATAAATCGTATTCCATTGGAATTATTCCTGACACCTTGGATTCGGCAAGTTTTAAAAACTTATTCATCGAGTTTAATGATGCTGATATTAAAATAAGTGTGTTAAAATACCATGTTGATGCTGAAGAAAGGGTGATTTCATTTGAACCTGAGACTATAAAGGACTTTGATGAACAGGCCGGTGAAGAAAGTAGGTGCACTACAATATATATATCCTTTTGTGTTCCATGTGGGTGTGATCAACACGGCTGTTCTGAGATGGGCGATTGTATATGCGGCCTTCCGCCGTTATTGATAGAAGAGATGTTTACACACTGTAGCACAGGTGGCCATGGAGGAGGGGGAGGCTCCGGTCCAGGAGGAATTGCCGCTCCGAATGCAGTTACTGCAGCAAAGTTGCGCCAAAAGTATTTTTTCATATCGCAATTGAGTGATGTTCAATATACACAATATAATGGACTAGATGAAGATATTAAAGGCGAGATATTAACCTATCTTGAAAATGCAGTTAATCCACTAGGGTTGATCACTTATGCGACACAATATCCTCAGGAAGCAGTTACAATGGTTATTAGTATGATTGATTTTATTCATCAAAATAATGGTATGCCAACGGCTACGGAAGAAATATCTCATATTTTTGACATTTTACAAAACGGAAGTGTAAATGGCGAACCTATTTTATTAGCACCGAATGATCCAATAGATGATATGGCAGATTTTTTAAGTTGTTTTGATTTTTCTCAGGACGCAACGATAACTCTTTATGCTGATCAACCTGTAACAGGAACTAATCATCTGATTGGCCCAAATACCAACGTGGGTCATGCATTTATTTCTATTAAGCAAGGAAATCATGTTGCATCATTAGGTTTTTATCCAAATTGTACGCCATGTTCCGTTCTTCCTAATCCTCTAACGCTTAATCCATTAGATTTTATGCCTGTTCCGGGAGTTTTTGGAAACGATGAAGGGCATAGTTTTGATGTAAGTATTACCCTTTCTATTACAGCACCTCAGCTTGCGGATCTAATTAGTATAATAATAGCTGCTTCAAATAATCCTGTGTATAATCTCGCATCGAATAATTGTACAGATTTAGCTGTTTCTTTTTTTGAAACCGCTGCCACCAACTTAGATATTCCAGATGCCGAATCGCCTTCGCCGTGGAGTGGACAAACACCTGGGACCTTAGGCGAAATTTTGCGAGATATATCGTTACCCGCGGGAGGTATAAAAAATGAAGATGGTGGTAATGCGCCTACTAATAATTGTAATTAAAGCGAGCGATGACATGACTACAATTACCAAATTAAAAATCGTTACTGTGCTATCCTTTTTGTTAATAGTATTTCCCGGAAAATTAAAAATGATCTTGGGGCTTAATATCTTTGTTGCGATTTTGGGAAGTTTTCTTGATCTTTTTTGCGCAGAATGTGATTTGTTTGTCTCATCAATAAAACTGATTTGTTTTATTAGCATCTTGTTAAGCATAGTAAATATTTTTAATAGAAATCCCAACTACGTTTTAATCAGTTTATTTGTGCAACTAGGTTTTTTAATGTGGAATTTTGAGGTTGACAATTTTAAGTATTGGTATTATACAGTGCCGGTGTGTTCATATTTTATATTTACTATCGTGCTGATTGGCAGGTTGTTGTTAGTGAAAAAGACGAGAGCTAATTATAAGTGCTAAAATGAACTACTTAAATAGCGCGACTGCAATATCCACCATGATTTCAAAAACTTGTGTGTTCAACATAGTTCTCAATCGAAATGCTGTGACTCTAATGATAGAAGGAGGACAACGGATTAGGAAAGGAAAATTCTATAATAGATTATATCGTTAACATCTTAGCCGACATCTTGAAAGTTTGATTTTACAGGATTACGGCCTAACAAACAAAGGGAACCATTTGGCTCCCTTTTTTATATCTCAAGAAATAGGCACTAGGCTTTCTTAGCTGCACAACATGCCCCGCCTTTTTTGCCTTCCATTTCAGCGGAACAATCTTTTGCCCCTTTTTTATTCTTTTTGTTCTTTTTCTTTTTCTTCTCTTTTTCCTGATCGTTATTGTAAACCATCGCCTGATCTCCTGATGATTTTACGTTTGAAACTTTATAGGTTTTTCCGTCGGCGGCTGCTTCTACGGTTTCAACAACTTTCTCGGCGGAAAGTTTTGTAGCATCAAAATTCACAGTTGCCGTTTTGGTTTCATAATCAACTTTCGCATCTTGAACGCCATCCAATCCGGCAAGTTCTTTTTGGATTGTTTTCGCGCATCCGAATTCGCAGGTCATTCCTTCGATGTTAAAGCTCGCAGTTTCAGGCTTTATGGCGACTTCAGCCGTAGTAGTGTTGTTTTCACCTGCGTTTTCCGATTGTTTGCAACTCACGAACAGCAATCCCGAGAGCGCAACTACAAGTAAGTTTTTTGTCAAATTCATGGTTTATTTTTTTATGGGTTTGTTAGGTAAAATGCTTGAAAGTAACCGGTTACAAAAATAATCAAAAAAGCATCCGTAAGTCATAAAAATGTCAGAATTTTGAGCGGCTTTTAAATACTAGCATAGATGCATGCCGGACGAGTAAAGTGGTTCTATCTGACGTTATTGGCGATAATATGGGGCAGCTCATTTATTCTGATAAAACGCGGACTGATTGGATTGACGCCGTACCAACTCGGTTCGTTGCGGATAGTGTTCGCGGCCTTGTTTCTACTTGCAATCGGATTCCGCTCGCTTCCAACAATCGCGCTCGGAAAATGGAAATATATTGCACTGACAGCGCTCTTCGGAACATTTTTGCCTGCCTATTTGTTTTCGGTCGCGCAAACCCAAATCGACAGCACAATAAGCGCTATATTGAATTCGCTGACTCCATTGCACACTCTCATATTAGGATTTTTATTGTTCGGACTTCGATTTAAGCGCAACCAGGTATTTGGTGTGGTAATCGGACTCATTGGCAGCGGACTGCTGATTTTTAACGGAGCGATGAGCCATCCGGAGCAGAATTATGCCTATGCCATATTGGTGGTCATCGCATCGTTGTGCTATGCAGCAAATGTGAACTTTATCAAACAATATTTGTCCGATTTGACTCCGCTTGCAATATCGACCGGAAATTTCACGGTAATGCTGCTTCCTGCTCTGATAGTCTTGTTTTTCTCGGGTTTCTTTGAAAGCATCCATGTAGAAGCGGTACATCAATCGGTTTGGTATATTGTAGTTTTGGCAGTTGTAGGAACCGGAATCGCAAACATTCTTTTCTTTAGGCTGATCCAGATTTCTTCTCCGGTTTTTGCAACGTCTGTTACTTATTTGATTCCTGTTGTCGCGTTCTTTTGGGGATTGGTCGACAATGAATCGCTTACGCCTGTACAGTTTCTTGGCGCATTGATCGTACTTGGTGGCGTTTACCTCTCAAGTAAAAAATAAAAGGCCGCATCACTGCAGCCTTTTATTCAACTATTTATATGTTTACTGAAAATCAGCATCGGTGACACCTTCGTTGATTTTTACATCTGATACCACAAAATTGATTTCAATTCCCTGGTGCATTGTGATCTTATAAGGAACTTTTACGCCCTTAACTTCACGGTAATCGTCAAAGTACGTATCGGCTGTCATAGTTTGTCCCTGCATTTCGGTAATGTTGGATTCCTTGACCTTCAGACCGCTTGCGACATCATAAAACAAAGTCGATTTTCCGTTTTTGATTACGTAAGCATCTTTTCCATTCACAGGCTCGATTTTATCGATTGCAATTCCCGGCTTGGATGCCAGTTCAAGTTCCTCAAAAGCGCCGCCTTCTTTTTTCTCGGCGAATTCTTCAGCAGTAAGATCTTTTCGCATGCCCTGGGTAACGACATAACCGCTTTCGGTTCCGATGACCTGCTTCGACATTTCGCCCATACCTTCAAGAGAGATACTGTTAAGCGATCTTCCGGTAGCATCTTTTTTCATTATATATTTTAATGGCGCCGGAGCCTGCGGAATGGTTGCGGAAGCTTCAAACATCATCGATTTAACTGCACTGACCGCTTTTTCCCCGCCAATTGCTTTAATGTAATTATTCAAAATGGTTTTGGCGGTCATGCCTGCAGGTACTGCCTTTGTGGTTGCGGGCTTTTGGGCAGGATTTCCGTATTTGTCAAAATAGAAGATCGGAATGTTCAATTTTTCAAGTCCGGGAAGTACATCGGTACCTTTTCCGACAACCAGAATACGGGCATTATCTGCAAGGAAATATTTCTTGGCAACCCGGTTCACGTCATCTGCTGTAACGGCATTGATTTTTTGGATATAGGTTCTATAGAAATCTTCTGGTAATTTTTCAGTTTCGATATTTAAAGCATAACGTGCAATCGTTTGTGGCTTGTCATACTGCATTACAAAACGTCCAATATACCCCGCTTTGATATTGTTCAGGTTTGCGTCGGTAACTTTTTCAGCGCGTATTCTTTTGATTTCCTTCATGAATTCGACAACAGCACTATCTGTCACCGCATTTCGTACCTGTGCAGATGCCGTAAAAGTTGAAACATAACGGCTTCCGCCAATGCTGGATCCGGCGCCGTATGTCCATCCGTGAGCTTCACGAAGATTCATGTTCAGGTAGCTGTCAAAATTTCCGCCCAAAACCTGGTTTGCCAGAATCGCCGGAAAGAAATCCGGATCTTTCATTTCAAGTTTTACCGTATTCACGACTGAAATCTCAGATTGCACGGCATTTGGCATGTCAACAAAATTGATTTGCGTAAACTGAACGTTTTGCGGATCGCTATACGCAAGATTTGGAGCAGTGGCTTTTTCCCACAAGGCAAATAAATCTTCTACCTTCTCCTTGATCTGCGCGGTATTTACATCACCGATGATTACCAGATATGCATTTCCCGGAACGAAGTAGGTACTGTAATTTTCCTTTACATCGGCAAGTGTCACATTGTTGATTGTTGCTTCGGTCAGATATTCGCCGGCAGGATGATTTTTTCCGTAAGCAAGTACATTGCGCACCCTCGACGATACTGCCGCCACGCTTTTTTCATCGACTTTTAATGCGTCGATAAGTTTCGCTTTTTCTTTATCGAGTTCTTCCTGAGTAAAGTTTGGCATCAGTGCACCTTCGGCAAGAAGCTCAAGAACGCGGTTTGAATATTTCGAAAGAGCACTTGCATATGCGCCATTTGAACTGAAATTGATGTTTGCGCCAAGGAAATCAACTTCGTCATTGAATGCGTCTTTTGGCGTTTTGGTGCTGCCGTTTCCTAGCAGGCTTCCGGTAAGGTTCGCAACTCCTTTTTTATTTCCTTCCGCATAAGGAGCGTTGTCGATGTGAAGGTTGAACGATACACGCGGAAGTTTGTGATTTTCAACAATCATAACCTTCAAGCCGTTTGGAAGTGTGAAACTTTCAGGCTTTTTCAAATTAATTACCGGTGCCGGTCCTGGTTTAGGCTGAGGTCTGTCTTGTGCTTGCATAATTATGGTTAGAAACAAGCTTGATATTACGATGAGTGTTTTTTTCATGACTGATATCTTAGTTTTGGGCTTTGTCTTTTGATGGTACGTAATCCAATTCCAATCGCTGGTTCGGATTCAGGTATTTTTTAGCGACTTCTCTGATTTCTTCGCGCGTTATGCTGCGATAGATATCGATCTCGGTATTGATCAAATTGATGTCGCCATACAAAAGATAATAGGTTGCAAGGTTGCCTGCAACTCCCTCAATGCTTGCGTTGCTGTTTACGTATTGGTTTTCGAATTTGTTTTGAAGTTTTATCAAATCCCTTTCAGAGATTAAATCTTTTTGGATTTTAACGATTTCCTCGTCCACTTCCTTAAGAAGTTCAGCGGTAGTCGTGGTTCCCAACGGTAGACCATATACAATGTACGCTCCGTAATCTTCCTGGCTCAAATTGAAAGCGGCGATCTCCATAGCCATTTTCTTTTCGTCGACAAGTCTTTTGTAAAGTCGTGAGCTTTTACCATCGCTAAGGTAGCTTGAAATCATGTCCAATACGCGGGCTTCGCGTGTTTTCATCGATGGTGTGCGATAAGTCGCGATCATCATCGGGATTTGGATGTTAGGGTCTTCGTAGGTAGCCTTAATTGTTTTTGTGATCGGATCTTCCTCGATTTTGGTGCGCGTAACGTCGGCACCTCTTTTTATCGGTCCGAAATATTTCTGTATCCATTGTTTTGTTTTTGGGATATCATTCAAATCTCCGGCAACGACAAGGACAGCATTGTTCGGGACATAGAATTTTTTGTAGAAATCCTGAAATTCGGTCAGCGTTGCAGCATCAAGATGTTCCATCGAACCAATGGCAGACCAACGATACGGATGCTTGGTAAAGAGATTTTTTTTAACGGCATAAAGAATATTTCCGTACGGTTGATTGTCCATACGCGAACGTTTTTCCTCCTTAACGACCTCATTTTGCGTGTCGACACCAATTTGGTTGATCACGGCGTGCATCATGCGCTCCGATTCCATCCAAAGTCCGAGTTCAAGATTGTTTGAAGGGAAAACTTCATAATAATATGTCCGGTCGTCCGAGGTGTTGGCGTTGTTGACGCCTCCATTTGAGGTCACGATTTTGAACCATTCGCCGCGAGCGATGTTTTTGGTGCCTTCAAACAACAGGTGCTCAAAGAAATGCGCAAAACCGGTTCGTTCCGGATTTTCGTCTTTTGCACCTACATGATACATTACCGAAGTAATTACGGTAGGCGCCGACGGGTCGTTGTGAAGTACCACGTGTAGGCCGTTGTCGAGGTCGTATTCTTCAAATGCCACGTTCTGTGCAGAAGCGGCTCCTCCCATCAATAGTGCAGCGCTTAAAGCCATTATTGAGTTTTTCATAAGTTATTAAAGGATTGTTTTACATTGGTATTGGTTATACCCTAATATAGTTTGTTACGCCAAAAATACCTTTTTTTGATAACAATCCGAATTGTTGGGTAGTATTTGTAGCAACGATCGTGAGTTCCGGCCGCCTTTATTTATTTTTTTGACAACAGGTTGCGTGAATGGTATTTAGTTGTATATTTGCATCCATTTTATAAACAAATAAATCATTGTTATGTACGCAATCGTAGAGATAGCAGGGCAACAATTCAAAGTAAGCAAAGACTTAAAGGTTTATGTTCACCGTTTGGCCGAAAACGAAGGAGATGCAATTTCATTTGCAAAAGTCCTTTTGTTGGACGATAACGGGACAATCACTTTAGGCGCCCCGGCTGTAGAAGGAGCTTCAGTTGAAGCCACAGTGTTACGACACTTAAAAGGAGACAAAGTAATCGTTTTCAAGAAAAAACGAAGAAAAGGGTACAAAAAAAGAAACGGACACCGTCAGTATCTTACCCAAATCCAGATTTCAGGCATTACTTTACCGGGAGCTGCTCCTAAGAAGAAAGCAACGGCGAAAAAAGCTGATGCTGAACCTGTAACAGAAGAAAACAATTAACATTTAAAACTAATACGTCATGGCTCACAAGAAAGGTGTCGGTAGTTCCAAGAATGGTAGAGAATCAGAATCGAAACGTTTAGGTGTTAAGATTTTTGGTGGGCAGGCTGCTATTGCCGGGAACATCATCGTAAGACAAAGAGGTTCTAAACACAACCCGGGAGAAAACGTTTACATGGGTAAAGATCATACTTTACATGCAAAAGTTGACGGAGTTGTTAAGTTCCAGAAAAAAGGTGACAACAAATCATTCGTTTCAGTGCTTCCTTTTGAGGCGTAAACAAGTTAGCTTGTACCTGAAGCTCTTCGGGCTTCCTCCTCTTAAATCAAATCATTTGAAGCATAAAATCAAGATTTTATCCTATAAAAAAAACCCGCATTTAGCGGGTTTTTTGTTTTAAGTGTTATTCTGCTTTTGCTTTTTCCAATGTTTTGTTATAACCTTCTTTAACATCCTGTCCGGCTTCTTTCAATGCCTCATTTGTTTTCTGTGCACCTTCCTTCACTTCACGTTTTGTGACCTCCCACGCTTCCTTCGCTTTAGCGGCTGCATTTTTTGCTATTCGTTCGGCATCGGTATCGCCTTTTTCACGTGCAATTTCCACATCGCGTTCCGCGGCCCGATAATCGTCTTCAGCCTTTTTAAGACGGATTACATCATAATCGGTAGTTGTACGTGTAGTCGTGGTCGTTGATCCATCAGCATTTGTAGTTGTTGTCTGTTCAACAACTGTTTCTTTCTTGCAAGACGCAAGGCTTAAAATTCCGCAGAAGGCTGCTGCAAAAAATAGTTTTTTCATAATTGAAAGGTTTAACGTAAATATAAGCAGAAACTTAAAAATCGAAACGGTAATTTTTGGATTATGTTAATCGGACGATCAATAATATTATAATCCCGTTAGGTTTTCCGGTTTCAACTGTCATTATTCTGTCGGCATCCAATTTTCGTAAAAGACAGTTTGTTCCCTTGCAAATTCATAAAAATCTTAAACTGTTTATCTTACTTCCTGAATCGACCTGCATTGAAACAATTAAACTTATTATCGGTTATGACATCCGTTCCGGGTTCTTCATGCAAATAAAAACCCGCATCAGCGGGTTTAGATTTAATCGGCTTTCGCGTTTTCAAGAGTTTCGTTATAGCCTTCTTTGATATCCTGCCCGGCTTCACGCGCTGCAGCTTTTGTTTTTTCCCAAGCGGCTTCTGTTTCGTTTACTGCTTCCTGTGCAATACGCTCTGCTTCGGTATCACCTTTTGCACGCGCTTCTTCAAGGTCACGTTTCGCTTCGTTATAATCGGCTTCAGCCCGGTCGGCATCCAGGACATAATCGGTATCAGTGTCAGAATGCGTTGTGATGGTGCCATCGGAATTCATTTCAGTTTCGGTCTCAGTAGTTGTTTCCTTCTTGCATGACGTAAATGCGATCATCCCGCACAATGCAATTGCTAATGTTAACTTTTTCATGGTTGAGAATTTTAGTTTATTCAAAGCTACTCAATGAAGCTCGCACCATGTTATACAATTCTTTGGAACTTTAACATAATTGGTAGGCAGCTTTAATTTGATGTGCTCGTAAATACGCGAAAACGCAGAGTTATTGCCACGTCCACCCATCGCTCTCAGTCACAAAAAAACCCTCACATCACTGCGGGGGTTTTTCGGTAATAAGTCAAAAGCCCGATGGCAAAATTGTCCGTTGTCTAAGCTGTCTATCGTCTTTTGTCTGTATTTCTTACGGTCTGTCATCTGACCTCCAACAGTCTGTCTTCTGACTTCCAACCGTCTGTCTTCTGACCTCTAACCGTCTGTCTTCCGTCATCTAACCGTCTGTCTTCCTAGTATCTATAATATTCCGGCTTAAACGGCCCTTTCACGTCAACACCAATATAATCAGCCTGATCTTTTCTCAAAACTTCAAGCTCAACGCCCAACTTTTCGAGGTGCAGCGCCGCCACTTTTTCGTCAAGGTGTTTAGGAAGCATGTACACGTTGTTTTCGTATTTATCCGAATTGTTCCAAAGCTCGATCTGTGCCAGGGTCTGGTTCGTAAACGAGTTACTCATTACAAAACTCGGATGTCCCGTTGCGCAGCCAAGATTCACCAAACGGCCTTCAGCCAAAATGATGATGTCTTTGCCGTCGATCGTATATTTATCGACCTGCGGCTTGATTTCGATTTTTGAACTGCCTTGGTTTTTGTTCAGCCACGCCATATCGATTTCGTTGTCGAAGTGACCGATGTTGCAAACAACAGTCTTGTCTTTCATTTTTTCGAAATGGCTTCCCACAACAATATCTTTGTTTCCGGTAGTCGTGATGATTATGTCTGCATTGCCAATAACCGTATCCAATCGTTTCACTTCATAACCGTCCATTGCAGCCTGCAGTGCACAAATCGGGTCAATTTCAGTCACCGTTACAATAGATCCCGCACCTCTGAACGAAGCCGCAGTACCTTTACCAACATCGCCATAACCGCAAACAACAACACGTTTTCCTGCAAGCATCAAATCGGTCGCACGACGAATCGCATCAACAGCCGATTCCTTACAGCCATACTTGTTGTCAAATTTCGATTTTGTAACCGAGTCGTTTACGTTAATTGCGGGCATTGGCAATGTTCCATTTTTAACGCGCTCATATAATCGGTGAACTCCAGTCGTAGTTTCTTCGCTCAAACCTTTGATTCCCGGTACAAGCTCAGGATAACGGTCAAAAACCATGTTGGTCAAATCACCTCCATCGTCCAAAATCATGTTCAGCGGTTTTCTGTCTTCACCAAAAAACAAAGTCTGCTCAATGCACCAGTCAAATTCCTCTTCATTCAGGCCTTTCCATGCATAAACCTGAATTCCTGCAGCGGCAATAGCAGCAGCAGCTTGGTCCTGCGTAGAGAATATGTTGCACGAGCTCCAGGTAACTTCTGCGCCCAAAGCGATAAGCGTTTCAATCAAAACGGCAGTCTGTATCGTCATGTGAAGGCATCCCGCAATACGTGCGCCTTTCAATGGTTGCTCGTTCTTATATTCGCGACGAAGCGCCATCAGACCCGGCATCTCGGCTTCGGCCAATTCGATCTCTTTTCGTCCCCATGCAGCAAGGGAGATGTCTTTAACTTTGTAGGCCACGAATGGCATTGTCGTTGTACTCATTATAGTATATTTGTATTAACAAAAATCCGTCAACCGTTTGGTTTTCGGTCTGCAAATTTACGGATTACTTTTTATTAACTAAGGCATAACCCAAATATTTGTGCCGCGGCCGAATCGTAATCTTTTGACTTACAATATTGTATTATTTGAAGCTGATCCTGCTTTCGCCTTTATCTTTTATACCCTTCATTCTTCCGGGCATAAAAGGATACCGGCTCAATCAGGGCTAGGATTTAAACACTGAAACGATGCCACTGCTCAAGAACGAAAAGCTTTTCGACAATACGCAACTGCTGGTCTGGAAGGTATCCGAGGCGCTTGAGGTTTTGCAAAAAGGCATCGAACTGACCGAAAGAAGCAAAACCCGCTTTGCCTGCATGAAATCGGAAATGCACCGGCGTGCTTTTTTAAGCGTAAGGCACTCACTTGCGGCTGCAGGATATTCCGATTCCGATTTGTACTACGACGAATTCGGAAAACCGAATCTTCGCGATGGAAAGCACATCTCCATTTCACATTCGCACGAATTTTCGGCTGTGATCATCAGCGATGAATTTGTGGGAATCGACCTTGAATGGGCGCGTGAAAAGATCATCCGCATTGCGAAGAAATTTGCCGTAACCGAATTCCCGTTCCTCGACCGTAACGACGCAGATCTTATCGAAAAACTAACGGTCATCTGGGGAATAAAAGAATGCGTTTTTAAGATTCGCAACGAACCCGGTATCAGCTTTAAAGATCATATAACCGTACTTCCGTTTGAATTGTCGTCGGGTCAGGCAATCGGTAAACTGCATTTCGGCGCGGTCGAAGTTTCGTACGACGTTTTTTTCGAACGTATTGAAGAATTCGTTTTGGTTTACGCCTTTCAGTCCAACTGATTTTGTTTATGTAGCTTTGTAATAAAACAGATCTAAATGCAAAATCTATACGGCCAAATACTAAAAGCAAAGCAGGAAAACAAAAAACTGCTCGCAATCCTTCTAGATCCCGACAAAATTGATTGGGATCTGATTGATGAAATAGGAATAAATATATGCAAATCACCCGCAACGCACGTTTTCATCGGCGGAAGCCTCGTTCTTACAGACCAGATCGACCGGTTGATTAACGCAGTGAAATCGAAATGCGATCTGCCTGTGATACTGTTTCCGGGTAATCCGTCGCAAATCTCGACCGCTGCCGACGGACTCCTGTTCCTATCGCTATTGTCAGGCACAAATCCCGAGTATCTAATTGGTCATCATATTATTGCGGCCCCTATTTTGAAAAAGACCAATCTCGAGATAATTCCCACGGGCTATGTCCTAATTGAAAGCGGAGCTAAAACCGCTGTCGAAATCGTGACCCAGACCGAACCTTTGCCGCGTGAGAATTCGGATATTGCAGTAGCCACGGCGATTGCGGGCGAAATGCTTGGCAATAAATTAATTTATCTGGAGGCCGGAAGCGGTGCCCGGCTTGCAGTTCCGCAGGAGACCATAACCCGCGTCTCACAGGAAATCAAGATCCCGCTTATTGTTGGCGGCGGAATCACCACACTCGACGGGATACAGGCGGCATATGAGGCAGGCGCCGACCTGGTAGTGATCGGTACCGCATTCGAAAACGACATCGAATTCTTCAATAAACATAAATGATCGATTTTTTTATCGACGCGTACAGGGAAACTTCAACCGTTGATATCCTTTTGGAAGCGATTGCATTCTTTTTCGGTATCATCAGCGTCTACTTTGCCAAAAAAGAGAATATCCTGGTCTATCCAACCGGTCTCGTTGCTACTGTGATTACGGTTTACCTGCTGTACAAAGTGGGCTACTTTGGAGATATGGTGATCAACTTCTATTATTCGCTGATGAGCATTTATGGCTGGTACATTTGGTCCCGGCCGCGGGCAGATAATTCAAAGCTTCCGATAACACGAACCAATTCAACAGAAAAATTAATGGGCGTCGGGATGTTTTTGCTGACAATTATCGTTATTTTCGGAGTTTATAAGGGTTTCGGTTACGCAATGAAAACCGAAAATTATATCGACATGCTCACTTCCGGAATATTTTTCACCGCGATGTGGTATATGGCGTTGAAGAAGATCGAAAGCTGGACGCTTTGGATCATTGCAGACGTAATCTCAATTCCGCTTTATGCCTACCGTGGCCTCGGAATGCTTTCGCTGCAATTTTTAATATTCACGATTTTGGCGGTACAAGCGTATTTACAATGGAGGAAAATTTTAAACACCAACTTAAGATAAATGCCGGATTCTCGGATGCCGATTTCAGACAATTGTCCGATCACGGAGTATCTGCCGAATCGGTCGTGTCCCAACTTGAAATTTATAAAAATGGAATTACAAAAGCAGTTCTCGAAAAACCTGCTGTGGTTGGAGATGGCATATTGCGGTTGACGCACTCTGAAATTGAGTCGGCCGCCGCATTTTTTGATTCGAATAAAGACAGGTTCATATTAAACAAGTTTGTACCTGCCTCGGGAGCAGCAAGCAGGATGTTTAAGTTTTTGACAACTTTCCTCAAAGAATTTGATGTTCAAAGCGAGAGCATAAATGCGTACATCAACAGGAAAAAAGCAACCGATTTGACAATTTTCCTCGCAGGTCTGGAAAAATTTCCGTTTTATGAGGATGTTCTCAAAAAGTTAAAATCGGAATTTGCTGAATTCAATGACTGGGATTCGGGTACGAAGAAATATTATTTCATAAAGGTACTTCTTGACAGTGATTACTTTGATTTTTGCAACAAGCCAAAAGGAATATTGCCCTTTCACAAATATTCCAATCACATTGCCACACCAAATGAGGAACATCTAAAAGAAAGCGTCTATTACGCGGCTTCGAACGGTGTAGGAAATCTTCATTTTACCGTTTCAAACCACCATAAAACCGCATTCGAAAATTTAATTTCAGCGGTTAAGGAATTCCCCGAAAAACAGTCGGGAATCAGGATCAATACCAATTTTTCGTTTCAGGATCCGTCAACCGATATGCTGGCGGTCGATTTGAATAACATTCCGTTGCGTGACGAAGGCGGTAAACTTGTATTGCGGCCCGGCGGGCACGGTGCACTGCTCAAAAATCTGAATGACCTCAATGCCGATATTGTTTTCATCAAAAATATCGACAATGTCACGCAGAATCACCTCGATACGATCGCATTGTATAAAAAAGCGCTTGCCGGGGTATTGATACAGTTGCAGCAACAGGTTTTTCAATATCTTGAGAAAATTGAAAGTTCCGAAATCAGCGACACCCACATCGCTGAAATAATCACTTTCGCGCGTGAAAAACTGAACCTGCAGGAGGTAACTGATTTCAACAAGTACACCATCGAAAATAAGCTTTTGTCATTAAAGCAACTGCTGAATCGTCCGATACGTGTATGCGGAATGGTGAAAAATGAAGGCGAACCCGGCGGAGGGCCGTTTTGGATACGCGATTCGAAAGGAATTTCGCTTCAGATTGTAGAGACATCACAGGTCGATACGAAAAACCCGCAGCAATCGGCGATACTTTCGAAAGCCACGCACTTCAATCCTGTTGATCTAGTTTGTGGAATCCGGGATTACAAAGGAGCTAAATTCAATTTTTCCGAATTTGTAAATCCTGACAGTGGCTTTATCGTAAAGAAAAATAAAAATGGGAAGGAACTGAAATCGTACGAACTTCCCGGACTCTGGAATGGCGCGATGGCAAAATGGATAACCGTTTTTGTCGAAGTTCCGCTGATAACCTTCAATCCGGTTAAAACAGTCAACGATTTGCTTAAATCTGCACACCAGCCTCAGTAATGGATTCCGATAAAATAGTAAGCGAACTGCAATACAAGGCCGTCCGAAGCAGCGGCGCAGGCGGACAAAACGTCAACAAAGTGTCATCAAAAGTGGTGTTGAGTTTTGATCTTCAGAATTCGGCTGGGCTTTCCGACGAAGAAAAAACATTAGCAGCAAGCAAACTTGCAACCCGGCTCACAAACGACGGGATTTTGATTCTAAACAGCGACGAAGACCGAAGCCAGCTAAAAAATAAAGAGATCGTCACAAAGCGGTTCCTGGAAATAATCAGAAGTGCATTGATCGTCCCTAAACCGCGAAAAGCCACGAAAGTCCCGAAATCGGTTATTAAGAAAAGGCTGAAAGACAAAAAGAATCTATCGGAGTTAAAACAAAACCGGCGTAAACCTTTGTTTTAACGTACCAATGTAGCAATTAAACAATTTACCAATGATTGTTACATTAACCAAATAACACTACCTTTGCGCCGTCTCAAAGGGGTGCTCTACCAAGGGCTGAGATTATACCCATAGAACCTTGAACAGGTAATGCTGTTTAGGAAACCGACATCAGGAACGCGCGCCTGGTGTCAAAAACTAATTATTTAACAAAGAATAATTCCCCCTTTTATTCGTAAAAAATTTACGGATGAACTTACTTTCTATTTACTGCAAAGGCCCGGGGTTCTTAGGGCTGCACAATTCTCAAGCGATTTTTTTTGGGCGCGACCACAAGGGTCAGGCTTTTCGCTCCAATCTTTTCCGGCCGCCCTCCGCTTTGCTCCGGGCACGCCGGAAAAGGATTTACGCTTCAATCCTTCGCGCGGGCAAACGGGTTGCAATTGCGTTTTTTCTAATGCCGGCAGCGGCAATCGCACAGGAAATCCCGCCAGACTCCACCAACGCAGAAATAGTACCTCTTGATGAGGTCATTATCTCGGCAGTTCGCGCCAACGACAAAACTCCGGTTACGTTTTCAAACATTGCCAAAAAGGAACTTGAAAAACGCAACCTCGGTCAGGACATTCCAATTTTGATGAATTTTCTTCCGTCGGTTGTTACCACTTCAGATGCAGGTGCGGGGATAGGTTACACCGGGATTAGGGTCCGCGGTTCAGACGCTACGCGCGTCAATGTTACCGTAAACGGGATTCCGTATAACGACTCCGAATCGCATGGAACGTTTTGGGTCAACATGCCCGATTTCACATCGTCGGTCGAAAGTCTTCAGTTGCAGCGCGGCGTGGGAACATCAACGAATGGGAGCGGGGCTTTTGGCGCAAGCCTCAATCTTTTAACCGATTCTTTTTCGACAAAATCCACTGGTGAACTATCAAATTCGTTCGGAAGTTTCAACACCCGGAAGCACACGGTAAAATTCAGCAGCGGATTGCTGAACGACAAATTCGAACTCGCGGGGCGTTTGTCGAATATTCATTCCGACGGTTTTATCGATCGCGCCGAATCGGACCTCAAAGGTTATTTTCTCCAAGGGACTTTCGTCGGAAAAACTACTTTGATCAAGGCTTTGGTATTTGGCGGTACCGAGAGAACCTACCAGTCGTGGAATGGGCTTGAAGACCCCGAAAAACTTCGCAACGACCGCACCTACAATACTGCGGGCGAATATATTGATGATAACGGAAACGTTCGTTTTTACGATAACGAAACCGACAATTACCAACAAGACCATTCGCAACTGCACTGGAATGAAAAATGGTCCGATAAGTGGGATACTAACCTCGCATTCCACTACACAAAAGGCCGCGGATATTATGAGAATTATAAAGTTGGTGAAGCACTCGAAGATTATGGCATCGAGCCGCAAGTTATCAATGGGGAAGAGGTATCAGAGTCGGATGTGATTCGCCAGAAATGGCTCGACAATCATTTTTACGGAACCACATTTTCGGCAAATTATAATTCCGATAAACTGGATGTTATACTCGGCGGGGGAGCGAACAAGTACGAAGGCATGCATTTTGGAAAATTATTGTGGACCAGAAGCGTGGTCTTGCCATCGTACAACTTCACATATTATGAAGATGATGCCGTAAAAACGGATGTTAATGTTTTTGCGAAAGCGACTTATGACGTAACTGAAAAATTCAGCATCTACGCCGATATGCAATATCGCACCGTTGCTTACAAAGCAAATGGCAACGATACAGGCCTGGTTGATGATTCGTTCAATTTTTTCAATCCAAAGGCCGGACTGACCTATAC
>JAEYZX010000060.1 GCA_023427845.1 Bacteroidota bacterium
CCATAATATCATCAGAATCGAACCAGGTCACAAATTGGCCGGAAGCTAATTCAAGACCGAAATTCCTGCATGCATTTGCGCCTTTTCGTTTCGTTTCAGGTCGTTTGTGAAAACTGAACCTTGAATCCCGATCAACAAAATGGTTAACAACTAATTCCGTGGTATCGGTTGAATGATCGTCGACAATGATGCATTCCCACTTTGTGTACGTTTGCGAACAAATACTTTCAAGTGTTTCCGCAATCAGATAGGCCCGGTTGTAGGTGGGAATGATTATGGAAACCAGCGGTGTCATTATAATTTGTATTTGATCCCGTATGGCGAAACGTCAAAGCCCGACGTATTTGTCATACAGATATAGCGTTTGTGATCTTTTGATTTACCACCAAGTAGTGCCAGCCAATCGGCCGCGATCTGCTTTTCTTCGGGGCGGCCGCTGTCGTCGAGGAATATCGAATAGTTCTGCGCAAGCTTTTCCTTTAAAAAAGGTACTGCCGAGAAACGCGCAAATGGCGTTGTTCCTCCAAACGGACCGTCGACGATTACAACATCAAAATTAGCTATATGGCTGATTCCGTTTGAAATGATATTGGTATCGTACCACTTGGTTTGGGTTGGCTTTGCCCAGCGCGACGGAAGTTCTGCAATTGGCGCGGTAATTATCGTCGCATAGTCCTGTAGTCCGAGGCGCGCCAATAGTTTACGCGTTTCTTCGGCCCAGTCGGAATGATCTTCGATCGTGATGAATGTCGTAGAACTGTTGGTGATTTTTAGCAACTGCGCAATGCAGATTGTTGAAAACCCGGCACCGAATTCAATGATGCTGTTTCTTTTGTTGATTGTAATGTCGTTGCAGATATGTAGGACTTCACGCGGACTCACCGACCATGAGGTCAAAGGCAAAAATGTCTGTTCGCCGAACATCTTCAGCAATTGCGTAAGCGCAAGATGGTCTTCCTGAAGTTGGTGACTGGTTGCAATCCGGTATTCGAACTGTCTGATTTTATCTTTAATTCTCTTAATCATATCGTACATCAAAATCCATTATTATCCTGCTTTGCGCCGATGGTACCGTTTTACCTGATTCATAAAAATCGCCTTCAGAAACTTCAAACGAAAACGCGTTCTGAATCCAGTCGGCTACCTGATTACGAACCATAATCTGCGTTGTCACATAATAGAGACCGTCATTGAGGTTCAGCTTTTTTATATGGAATGCGATCGAATTCCCGATCTGTAGAACGGTCGTAGGAAGCACGCTGTTGCTTAACCATGCTATACGTTGTCCCATCTGGTCATCGATTCTCAAATCAAAACGAATATCGGCAAAATTTATCTGTTGCGGGTTATCAAGCACGAATTGCAGCGTAAAAGGCTGACCGGTTTGAGGCTTTGTTCCGATGCTGCGGCCATAAGCTTTTGCTTCGGCAAGTTTCACAATTCCGTTTCCTCTACGATCGCTCAAATCTACAAGTGATACTGCAGAAGTGCTTTCGCGGAGGTATTGCTGGATCGCAGCATCTACCGGACCTTCGAAATCGATTGTGCCGTCCCGCATCACGATTCCGCGACTGCATAGATTTTGCACCGCTGCCATGTTATGGCTGACAAATAAGACCGTCCGTCCCTCGCCTTTTGAGATGTCGCCCATTTTTCCGAGGCATTTCTTTTGGAATTCGGCATCACCAACGGCAAGAACCTCGTCCACAATAAGTATTTCACTTTCAAGATGCGCCGCAACTGCAAATGCGAGCCTGACGTACATTCCGGAAGAATACCGTTTTACAGGCGTGTCAATATATCGGGCAACGCCTGAAAATTCGATGATCTCGTCAAGTTTTCGGGTGATTTCCTTTTTTCGCATTCCGAGGATCGCACCGTTCAGATAAATGTTTTCACGTCCGCTGAGTTCAGGATGGAAACCGGTTCCGACCTCGAGAAGGCTTGCGATTCGGCCTCTCACTTTTATCTCGCCCGTTGTGGGACTTGTAACGCGCGATAATAATTTTAACAAAGTGCTTTTTCCTGCGCCGTTTTTCCCAATGATTCCGACAGCTTCCCCTTCATTGATACTGAAGTTTATGTCACGCAGCGACCAGACAATGTTTGAGGTTCCGCGCGTACTCCGATCGTTGGTCTCTCCAATTTTCAAAAAAGGATCTTCTTTTCCACGTACACGGGTGGTCCAGAATCGTTCGATGTCGCGCGAGATGGTACCGGTCCCGATCTGGCCAATCTGGTACGCCTTTGACAAATTCCCGACTTCAATAACTTTTCTGCTCATTATATTGTGTCTACGAAATTTTTCTCCGTTTTATTGAAAATCACAACCCCTAAAAACAGGACAATGACAGTGAATACGGTCGAGTATCCGATGCTCCATAATGTAAATTCACCTTGGCCTAGCAATGAATAGCGAAATGCTTCGATGATTCCTGTCATCGGATTTAATTCGATTATAGACGCCATGTCGGGATACTTTTCGCGGACTTCACTCAGTGGATAAATCACGGTTGTGCCGTACATCAAAAGCTGAACGCCAAAAGTCACAAGAAACGTCAGGTCACGATATTTGGTTGTCATTGCCGTAATAATAAGGCCGGTACCCAATCCGAGCAATGCCATCAAAATAATAAGAAACGGTAGGATGAAGACAGCCAACGTAAGTTCGAATGAACCTTGTCCGGGATTGATGTAAAAATAAAGCATCATACACGCCAGCAACAACAACTGTACGCCAAATCGAACCAGATTGCTAACAACGATGCTTAAGGGCAGGATCAGTCTGGGGAAATAAACTTTGCCGAAAATATTTGCATTGTCTCGAAAAACGGTGCTGGTTTTATTGAGGCAATCGGCAAAATAATTCCACGCGGTAATTCCCGAAAGGAAGAAAAGATACTGTGGAAGTCCGTCGGTGCTGATTCCGGCAAGCTTTCCGAAAACAAAAGTAAAAACAACAGTCGTAAAAATGGGCTGGATAAAAAACCAAAGCGGACCTAGTATCGTTTGTTTATAAAAACTTACGAAGTCGCGCTTGACGAACATCAGCAGTAAATCGCGGTAACGCCAAACATCATTGAACCTTAAGTCAAAAAGTGAAGTATGTCCGTTAATAACGAGATCCCAGTCGCCCGACTGATTGCGTTCTCCCATTTTAAATTTGTTTCTTCCTCAAAGGAATGAATTAGTGTCTGATTGGCGACAAATATAGTGATTTAGCTATTTTGTTTAAATTTTATAACTGCTTACTTCAAGCAAATGGATTGAATTGCGATTTCCTGCAACGGTAATTAATATGTAATTTTACAGGAACTTAAAAATTGCGCTATTGTTATCTTTTTTTAAAAGCAAGCCTTTTCTGCGAGACCTGATCCCGGACCATCACACCGATTTTCATTCGCATCTGTTGCCCGGCCTGGATGATGGTGCCGTTACAATTGACGATACCAGGGTTCTGGTTTCGAAATTAACGGAATTTGGGTGTAACCAATTTATCACTACTCCACATATTATGACGAATGTCTGGGAGAATTCGCATGAAGGGATTCAGACACGCCTGACGGAAACGGCTGATGAATTGAACAGTCACGGCATGGCCATTCCGATTAAAGCTGCGGCGGAATACCTGCTCGATGAATATTTTGTGCAGTTATTCACCACCGGGCCACTGCTGACACTAAAAGATAATTACGTATTGGTAGAGATGTCCTATATTAATCCGCCCATCCAGCTGTACCAGATTTTATTCGATTTGCAGGTAGCGGGTTATGTGCCGGTTTTGGCGCATCCGGAACGCTATACTTTTCTGCATAATAACTTTGACGAGTATCAGAAATTGAAAAACGCCGGTTGTCATTTTCAGCTCAACCTGATTTCTACCGTAGGTTATTATGGGGATGATGTTGCTTTAGTAGCCGACAAATTGCTTAAAAAAGGAATGATCGATTTCGCCGGATCAGACGTCCATCATTTAAAACATATTGAGGCTTTCGAAAAGCGCATAATGATAAAGGACAGCATTGCATTGCAAACTGCCCTTTCAAATAATTCATTTTTTAGGTTCTAGCGTTTTTTCCTTTTAAAAAACCGTCGGTACCAATTTGAAAGTCCGGCTTTTTCATACCCATATCCATGACCGTAGCCGTAGCCGTAACCTTTTTTGAGATCGGTGTCGTTGAGCAACATCGACATGTTCGGCAATTTGTTTTCCGAATATAGACGCTGCGGGATTGAGAGCATGTTTTTGTCGAGATGGTTTGCACGGGTTACATAAACGAAACTATGTGCAAATTTTGCGATGATCTGGGTATCGGTAACAAGGCTCACTGGCGCAGTATCAACTACGATATATTCGTATTCCTTCTGAAGCTTCGTAAAGAGTTCAGCCACACGAGCATCCATCAGAAGTTCGGCCGGATTTGGCGGGATCACCCCTGCAGGGAAAATATAGAAATTATCGTGCGTGTCGTGCTTTACGATATAATCTTCGGTTTTCGAATTTGGCGTTGCAAGATAATTTGTAAGTCCTTTGGCCGGGATATCGAGATAATCGTCAAATTTCGGGTTTCGGATATCCATTGCGAGCAATAGTGTCTTCTTACCGGAAAGTGCGATCGTTGCGGCAAGATTGATCGAGACGAATGTTTTACCTTCCTTCGGGATTGTCGATGTGACAAAAATCGTCTTTGCAATGCCATCCGGAATGTGGCTCAGCATGAATTCGAGATTGGTACGGATAATCCGCAGCGCCTCGGCTGTACTGGTCCGGCTGTGCAAGGTGATGATTTCGTTGCTGGTTTCGGCTTTCGGCACATCGCCAAGATACGGTACCGATAATCTGTTCAGATCGGAATGGCTGTGGATTTTTGTGTCGAGTAGATCGGAGACGTAAATAATTCCAAATGGAATAAAGCAACCCATGAACAATGCTGCCAGATAAATGATATTTGTGCGCGGTGAAACCGGCATGGAAGCGGTCAGTGCGCTGTCGATAATTTTCGCATTCGGCGCTGTCGATGCCAAAGCGATCGCAGTTTCTTCTCTTTTCTGTAAAAGAAACATATACAGCTGCTCTTTGATATTCTGCTGACGAACAATTCCCTTATACTCCCGTTCCTGCGTTGGAACCTCAGATATTTTACCGCTGATCCTGCTTTGTTGCTGGGCAAGATCATTCTTCTTGATCGTAAGGGTATTTTTGAGGCGGTCGAGATTGGCGATTATATTCTGCTTAAGTGAAGCCAACTGTGCATCAAGTTCTTTGATTATCCTGTTTTCAGGTCCCGCACTTTTAATCTTACGCTGACGTTCCAGCAGCAATTCGTTATACTCTGAAATTAATGTTGGGGAATAATTGGCATCAGCCGACATGGTAGTAAGGATATTGTCGGGAATCAGGTCGGTTTTTGAGGAACTGACCACAAACTCGCGCAAGGATGCCACCACGCGCAATTGCGTTTCGGTCTCGATGAAGGCCCTTTCGAATTCGGTAGCGTTTTTAAGAAAAATTCCAGCTTCAGATACGATATCAGTTACCTGATTGCTTTTTTTATAGGCTTCGCCACTTCGTTCAACATCGCCCAATTCACCTGCAATGAGTTCCAAACGTTCGTTGATAAATCGTGAAGTGTTTTCAAAAATCTGACTTTTGTCTTTGATGGCGTCCCTGTTGTAATTGTGGATAACGGCATTCAACACATCTTCGGCACGGTCCCGGACTGCATCAACGATGGAAAGCTCGACCACACTTGTTTTATCATCAACAAGCCGCACATTGATCTTGTTTTTGAAACTTTGAGCAGTCGCCAATATGGTGTTTGCGGTAATGATGATAAACCGTTCAGAGGACGTCTGCCGGTTCTGGATAACGGTGAAACTCACGTTGGAATGGTCCACTCTTTGCCCAAATGTGAAGCGTCCCAGCAAAGTGTCTTCCGCATCAAATAAATTGTATGAATTATCACCTATGGTCTCAATTTTATAATAAATCGATTTGCTGACGGGTTCCGAAAAAATAATTTTAACCGGTGATTCCTTATATAATTCGATTGTCTTGAGCCTGCCTTCACTAAAATATCGGATATTTAAGTTCAAATCCCTGACGGCGTATTCGGCTATCGTGCGCGATCGGATTATCTCAATCTCATTGTCGACCGTACTTTTGATTTTGCCGGTGACATCCATATCCAAAGTTGCGAGTTCAGAAATCATCCCGCCCTTTTTATCATCCTTTACCATAATAGTTGCCGAAGCGCTGTATTCACGTACGGCGTATCGCAGGTAAATGTGCGCCATAAGCAGGCATACTATTGCGCCTAACACAAACCAATACCATTTGGACAGGTACCGCAGTATGATATCTTTTATACTTTGCGAATCGGAAGTTTCGTTCAAATAGGATTTATTTTTCATCATCGTAATTAGCGGGTACTTAATGTTATGATTGTTATCAATAACGAAATCGCGGAAATTCCGACCGTTAGGTTAGGGCCTATTATGGAAGAATTGACTTTTGTTTTATTGGGTTTTACATAAACCACGTCATTACGCGACAGGTAATAATATGGCGAATTGACAAAATCGGTTGAAGTGATATCGACTTCATTTATGGTTCTAACACCTTTTTCTTCGCGAAGGATCGTAATCTGATTGCGTTTGCCGTAAATCGTGAGGTCACCCGCGGCGCTTAACGCCTCAAGAACCGTAACCCTTTCACCTTCTATAGTCTGCATACCGGGATTTTTGACTTCACCCAAAACCGATATTTTGAAATTGATAACCCTAAGATTTACGCCTGGATTCACCAGATGTGGCTTTAAAAGTTCTTTAATTTTCTGCTCGGCTTCAATTCGGGTCATTCCGGCAAGCTTAATCCTGCCAAGAACAGGAAAATCGATTTCACCGTTTTCATCAACGAGATAGCCTCTCATGGATTGATCATTCGAAGTACGCGCTTCGGTACTTTTTGTTGTAAGATACATCAAGTTGAAGGGCATAGCAAGCTCAGGAT
>JAEYZX010000077.1 GCA_023427845.1 Bacteroidota bacterium
GTATTATTTCTGTTCGCATTAATTTCTTGCAAAGACGAGAAAAAAGAAACAGAAGCGACGGTGTCAACTCCTGCTGCAAAACAAAATTTTAACGTTGAGATTGACGCTATAACAAATGTCAAGGATGATTTCGCTGTCTACTATACGGAAGACGGAACTAACGATTTTACTGGAACAATGGCATCATGGAAAGGAATCCTGGGCTCTGGTAAGTCGGAGAAAGTAACATTTGATTTACCTGCAGATGTGATTCCAACTCATATCCGGTTGGATTTTGGGTTGAACAAGGAACAAGGAGATATCGTGATTGAAAACATCAAAATGGATTTTTACGGGGAATCTTTTTCTTTCAAAGGGTCGGAATTCTTCACGTATTTCATCGCGAGTGACCAATTTAAAACTGAAGTTGATCAAGCTAAAGGTACTTTAACAATTTTGCGAGGCGAGGATGGTTTCAAAACCCCTTATTTCTATCCAACGCAGAACCTGATCGATGCGGTCGCTAAAATTACTGCACAAGAGTAAATATCCTAAAGTTGGAAATGAATAAAAAAGGTTGCAGATTACGATTTGCAACCTTTATTAATTTTAACTTGACGGCGAATGCATGGACGAACCTAAATTTTAATGCAAAAAAACAATTTATACAACCTGTCTGTCTATGGCATTGGCCAAGCGTTTAATTTAATCACGCCATTAATTGTAATTCCCTATATCATTGCAGTTTGCGGGCTGGCAAACTATGGAAGGTCGGCTGTTGCGATGGCGCTGCTGTTTTTTCTTATTGTATTCGTAGATTACGGTTCAGATATTATTGGAGTTAAGGCGGTTGCCACAAACCGCGATAAACAATATGAACTCGGACGTATATTCACAACGACATACTGCGCTAAATTTTGCATGCTGATCCTAATATTGGGGGTGATGGCAGTACTTTTTTTGTTTGTTCCGAATTTTGCCGACGATTCGGCGTTGTATTTCCTGAGCCTTCCAATACTCATCGGGCAATTCCTGAACCCTACCTGGTATTTGCAAGGACTCGAAAATTTTAAAGTCATAACGATTGTCAATGTACTGTCAAAATGCATTTATTTAATCGGTATTTTCTCTTTTATCAATCAACCGTCCGATTATATTTATATTAACCTATGGTGGGGAATCGGGATGATTGTTGCAAATGGATGCTGCTTTTTATGGCTGATACACAAAAACCGGTTTGAATTCCGCGCACTTTGCAAAGACGACATCAGCATTCATCTGAAAGAGGGATTTCCTATTTTTTCATCACAAATCTTTGTCGCAATCCAACTGTATTCGCCCTTGATGCTGGTCGGTTTTCTCGGCGGTGCGGTACTTGCGGGGACGTATCGGGTTGTTGATCAAATTATCGTAATCTTTAAGACGTATATTCTTTTGTTTTTCAACTTCGTTTTTCCGCGTGTTTGCTACCTCCTGGGTGACAGTCTGGCTAAAGGCGTGCGGTATTGGCTCTTGTTTAATGGTGCCAATTTTATCTTTATCCTGATTTCAATGGCCGTAGTTTATGGGTTTTCAAGCGATGTAGTTGCGTTTTTCACCGATTCGCATCGCGATGGAATTACCGACTTGCTAAAAATCGCGATCTTGATCCCTATATTGATGTCGGTATCAGTTCCGTTGAAGCAGCTTGTGCTCGGAATGACCTATAATTCGTTTTATGTAAACACTACAATTGCGATATCGCTCGCAAATGTTATTGCGATGATTGTGATGCTAAGCTTATTCGGGCTTCCCGGTGTATTGATTTCTTTGATCCTTGCCGAAGCAACTACTGCTATGTTATTCTACTTAAAGATTAATAAGCCACTGTTTCTGCCTCAAAAGTAAAAACAAATCGTATTTTTGAACGCCGTCCGGAAAATTTTCAGCATGCTAAAAAATTTACTTCAGAATTTACTTCAAAAAGCCGGTAAGACCTATTCAATCGACCCACGCATACCCGACCGGCTACTTGTACGCACGATTTATATCAGGACAATAATGGTAATCCGCGGATTTATGATTACCGGGCGCAAAGTCTTTATCGGACCCGGTTGTAAGATTCTTAATCGGCGCAATATTCATTTCGGAAAAAATGTCACAATAGAAAACAATTCAGTAATCGACGGTTATTCGAGTAGTAAAATTGTTTTTGGCGACTGCGTAAAAATCGGAGCCTATTCAAAGTTACTGGCCACAAGCCATCTTGCCACTTTCGGAAAAGGAATGACAATGGGAAAAAATTCGGCTGTGGGCGATTTCACGCATTTTGGTGCTCCGGGCGGAATTGAAATTGGCGAAGATGTCATTATGGGTTCGTACGTGAGCTTTCATTCGGAAAATCATAATTTTAGTGATGTCAACATTCCGATCCGGGAACAGGGCGTCACATCCAAGGGAATAAAAATAGGTGATGATGTTTGGGTTGGTGCAAAAGTAACCTTCCTTGACGGATGCGTGGTCGGGAGCCATTCGGTAGTTGCCGCCGGCGCAGTAGTCATTGGTGAATTCCCCGACTATGCGGTAATTGGCGGTGTTCCGGCAAAAATCCTAAAAATGAGGACTGCAAATGGCATTTAGCTTAAAGAAAGAAACATTAGTGCATGTGCTATTTACACTATGTGTAGCCTTGCCGTATCTAAACATATACGAGCTCACTTTTGTAGTATGGTCGGCCGCCATTGTGCTTACCCTTAAGAAAAAATATTCAGTAGGTTTCTTGCAATACGTAATTAAATTCGCATTAATTATCCTGATTGCATTCATAGTCAGCTTTTTTTATATTTCCGACACCTACAATTATTTTAAAGACATAACCTATCTGTTAAAGCCTATACTTGGGCTTGTGATTGGCTATCAGCTTTGCAAAAAGTCGCTCGTCAACCCAATGGGTGTAATAGTAACAACCGGACTTCTTATTGCAATTGCGCATTTGTCTGTCGTGGTATATGCATTTGCATTTTTTCCAATCGGAAACATAAGCGATCTGCGATGGTACAGTGGATATTTCAGTGATTTTGAGGTGTATGTTGTGATCCTATTGATGTTTCGCGACAAATTTCAGATTCCAATTTCGGAATCACGAGCCAAATTGTACATCTCGATAATTGCGATTTCGGCAATATTTTATTTTGCGCGAACAAACTTTATACAGTTTGCGATACTGTATATGGCAATGAAAGGTTACTTTCTTGTTACAAAAAAGTCATTGACCGTTTTGGCGGCGATGGTGGCTTTCGTTGCAATAAGCTATTCGATAATCTTCTCATTTAATCCGACGCGCGATGCCGGCGGGATCGAGGGATTTATGTACAAAGTCAAGAACGCGCCCATCTAAACGTTTAAAACACGTGTGGATAAAGACGACTGGAAGGATTTCAATGACAACTACCGTTCCTACGAAAACATTTTGACCATCAGACAGATGACGGCTATCGGGCCAGAGGCTGTGCTGTTCGGTAAAGGTCTTGGTTCGACAATCGATTTAAAACGCGAGGTCTGGTTGCAGACAAGCTTTATGAGATATATCCCGTTTTTGCATAACGGATTTGCAACCGTGTTTTTAAAATCCGGCTTATTGGGACTGGTCATTTATATTGGGACAATTACGTATTTTTTCAGGCGTCGGCGTTCAGAAGACCCTCAGGTAAAAGCGATAAACCTATTGTTTATTGGCACCGGGGTTTTCCTGATAATTTCAAACTGGGTCTTCCTCGGCTTCTACAATTTATTTGACACAAAAACGATATTGGTCGGTTATCTAATCGCACACCGGGAATTTCTTTTAAAAAATACGGATTAATGAAGAACATACTGTTTATACATCAGTCGGCCGAACTTTATGGTTCCGACAAAACGATTCTAATGTTTATCTGTGCCCTCGATAAATCGAAGTATCATCCCGTTGTGATTTTGCCCTTCGAAGGACCACTGAAAACTGAATTTGAAAAGCATCATATTACAGTCATCATCATGCCGGTCCTGAAATTGTACCGCAAGATGTTCACCCCAAAAAACCTGATGAGCTTCGCAAAAGAATATGTAGCGTCTCGAAAAGCCCTGCAGAAGCTTCATTCAAAGTATAATTTTTCATTGGTCTATTCCCATACACTTGCTGCCCTGGCAGGATTTCTTTTTGCACGCAGGAACAACATTAAGCATCTTTGGCATGTGCAGGAAATCCTGGCAAGGCCAAAAATCATCAATACATTATTTACGAAATTGCTTTCGGATAAAGCCAATCACAAAGCCGTATATGATTCTATCGCAACAATGGAATTCTGGAGTAATGGCAATCCCCGACTTGCAGCGAAATCGGATTTTGTATGGAATGGTCTTGATGTCGCCGATAAACCAGTGCACTCTGATGCCGAGGTTCAGAAAACAAGGTTGCAGTTTTTCAATGCCTCACCCAATAATACAGTCATTGCACTTGTAGGACGGATCAACAGCTGGAAAGGGCAGCAATTGCTATTGAGTGCCTATAGTCTTATAGCAGATAAATACCCATCCGCGATTCTTGCTTTCATAGGATCGGCACCGCCAAATCAGGATTTTTTCCTGACAGATCTTCAGTCAAACATCGCAAAACATAAACTTACCGACAGGGTTATAATTATCCCGTTTCAGACCGGTATTTGGAAAATCTGGGATTCGATAGATATTGCTGTGGTTCCTTCAACCGAACCTGAGCCTTTTGGTATGGTTGCCATTGAAGCAATGCTGGCAAAGAAACCGGTCGTTGCCGCTAATCACGGCGGTCTCACAGAAATTGTTGTAGAAAACCAAACAGGTTTTCTATTTGAGCCCGGCGATGAAAAGGAATTGGCCATTGCAATCGAAAAACTACTTCAAAACCCGGAGATTGCCCGAGAGTTCGGTGTTTCAGGCTATGATCGGGCGGTTGAACACTTCTCATTGCAGAGCCATGTAGCCAAATTTGAGCAGATAATCGAAGATATTTTGACCTAATGCGAAATTGAATTTCGTTAATAAAAGCTACTTTTGCGCTTTAGTTTGTTTTAATGAAAATAGCCATCCTAGGAACACGCGGAATACCCAACCACTACGGTGGCTTTGAGCAGTTCGCCGAATTCTTTTCAGTTTACTTAGCCGAAAAAGGACATGACGTATACGTTTATAATTCCCATAACCATCCGCATCAGGACGCTACTTTTAAAGGCGTAAACATCATACACCAGAACGATCCCGAACACAAACTTGGGACATTCGGACAGTTTTTATACGACTATAATTGCATAACCGACTCACGCAAACGCGGTTTTGATATCATCCTACAACTCGGATATACGAGTAATTCAATCTGGTTTTGGCTGCTTCCCAAAAAATCGATTATCATCACAAATATGGACGGGCTTGAGTGGAAACGCTCAAAATATTCACGGCCTGTTCAGCAATTTTTAAAATTCGCCGAAAGGCTGGCAGCATTGAGCAGCGACTATCTTGTGGCCGATTCGATCGGGATTCAAAAACTGTTGCGGAAACGCTATAACAAAGATTCGGTTTACATCGCATATGGCGCACATCCGTTTACACGTCCTGATGAAAGTGTTTTGGACCTGTACGGGGTTGAGAAGGAAAATTACAATATGGTGATGGCGCGTTTCGAGCCCGAGAACAACATCGAAATGGTGCTTGACGGTGTAGTCCTTTCCAATAGTGAAATGCCGATACTCGTAATTGGGAACCACAATACCAAACACGGGAACTATCTGAAAAATAAATTTTCAAAACACGCGAATATCCGGTTCATAGGCGGACTCTACAATCTTGAGCACCTAAACAATTTAAGGTACTTTTCAAACCTCTATTTTCATGGTCACTCCGTTGGGGGAACCAATCCGTCGCTTTTGGAAGCAATGGCCTCGAACGCGCTTATTGCGGCACATGACAATGACTTTAATAAAGGCATACTAAACCAAAACGCATATTATTTTTCGAATGCGGCTGAGGTCAAAAATATTCTGTCATCTATCAAAAAAAATGATAACTTGCGATTGGTTCAGAATAATTTTACGGCCGTTGAGAACGAGTATAACTGGAACAAAATAAATGGGCAATATCTACAATTATTTGAAACTTGCATTTCTCGATCTTAAGCAGTACACAACCCGCCACCCTTACCTGATATTTGTTCTTCTAGTCTTACTTACAATTCCATTGAACTATGCCGTCAACAGCATTGCGCTGGCATTGTTTGCAATTTTCACGATCGTCACATTCAAGAAAGCGCATTTTGTCTTTAATGCAAATTTGCTTCTGCCGGTCTTGCTTTATGTATTGATGGTAGGTTCGTATGCCTGGTCTATCGATGGCCAAAGTACGATCGGCGCATTATCGAAGGAAGTTCCGTTATTAGTGCTTCCGCTTGCGTTCATGATGTTTCCTGCTTTCTCCTCAGGGCAGCGAAAACTGGTCATTAAATGGTTCAGTTGGGGAATCGTGGGATATTGCGTATTCTATCTTTTAAAAGCAGCAGTGCGGTTTGCGATGACCGGCGATGAATCGGTGTTCTTTTATCATGAACTGGTTACCAAAGATGTAAACGCAATCCATGTATCGGTTTATGTTGCCGTAGCATTCATGTGGTTTTTCACTAAATCGCAAAAATCAATTGCCGATATTGGTGCCGCAACGCTGCTGTTTGCAATGGTTTTCCTTCTTTCCTCAAAAAACATCATCATTGCTTTTGTCGGCTTGGTTTTGATACATCAATTATTTTACACGAAAATTTCAAAAAGGCTGCGGCTTAAAAACCTGATTTTATTGTTGGCATTATTGGTATCGCTAACATTCATAGGGAAAATTAAGGACCGATTCAAAGCCGAGTATGAAACAATGATGACCGACAGCAGTGTAAATGATGTAATCTTTAAACCGGAAGATAAAGTATACAACGTAAGCATCAAGCAGGCGTGGACAAACGAAACCTTCCAGCCAAACGACTATTTTCCGGGAACCGCATTCCGCGTTTACCAATTCCGCATTTTCACCGAAATGTTGCAGGAAGACGCTATTTTCTGGACCGGATATGGGCTCAACGCATCCTACCCCAAAATAGAAGAAAAGGCCCTTCAATACAATCTGTTTCTTGGTAACGAAAGCCAGCCAGGCTATCAAACGAAAAACTTCCACAACCAATACATCCAAAATTTTGCTGAACTCGGGATTTTCGGATTGTTGCTTTTATTGGCAATGCTTTTTATCAATCTGCGAAATGGCATAAAATCGAAAGATTTTGTACACATTACTTTTGCAGTTCTAATGATAAGTTTATTTTTGACTGAATCATTTTTGTGGAGACAAAGAGGCGTCATGTTTTTTACAGTGCTATACTGCCTCTACAATGCACAATCTACAAACGCTCCCGCAAGAGAAAACATATGAAAAGAATATTAATTACCGGCGCTGCAGGCTTTCTGGGTTCGCACCTATGTGACCGTTTCATTGCTGAAGGTTATTTTGTCATTGGGATGGACAACCTGATAACAGGCGATTTGAGAAATATAGAACACTTATTCCGGGACAAGAATTTTGAATTCTATCACCACGACATCACAAAGTTTGTGCACGTACCCGGGAAAATCGATTATATTCTTCATTTTGCATCACCGGCCAGCCCAATTGATTATCTGAAGATTCCCATTCAAACGCTAAAGGTCGGTTCGCTCGGCACCCATAACCTGCTCGGATTGGCACGCGTGAAGAAAGCGCGTATATTGATTGCTTCAACATCCGAGGTTTATGGTGATCCGCTGGTGCATCCGCAAACGGAAGAATACTATGGCAATGTGAACACCATCGGTCCACGCGGCGTTTACGATGAAGCCAAACGCTTTCAGGAATCGATTACGATGGCCTATCATACTTTTCATAATGTTGAAACGAGAATCGTCAGGATATTTAACACCTACGGCCCGAGAATGCGTCTTAATGACGGACGCGTAATTCCGGCTTTCATCGGGCAGGCGTTGCGTGGTGAAGATTTGACCATTTTTGGCGACGGCATGCAAACAAGGTCCTTTTGTTATGTAGACGACCAGGTTGATGGAATATTCCGCTTGCTTCATTCCGATTATGTGTATCCGGTAAACATTGGTAATCCGGACGAAATCACGATCAAGGATTTTGCAGATGAAATCATCAAACTGACGGGTACCGAACAAAAGGTAGTGTATCATCCGCTCCCGGTAAATGATCCGCTGCAGCGGCAGCCTGACATTACCAAGGCGAGGAATATTTTGGGTTGGGAGCCAAAAGTATCACGTCACGACGGAATGAAAATAACTTATGAATATTTCAAATCATTGTCGACCGACGATTTACTAAAAGAAGAACACAAAGATTTTTCGGGATATATTCATTAACATGACCGCAGCGCAAACAGGTAGATATTCAAAATATATAAGGCCTATCAGTGTTCTACTCGATCTACTGGTAATCACTTTCTTTTCTCTTTTCTTTTTCGAGGAACTTCAGTTGAACTGGCTTCATTATATCAGTTTCCAAACACTCGCCTGGTTGTCGACCGCATTTTTTATTCGATTCTACAGCATTTACAGGTTTACGACACCGGTCGAAATATTTTCGAAGCTCGCTAAGCAAAGTATTATATTCCTGTTGCTTGTCATTGCGTTTTTCCCTTTTGCGAAAGAATCGATTTTCAGCGGAAGCGCGATCGCTTTATTCATGATCTCGAGTATTTTCGTCATATCGATCATAAAGATCCTGCTATTCTATTATCTAAAAAAATACCGTATCATTACGGGAAGCAATTTCCGTAATGCGATCATAATCGGTTATACGCCGGAAGCAATCCGGTTAAAGGAACTATTTGATGTCAGGAATGACTACGGTTATCGATTTATGGGATATTTTTCCGACAAGAAATCGAATGAAAATATAAAAGGTCGTGTGGCTGAAATAAAACAATACGTTTTGAACAACAAAATCGATGAAATCTACTGTTCACTAAATGAAATCTCGAACGAGCAGCTCAAGGATTTGGTTGATTTTGCCGACGAGAACAAGAAGACGATAAAGTTCATTCCCGATACCAAGGAGATTTTCTCGAAAAACCTCCGCGTCGATTATTATGAATTCTTCCCGGTGTTGTCGCTCCAAAAAACGATGCTGCATGAACCCATCATAAAAGCATTCAAACGAACATTCGATATAGTATTTTCGCTTTTCGTGATTTTGGGATTGCTTTCGTGGTTAACACCGTTGCTCGCAATTGCAATAAAACTTGAATCACGAGGTCCTGTATTTTTTAAGCAAGGCCGGCCGGGGATTGATGAAAAGGAATTTTATTGTTATAAGTTCCGTTCGATGCGAATCAATAAGACGACCGAACAGGAAGCCTCAAAAAATGATCCGCGCGTCACCAAAGTTGGACGTTTTATGCGAAAAACAAGTCTTGACGAAATGCCGCAGTTCATTAACGTGCTTATGGGCGACATGTCGGTTGTTGGTCCGCGGCCACATCTTTGGTCACAGAACAAACTGTACGGAAGCAAGATTAAAAAATACATGGTGCGCCATTATGTCAAACCGGGAATTACCGGCCTGGCACAGGTGCGTGGATATCGTGGCGAGATTGAAACCGACGAGGACATGATCAACCGCGTAAAATTCGATGTGTTTTATATCGAAAACTGGTCGCTGCTTCTCGATCTGAAAATCATCGTCCAGACGATCATCAATATTTTCAAAGGCGAGGAAAAAGCGTACTGATGGAAAGGCCGCTTGTTTCCATAATCACTCCAACCTACAATTCAGAAAATTTTATCGCCGAAACGATCGCGTCGGTCATGGCGCAAACCGTTACCGATTGGGAAATGATCATAATAGACGACTGCTCATCCGATTCAACATGCGATGTAATTTCTGAATATTCATCCACCGATCGACGGATTAAATTTCTTCGGCTCGAAAAAAATTCAGGTCCGGCAGTTGCCCGCAACACGGGAATTGCACTTGCTTCGGGAAAGTACATGACGTTTTTGGACGCCGACGACATCTGGTTTCCAAATTTTATCGAAAGGAGCATTTCCACCATTAAAAGCGAAGGCATTCCATTTGTGTTTTCTTCATATCGTCGCTCAGATGAAGCACTGAATTTCGTCTATTCCGATTTTATCGTACCTAATAAAGTCACCTATTCCGATATTCTCAAAACGAATTCGATCAGTTGTCTGACGGCTTTTATCGATATTGAATCGCTTGGAAAAAAAACGATGCCCGAAGTTTTCAAACGTCAGGACATGGGACTTTGGTTGAAGTACCTAAAAGAAATCCCGTATGCGTATGGCATTCAGGAACCACAGGCGATTTACCGTATCAGGAAAAATTCGCTGTCAAGAAGGAAATCCGATCTATTGAAATATCAGTGGCAGTTTTATCGGAATGTCGAGAATTTGAATTTGGCGCAAAGCTGCTATTACATGACGCACTGGATGTGGCGCGGATTTATGAAGTACCGTCGCTAAACGTCCGGCTGAACTGTTTGAGTTTTCCGCTTTGGCTCCGTTCCAAAATATCCTTTCGGGTAAAAATATAATTCAGTCCGGGTTCAAGAAAGGATTCGAAAACGATTTTCATTTTTTCGATTTTATCAATCGGAATTTCAGCATCGCTGGTATAATCGATATGAAACGTATCGGGAGCCGATTGCGCAATTACGAACTCCTTCACATTGCCATCGTCGCCAAACAACTTTTTCGTAATGGAATAAAATGTCATTCCGGCCGGTTTTTTTCCGCTCGGAAGCAACGCGTAATCGTTTGTGCGGCCGATTAACTCCTTTAGGATCGGATTTTTGAGTGTACTGCTTTCATCAAGTATTCCGTAATCGCCAACTTCATATCTGATGAAAGGATGCGCCTTGTTATAAAGCGCGGTTACAACAATCCGCCCCTGCTGGCCATTTGGAACAGGCTGGTCGTTGTCGTCAAGGATTTCAACAAAAAGCGTTTCGGCATTTACGGCCCATTGTCCTTT
>JAEYZX010000044.1 GCA_023427845.1 Bacteroidota bacterium
TCACCAAAAACATTGATGTGATGTTTTGTCCTTCCACTCACGCGGATTCGGTACGGATTAAGCGACGTAAAGCGTACGGTATCGCCAATCAAATACCGCCACAAACCTGAATTGGTTGTGATCACCACCGCGTAATTCTTATTGAGTTCGACTTCCGAGAGCCGAAGCACCCGCTGATTTGGAGTTCCAAAAGTATCCATCGGTATAAATTCGTAAAAAATCCCATAATCAAGCATCAGCAGCAAATCATTTGAATCGTTGCGGTCCTGTATTGCAAAAAATCCTTCTGAAGCATTGTAGATCTCGTAATATTTGAAATTTGGCTTCGGAATAATTTTTTTGTATTGTTCACGATAAGGATCAAAGCTGACACCTCCGTGGAAATACACTTCGAGATTTGGCCAGATTTCAACAAGGTTGTCTTTGCCTGTTTCTTCGAGAACACGGTTCATCAACACAAGCATCCATGAAGGCACGCCGGCAAAACTCGTCACATTTTCGCTTTTGGTTTCCTGAATGATGGCGGCAAGTTTTGCTTCCCATTCACTCATAAGCGAAACTTTGTTGCTCGGTGTGCTGCTGAACTCAGCCCAAATCGGCATGTTCTCGATGAGAATAGCCGACAAATCTCCAAAATACGTGTTGTTGCTTTCGTAAATCTGCGAGCTCCCACCAAGTCGGAGGCTTTTCCCAACAAACAATTGTGAATCTTCATTGTTGTTGAGGTACATGCACAGCAAATCCTTACTTCCTTTGTAATGGCAGTTTTCAAGCGCTTCAGGGCTCACCGGGATGAACTTACTTTTCGCATTGGTAGTTCCGCTGGATTTTGCAAACCATTTAATAGGCGAATTCCAAATTACGTTTTGTTCGCCTTGTCGGGTACGCTCGATCAACGGTTCCAATTCTTCGTAGGTAGAGACGGGAATCCGGTCGGCAAAATTTCGATATGATTTTATTGTGGAGAATTCATATTGCCTTCCCATTGCAGTATGCTCTGCAGCACGCAGAAGGTTCATTAGCAATTCTTCCTGCACTTCATTCGGATACTTCAAAAACAGCTCAATTTGATGTATGCGCTGCTTCAATACCCACGAAGCGATCGAATTGATAATAGGTAGTGGCATTTGCTTATCTTTACGCTAAAATAACAATTTTTCGATGCAATACGACGGCGTACTCACAAAAATGGAGACCGAGTTTGGCAATCCCATACAATATTACCTGGTATTTGAAAGCAGTTTCCTGAATGTGAACCAATTGTTGGATAAACATATCAAAATCAACTTCCGTGGCTTTCAATGCCTGAATTGTTCCAAAAAGAAAAAAATATTCCGTCAGGGCTTTTGCTATGACTGCTTTTATAGCAGCCCGGCCGTGGGCGATTGGATCATGCGCCCTGAATTGTCGACGGCCCATCAGGGGATTGCCGACCGTGACCTCGACTATGAGTCCAGGGTTCAATTGCAGCCACATGTGGTTTATCTTGCATTGGCGAGCGATGTTAAAGTTGGCGTAACCCGCAAGTCACAGGTGCCCACGCGTTGGATTGACCAGGGCGCTTGCGAGGCTGTGTCGGTTGTTGAAGTGCCAAACCGATATTTGGCCGGAATCACCGAAGTTGCGTTAAAAGAATACTATGTCGATAAAACGAACTGGAGAAGGATGTTGCAGAACGAAAGGCTTACACTGGACCTGCTGACCGAGAAAACCAAAGTTTTTGATTATTTGCCCGATGAAGTAAAACCCTATTTCAATCCGGAGCTCGACGAACATCTGGTACTTAATTATCCGGTGCTCGAACACCCGAAGAAAATCCACGGCCTCAATCTCGACAAGACCAATTTCTACGAAGGCAGACTGATCGGAATCCGTGGGCAATACCTTATTTTCCACGACGGAACGGTTTTGAATATCCGCGGGTTTGAAGGCTATGTAGTTACTCTCGACGTATAAAAAAACCCGGACGTGCCGGGTTTGTTTTTATGGTGATTTTGGTTCTTCTTTCTTTTTCTTATTGAACAAATCCTTTATCAGGTTTTGCGCCTTTGCTTTGGTTTCAGCTTTTTTCTCGGCATCGGTTTTTGGCGTGGTATCTTTTGGTTTATTGCCGCCAAGTATGTTGCCCAGAGCCGATGTGCCTTGCTGGATCAATTTGTCCTTTTGTTGCTGGATGAGCTGATTTGCCAATTTCGATACCGCCTGTTTCATATCGGTCGAAATTTTAGGATTGTTGAAATTACCTGTCAGTACGGCAGTGATCGGAATGTTCTCTATCTTTTTGGCTTCTGCCGGAGACAGCGATGCTAAGGCCTTATTTGCCTCAGTTCCGAGGTATTTGGCAGGAACATCAAATTTCACATTGTAATTCATGTTTTGGTCAAAACCATGCTGGCCACCGATATTGATTTTGATATCCTGATATTTCAAATCGAATGGCTTCACATTGACCTGGCCGTTTTTGAACGTAAGCGCCGCTTTTACATCGTTAAGGTTTAATTTCTGCAAATCAATAAACCCGATCGACTCATCGATCTTGTTCAGCAACGGTGAATTCGCTTCGTTTACTGAAGTTGACAGAAACTGAGCCGCCAGATTTCCCGTCAGCGTGTTGAGGTTTGGCGTCATTTCTTTAGGATCGAGGTTTCCGTTAAGTTTGATCGTCGAATTCAGCTTTCCATTGATCGCACCCGCTATCGGGGCAATGCTTTTCATCATTTCAAGTTTGGTGAAGGTTTGCTGGATATCAACAGCGTTTAGTCCGAGGTCCATATTAAATACCGGGGTTTTTCCTTTTGTAGAAACATCGCCTGAGGCAGCGATTGTTCCGCCAAAGATAGACGACTTCACATTTTGCAAGGTCGCTTTCTCGTCTTTGATGATGATTTTACCCGATACGTTTTTTAATGCAAGGTTGTCGTACAGTACCGTATTCGCTTTCGCTGTGAGGACACAATCGAGAAAAGCGGGGATTTTGACCGCTTCCGAATTTGTTGGTTGTTTCGTTTTAGCGTCGGTTTCTTCCGACATGAAATCGGCTACCGCAAACTGGTTCGAACTCAAATCGAAATTGCCTTTTAGAACCTGGTCCTTGAATAAAAATCCGTAGAAATTATCGAGCGTTCCGCTGATCCGCATATCGGTATTTCCCGTGCTTGCCGTAAGTTCCTGCAGATTTATCCGTGTAGTGTTGAACCGGACTACAGCCTTGCCGATGTTTATCGCCTTATTCGACTCATCGGTATATCTAAAGCCCGTCATGGTCAGGTTACCTGAATTGTCCATTTTGTCGTACTGGCTTGCTTCAACCGATTTCATGTCGAATTTAGTTTTCACGTCGGCATTGACAATTCCGGATAAAGGTTTGTCGAGTTTAATC
>JAEYZX010000075.1 GCA_023427845.1 Bacteroidota bacterium
GAGCGGGACGCTCGCGCCTGCGAAGGGAGCGTCTGGTTGCGACTAATTTCATGGATTTGGAGCTGTTTCCCGCTGTCTGCTGTATCTTTTTACCGCTTACTCCGACAAGCTGCGTGCGCGGTAAAAAGGATGCCGCGCCCATCGGGGCTATAGTTGTATTCTTTAATGAATATCTTGTTCGATTAAGTCTTGTACACTTTTTATTCCTTTATGACTTTAAAAATCTTTTCGCCTTCAGGTGTCATTAACTTCACCACATAAACACCAGTAGAAAGATGCTCTATATCAATATTTGTCAGAAATGCACCAGAATTGGAGTTTTCAAAAATCATTTTACCTGTACTGTCGAACACTTGTGTGGAGAGCACATTCATTTTGCTGCTTTCGAAATACAACATACTTTTTACTGGATTGGGATATAGAATACCTTCGGAAACAACATGTCCATTTAGGGATAAAGGTGCTGGGTTCAGTTTTATCAACCACATATCTATAAAGCCATAGCTTTCTCCCGGATTAAAATAAGTACCATCTGAGCTCCCTGCAATCACAAGTGCGCCACTCTGATCATAAACAGCTGCTCGTATACTATGAGCCTCAGTGCTGCCAACACTCTGCTGCCACGCGATATTTCCCAATTCATCTAATTTCACAATCCAGCAGTAGCCTCCACCTGGAGCTACAACGTCCCCATTGTTTGTACCTGCTCTGCCTACCACTATGCTACCTCCATCCGGAGCTTCAACAACCGCCCAAGCTTCGTCTGATCCTGTGCCCCCTAGTGCTTTTTGCCATTGTAGATCGCCACTGCTGCTGATTTTAATGACCCAATAATCGAAATACTGTCCATCACCTGTATTTTCATGCCATCCGGTAACATCACCATCATTTGATGCTGTGCTGCCTGCGATGATATAGCCGCCATCTAATGTTTGAATTACTGACCGAGCATAATCCGCCCCCGTTCCCCCAAATGATTTCTGCCATTGCAAATTGCCTTCTGAATCTGTTTTTACAAACCAATAATCAGTTGCGCCACGACTCGCTGTTATATCGTGATCGGCAGAATTTGCGGAACCTGCCAAAGCATATCCGCCATCTGAAGTTTGAATGACAGAATAACACTCGTCAGTGCTCGAACCACCGTAGGATTGTTCCCATTGCAGATTGCCGGTAGCGTCCAACTTTAAAAGCCAGTAATCTTGCCAACCGTAATTTGAGGTCACATCACCATTACTAGAAGAGGATGCCCCGCCCACCGCATAACCTCCGTCCGAGGTTTGAATGATAGTATAAGCAAATTCGCTCAAAGTTCCACCAAATAAATTTTCCCACTGCAGACTTCCATTCGAGTCTAATTTTATAATCCAGAAGTCGCCGTTGGAAAAACCCGCCACTGCAAACCCACCGTCAGTGGTTGCAGTAATTGCTAACGCCTCGTCCGGACCTGAGGTGCCAAGTGCCGTCTGCCACTGCATAACGCCCTCCGCATCTACCTTGACTACGTAAAGATCTGGAAGTGGATGGCCGAAATTGTCATATCCTTGATGCCACGTGGTTACCGTTCCGTCGTTGGCATTCACTGCGCCAGCGATTGCATATCCGCCGTCAACTGATGCAGCCACTGCAAAACCATTGTCTTCTTCAGAACTTCCAAAATTTGTATCCCATTGCACCGTAAACGCTTGTTGAGCAACATTTGTAAATGTGATGAGCAACATAAAAATTGTAGCTGTCCGCTTCATAATAGAAAAGTAAATGATGTTTATGTGGGTGCAATATAGAATTTATTTAGTGCTGGAAGAACCACAAAATATGCAAATATTTATATGCGTGCATATTACTCATTTTCAAAAAAATCGTAAATTCGCGCCTGAAACTCTTTTTTTAAATCAACAAAAATGAAAATATTAGTCTGCATCAGCCATGTGCCTGATACTACTTCCAAAATCAACTTTACGGGCGGCGATGCCGAATTCGATACCAATGGCGTCCAGTTCGTTATCAATGCCAATGACGAGTTTGGGCTCACAAGGGCTATATGGTTTCAGGAGCAGCAGGGCGCCAATGTAACGGTTGTAAATGTTGGTCTTGCCGACACTGAACCAACTCTTAGAAAAGCACTTGCTATCGGCGCAAACGAAGCAATACGAATCAATGCAAAACCAACCGACGGTTTCTTTGTGGCCACCCAACTTGCCGAAGTAATCAAAAACGGCGGTTATGATTTGATCATCTGCGGAAAGGAATCGCTGGATTACAACGGCGGAATGGTTCCGGGTATGCTGGCGGGAATTTTGGGCTACAATTTCGTAAATTCTTGCATCAACATTACAGTAGACGGTAATAACGTAAAAGCATCACGCGAAATCGACGGCGGAAAAGAAACCGTATCGACTACGCTTCCGCTTATCATCGGCGGGCAAAAAGGACTTGTTGAAGAGAAAGACCTCCGTATTCCGAACATGCGCGGCATCATGACAGCACGCACAAAAGCGCTGACAATCGTTGAGCCTGTTGCGGCCGAGAACAACACCAAAACAGTAAAATTCGAAAAACCTGCTCCAAAATCGGCTGTGAAAATGTACACGGTTGATAATCTGGACGAGTTGGTGAATGCGTTGCATAACGAGGCGAAAGTAATATAAGGTGCAGGGAGCTTGGGAATAGGGCTTAGGAATCAGGCCGCTCCTATCGACTAACAACCAGTACCATTAACACGTTAAATTGAAATTAAAAGGAGAAAGCCCGGTGGACGTCAGGTCTAGTAAGTAAAAACAATTATACATTAACAGACGTCGACCGCGTTAGGGATTGAAGCAGGGTGCCACGCACCGCGAAAAGCCCGACCCGAAGGGAACGCCCAAACTTTAAACATCATACATTTAAACAAAAAAATCATGTCTATATTAATATACGCAGAATCAGCTGAGGGAAAGTTCAAGAAAGTAGCTTTCGAACTTGCTTCGTATGCGAAAAAAGTAGCTGAATCGATGGGAACTACCGTGACGGCGGTAACCGTGAACGCGCAGAACGTTTCCGATTTGTCGAAATACGGCGTTGATAAAGTATTAAAAGTGAACAACGACCAATTGTCGAAATTCACCGCAAAAGCGTATGCCGATGTTGTAAAACAGGCAGCGGAAAAAGAAGGCGCAAAGTTGATCCTTCTATCGTCTACAACCGACAGCCTTTATATGGCGCCGCTTGTCGCGGTTTCGCTGAATGCCGGTTATGCGTCGAACGTTGTGGGATTGCCGGTATCGACATCGCCTTTCCAGGTTAAGAGAAATGCGTTTTCGAACAAAGCCTTCAACATTTCGGAAATCAGTACTGAGGTAAAAGTGCTTGGCCTTGCGAAAAATTCATACGGGGTTTTCGAAAATGCGTCGTCGCTGACCGAGGAAGATTTTTCCCCGTCGATTGGCGAAGCCGATTTTGGCGTAAAAGTCGAATCGGTTGACAAGGCAAGCGGAAAAGTAACGATTGCCGATGCTGAAATCGTCGTATCGGGCGGCCGCGGACTGAAAGGCCCGGAGAACTGGGGAATGCTTGAAGAGCTGGCTTCGGTTTTGGGCGCTGCAACGGCATGTTCCAAACCGGTATCGGATTTGGGATGGCGACCGCATAGCGAACACGTTGGACAAACAGGAAAACCGGTTGCGACAAACTTATACATCGCAGTTGGTATTTCGGGCGCGATCCAGCATATCGCGGGAATCAACTCCTCTAAAGTCAAATTGGTCATCAATGCCGATGCCGATGCGCCTTTCTTTAAGGTTGCCGATTACGGTGTGGTGGGCGATGCGTTTGAAATCGTTCCAAAACTGACCGAAAAACTTCGCGAATTCAAAGCAAACAATTAATAGTTATCAACTTTTTGAAAGGCTATCTGAAATAAACCTCTGATAGCCTTTTTTGTATATAATGATTAAATAATTTGTAGTTAATAATTTAGACTTTGTACTTTTGCGGTTATGAGCTTAGTAAAATTAACCATCAAGGGAATATCATACAGCCAGACACAGAACGGCGCTTATGCACTGATTTTGAATGAGGTGGAAGGCGACCGGAAACTGCCAATCGTAATCGGTGCATTTGAGGCACAATCGATTGCGATTGCACTCGAAAAGGAAATCAAACCTCCTCGCCCGCTGACGCACGATTTGTTTAAGAATTTTGCCGACCGGTTTGATATTGTCGTCAAACAGGTCATCATACACAAGCTCGTTGACGGAGTTTTTTACTCAAGCATCATTTGCGAACGCGATAAGATCGAAGAGATCATCGATGCACGAACCTCAGACGCTATTGCGCTGGCACTAAGGTTCAACGCGCCTATTTTTACTTACAAAAATATTCTCGACAAAGCCGGGATTTATCTGAAAGTTAATCCGCATGACGAAAAAGACCAGCCGGAAGACGTACTCTCGAACCCTGAAACTTTTGGAATGGGCGAGGAATCTAACCAGGCGGGCGACACCTATTCAAAACATAGCTTATCAGAACTACATGAACTGCTTGAAGGCGCGGTACGCGATGAGGATTATGAGAAAGCGGCGAAGATAAGGGATGAGATTTCGAGGAGGGAACTTTAGAGAGGTATAGGGTTTAGGAACCATGAGAAACTATAAAGAACTTGAGGTCTGGAAAGATTCCCGAATGTTCGTAAAAGCCACCTACATCCTTACCGCAAATCTTCCTGAAGAAGAAAGATTCGGACTGAAATCTCAAATTCTTAGATGTGTCGTTTCAATCCCATCAAACATTGCTGAAGGCTCAGCTAACGGAAAAAGATTTCGGCCGATTTCTGCAGATAAGTCTCGGTTACAGCTTTGAATTGGGATGCCAACTACTTTTATGCCTAGATTTAGACCTGTTACAAACCGATGTTGTTGATAGTTTTCTAATACAACTAAATCGACTGCAGCAAAAAATCTCTAGTTTTATAAAATATTTAAATCGTTAGCATTGGCCGCTACCCTGTACCCAAAC
>JAEYZX010000111.1 GCA_023427845.1 Bacteroidota bacterium
TGGCGCATAAGTCGACGGTCGCCCGATTCCGAGTTCCTCCAATTTTTTGACCAGCGATGCTTCGGTATATCGTGCCGGCGGACGCGAATATTTCTCGGTCGCCGTTATGTATTTATTATCGAGTTTCTCATTGACTTTCAATGCCGGAAGCATTCCTTCCTGTTCGTCTTCATCTTCGTCGTTCCCTTCAAGATATACTTTCAGAAATCCTTCAAACAACAAAACTTCACCGGTGGCCGTAAAAGTCTCATTATGGTTGTTTGCCGATATTTTGACGTTGGTACGCTCCAATTCGGCGTCGCTCATTTGCGAGGCGAGTGTTCGTTTCCAGATCAAATCATATAATCTTGCCTGGTCGCGGTCAATGTTCACCGAACTGCGTGACATGTCGGTCGGGCGTATTGCCTCGTGTGCTTCCTGTGCGCCCTTGCTTATATTAACGAAGTTCCGTGGTTTTGAAAATTCTTTTCCGTACGATTTAGTGATTTCGGCTGCGGCCGCTGCCATCGCATCATTGGACAGGTTGACGCTGTCGGTTCGCATATACGTAATCAATCCCGCTTCGTAAAGCCGCTGCGCCAGCTGCATCGTAATTCCAACCGGAAGATATAATTTACGGGCGGCTTCCTGCTGGAGCGTTGATGTCGTAAACGGTGCCGCGGGCGATTTTTTTGTCGGTTTTGTTTCGAGATCCGCTACCTTATATATAGAGCCGATATTTTTGTTAAGGAAATCTTCGGCTTCTTTTTTTGTCGCGAAGTTTTTCGGAAGTTTTGCCTTTACCGTTTTTCCCGCTTCGTTCGTAAATTCGGCCGAAACTGAATACGACGCAACCGCATTGAAATCCTGGATTTCACGCTCGCGCTCCACGATCAGCCGCACGGCAACCGACTGAACGCGTCCGGCCGACAACCCGCCTTTGACTTTACGCCACAATACCGGCGATAGCTCATAACCTACCAATCGGTCCAGAACCCTTCTTGCCTGTTGTGCGTTAACGAGGTCGTAATTGATTCCGCGTGGGTTGTCGATTGCTTTTAAGATTGCACCTTTTGTGATTTCGTGAAAAACAATGCGCTTCGTATTTTCGGGTTTCAGTTTCAATTCTTCCGACAAATGCCACGAGATGGCTTCCCCTTCGCGGTCCTCATCACTCGCGAGCCAAACCATGTCGGCTTTTTTGGCGAGTCCGCGCAACTTGGTTACGAGCGCTTTCTTATCGGGTGAAACTTCGTATTTGGGTTTAAAGCCGTGATCCACATCAACCCCGATTTCCTTCGACGGAAGATCGGCGATATGGCCGTAACTCGACTCCACCTGATACTCGCTGCCAAGGAATTTCTCTATCGTTTTTGCCTTTGCGGGCGACTCTACTATTACTAAATTCTTCGCCATATCAATGTATTTTCATCCCGATGCCGTGTCGCACCGAGTGTGGCGCAAAAGTATGCAAAATTTTAAAAGGCGGGTTTTTTATTTGGGAAGGGGTAAAACTGCCGCTCCTATTTTTTCCATTTCTAGGTATAGTTTACGCAATTCCCTTCTGATACAAGTACTTTTGGAAATCAATAAACAGATCTCTGACCTTCACCAAATCTCCTAGTTCGGAACCTGCATCTGGAAGTGATTTATATTTATTAGCGAGCAAAAAAGGGAGTTTTTCCTGATCAAGTTCCTCTACACCTGTCTCGATGTATTTGTTGAGTACAAATTCGATGAACTCTTTTTGTTTGTCGTTCAGCAATACAAAAATAGATGCCTGAGCTGCAGCTACTCGTTGTTCACGGGATATTGGTTTGATGTCACTATTAAATACATACTCCAATACGTCAAAGATGTCGCTCTTCTCGGCATCAATCAAAGACTGTAATGTCTGCAGTTCTTCTCTTCCGAATCCAGCATCGTCCAGTTTTAATAGCAGCGACTTCCGTGTAAGCGGATTGCTCCAAAGTGTACGCAATTCTTCTTCGCTTTTAAAGAACTCCGGCAACGCACCAAATAAGTTATTTAAAAATTCCTCAGCAGATACAGGCACGCCATCGGCAGTCCAGAATGATGTTGAAATCATGTGTTTGATCTCGAGCTCCTTACCGCTCTTTAACTTCACTTTGATCTTTCTTTGGCAAACGCACGGACTTTGCCCACAAGTAATGCAATCCGGTTTGGGTTCTTTAAGACATATACATGGACGCTGCTCACAATTTTTGCAAGGTTTACTCTCTCCTCCTATTCGGCATTGACAGACTTGCTCGCCGCATGTAATGCAAACTTCAGGTTCTAGCGGCTCGCCATCCCACTCCGGATCGGCGAAATGATGATAGGCGTCTACGTAGTCGTAAATCGTAAAGAAATACTTGCCCTCGAATAAACGGGTTCCGCGGCCAACAATTTGCTTAAACTCTATCATCGAGTTTACCGGGCGCAGCAGCACAATATTCCTGACATTTCGAGCATCGACACCCGTTGAAAGTTTTTGGGAGGTGGTTAAAACCGTGGGAATAGTTTTCTCGTTGTCCTGAAAGTCACGTAGAAACTGTTCTCCTATCGCACCGTCATTTGCCGTGACCCGTGCCGCATAATTGGGATTGCGGGTTTTATTATTCTGGTTGATAAGATCACGTACGGCTGCAGCATGCTCCTGAGTGGCACAAAAAACGATGGCTTTCTCTTTCTGATTGGCTTCATTCAAATAGATATTGACACGGTTCGCTTCACGCTCTTTTATCTCGATGATTTTGTTAAAATCAGGTTCTTTATAAATCCGACCTATTTCAATCTCGCCTTCAACTACATCATCGTCGCTCGTATAAACATATTCATCAAGCGTGGTTTGAATTCTCTTGACTTTAAATGGCGTTAGGAAACCGTCATTGATTCCTTCCTTAAGCGAATAGATGTAAACAGGCTCTCCGAAATATTTGTACGTATCAACATTATCCTTCCGCTTTGGTGTTGCCGTTAATCCCAATTGAACCGCAGGCGAAAAGTACTCAAGGATCCCACGCCAGTTTCCTTCGTCGTTAGCCCCGCCACGATGACACTCGTCAATAATTATAAAATCAAAATAATCAGGTGGATACGCACCAAAATACGGCGCAGGTTTTCCATCGGCATCGGTGCCAGACATGAATGTTTGGAAAATGGTAAAGAAGATACTTCCGTTTGTTGGCACGCTGCCTCTTTTGGAAATTTCCTTCGGACTGATGCGCACCAAGGCGTCTTCTGGAAATGCCGAAAACGAATTGAATGCCTGATCGGCCAGGATGTTTCGATCGGCTAAAAATAAAATTCGCGGAAGCCTGCTGCCATCGCGCTTCAGGTTCCAACGTGTTTTGAACAATTTCCAGGCGATTTGAAATGCTATTGCCGTTTTTCCGGTTCCCGTTGCGAGCGTCAGCAGGATCCGTTGCCTGTTATTGGCTAATGCCTCCAACGTTTTCTTGACCGCGATTTCCTGATAATACCGAAGTTGCCACGAACCGCTTTTGTCCTCGAACGGAACGTTTGCGAATTTTTCCCGCCATTCATTTTGGATAGCAAAGGTTTTGTCCCATAATTCGTCGGGCGACAGAAATGTTGGAACCAATCCTTCTTCACCGGTTTTCATGCAGATGCTGTACACTTCCAGTCCGTTTGTTGAATAGGTCGTGTCGAGCTTGAGTTTTTCGGCGTATAATTTTGCCTGCATGACCCCTTCGCCAACCGGAAGCAGCGAACTCTTTGCTTCAACCACCGCGAGTTTCACATTTTTGTACACCAATATATAATCGGCAATCATTTTTTTACCGCGGATACCGCCGTTCTGTATCTTACCATCGGTGATTTTGAATTCACGCAAGACTTTCGACTCGGGCACAACGCCCCAGCCAGCTGCTTTCAATAACGGGTCGATTAATTCGGCTCTTGTTTCGGATTCGTTCATAAATTATAGAATTTATCGGAGTGCCAGCGGTTTGGATTGGTAATGATATAGTTGCTGATATTTACGTAGGCACGATGGCTTCTGATGATGTGTTCATAGTAATCGCGCTGCCACAGTTTCCCCATGATTTCGTCGCGCTCTTTATAGATATTCAGGCATGCAACCGATACTAAAGATTTATATGATCCAACAATGTCAGATATCGTCGGGGCAGGCCTTGCG
>JAEYZX010000003.1 GCA_023427845.1 Bacteroidota bacterium
GTTTGGCGCCTGTACACCCAGGAGGATGCCCCATTGCGATTGCCCCTCCATTTACATTTACGATTTCGGGATTTATACCAAGTTCGCGGATGACTGCAAGCGATTGCGATGCGAATGCCTCGTTCAATTCGATAAGTTCAATATCATTCAGCGACAGTCCGGCCTGCCTCAGTGCTTTCGGAATGGCTTTGATTGGTCCGATACCCATAAATCGGGGTTCAACGCCTGCCGATGCCATGCTCACCAGTCGTGCGATAGGCTGCAGGTTTAATTCTTTCACCATTTCTTCGCTCATGACCATCACGAAAGCGGCCCCATCGCTCATTTGCGACGAATTTCCGGCAGTTACGGATCCATCGGCGGCAAATACAGGTTTGAGTCGCGATAAAGCTTCAGTGCTGGTGTCGGCACGCGGACCTTCATCTGCGGTCACCGTATAGGATTTAGTGGCTTTTTTGCCGTTTTCATCGATGTACGTCTGCTCGATCGTAATAGGGACGATTTGGTTGTCGAACTTATTCTCTGATTGTGCCTTCAATGCTTTTTGATGCGAATTGAAAGCGAACACGTCCTGATCTTCACGCGAGACTTTGTATTTGCCTGCTACTGCTTCGGCTGTAAGTCCCATTCCCCAGTAATAGTCTTCGTTTCCCTCTTTTGCAACTTCGTAATCCGGAGTAGGTTTGTAGCCGCCCATTGGGATAAAACTCATGCTTTCGGCACCTCCCGCAATAATACAGTCGGCCATTCCAGATTGAATTTTTGCCGTTGCCATTGCGATTGTTTCCAGACCGCTTGCGCAGTAACGATTAACGGTCACGCCAGGGACATCTTCAATTTTGAGACCCATCAACGAAATTAATCGGCCCATGTTCAAACCCTGCTCGGCTTCAGGCATTGCATTACCAACCATAACATCGTCGATCCGCGTCCTGTCGAAATCGGGCAGTTTATCCATCATGTATTGAATGGTTTCGGCTGCGAGTTCGTCAGGTCGCTTAAAGCGAAAAACTCCTTTTGGTGCTTTGCCCACTGCGGTACGGAATGCTTGTACTATATATGCTGTTTTCATTTTTGAATTTCGATTATTTGTTCGTGTATTGAGTTCACTTTATCTTTTTCCAAGAGCTGCTATGCATTTACGATTTAAATTTTTCCCGAAAACCGCATTTCAGTTGCGTGACTCAATTCTCATTACCTATATTAATTACGTAACGGTTTCCCTTTTGTCAACATAAATTGGATCCGCTCCAATGTTTTTCGTTCGGTGCACAATGAAAGAAATGCTTCCCTTTCGAGGTCAAGCAGGTATTGTTCCGATACCAAAGTTGGTTCAGACAAATCGCCGCCCGCCATGACATATGCCAGTTTATTTGCTATTTTTTTATCGTGGTCCGATATAAAATTCGCCGCTTTCATCTGGTCGGTTCCAACCAGAAACATGCCCAGTGCTTGTTTGCCAAGGACTTTAACATCGTTTCTCCTGATGGGCTGCGTATATCCTGCTTCGGCCAGTAGAAGTGCATGCTTCTTGGCTTCAGCTATTTGACGGTCTTTGTTGACCACGACAATGTCTTTTCCTTTTTGCAGTATTCCAAGATCGTATGCCTCATATGCTGAAGTCGATACTTTGGCCATTGCGACAGTCAGGAAGTATTCCTGAAGCACGTTGAGTTCGACATCGTTTTTTCTGAAAGTATCCGCGGCACGAAGCGCCATTTCTTTCGATCCTCCGCCGCCGGGGATTACGCCCACTCCAAATTCAACGAGTCCGATATACGTTTCGGCAGCCGCAATAACCCTGTCGGCGTGCATACTCATTTCGCAACCGCCGCCAAGTGTCATCCCGTGTGGCGCTGCAACTACCGGAATTGCCGAATAACGAACGCGCATCATTGTGTCCTGAAACATTTTAATTGCCATGTTCAGTTCATCATATTCCTGTTCGACCGCCATCATGAATATCATTCCGATATTGGCGCCAACTGAAAAATTAGCGGCCTGGTTCCCGATGACCAAACCTTGATATTCTTTTTCCGCCAGGTCGATCGCTTTATTGATTCCCTGCAACACATCGCCACCTATCGTATTCATCTTCGAGCGGAATTCGAGGTTTAGGATTCCGTCACCTAAATCTTCGATCGCACAGCCACTGTTGCTCCAGACTTTTTTATTTTCACGGATGTTATTAAGGATGATGAACGCGTCCTGTCCCGGAATTTTAAGCTGTTTTTTCGCAGTGATGTCGTAGTAGTTAGTCGTTCCGTTATGTATCGAGTAAAACGACTGATTTCCGGATGCAAGCATTTCGTCGACCCAGGATGCATAGGTCAATCGGCTGCTTTTAATCAATTCGATCCCTTTCTCGACGCCAATTGCATCCCAGATTTCGAATGGACCGTTTTCCCAACCGAATCCAGCTTTCATCGCGTCGTCGATCTTATAAAGCTCGCCGGTGATTTCCGGAATTCTGTTGGAGACATATGCAAACATACCCGCAAAGCTTTTTCGATAGAATTCCCCTGCCTTATCTGTCCCGTTAATCAATACTTTAAAGCGATCTATCGGATTCGGTATGTTTTTAGTCAGCTCAAGTGTTGCGAATGAAGCTTTTTTCTGCTGACGATATTCAAGCGTATTGAGGTCAAGCGATAGAATTTCCTTATCGACTTTTTTATAGAATCCCTGGCCGGTTTTGCTGCCGAACCACTTGTTTTCGATCATTTTGGAAATAAATTCAGGTAGGCGGAAGAGTTCGCGTGCTTCGTCGTCCGGAACTCCTTCGAAAAGTCCGTTTGCGACATGTACGAGTGTATCCAGACCAACGACATCGACGGTTCGGAACGTAGCCGATTTTGGCCGGCCGATAACCGGTCCTGTAAGTTTATCGACTTCCTCAATAGTAAGGTTCATTTCCTTGACAAGGTGAAACAGACTTTGAATTCCGTAAACACCGATACGGTTTCCGATGAATGCGGGTGTGTCTTTTGCAACGACAGCGGTTTTTCCAAGATATTGTTCACCATAATTATTTAGGAAGTCCAATACTTCAGACGAGGTTTTCGGACCCGGGATGATCTCGAACAATTTCAGATAGCGAGCCGGATTGAAAAAATGCGTCCCGCAAAAGTGCTGCTGGAAATCTTCCGAACGGCCTTCGCTCATAAAATGGATTGGGATTCCCGAGGTGTTTGAGGTTACCAGCGTACCTGGCTTCCTGTATTTTTCAATCTGCTCGAAGACCTGTTTTTTGATGTCGAGCCTTTCAACTACCACTTCAATAATCCAATCGGCATCGGCGATCTTTGCGATGTCATCGGTGGTGTTTCCCGTTTTGATCCGGCTGGCAAATTTCTGGTGATAAATAGGCGAGGGTTTCGATTTTAATGCAGTTGCCAAATGCTCGTTTACGATTCTGTTGCGAACCGCTTGGTCTTCGAGCGACAGTTTCTTTTTGATTTCGGCGTCGGTGAGTGCATTCGGAACAATGTCCAATAACAACACCTCCACACCAATGTTTGCAAAGTGGCATGCTATTCCGGAACCCATAATGCCCGATCCGATTACTGCTACTTTTTTAATTATTCTTTTCATGCTCAGTTTGGTTGAATATATTTTTATCCTGTATGAGTGTATGGATGACCTCGGCAACTTCCATAAAAGCCTGTAGTTGTTCCGGTGTTACATTTTGTTTGACTGCGTCATTGAATTTAAGGACATTCTGCCGGGAGAGTTCACGCTTTTCACGGCCAAAATCGGTTAAATGAATTAAGACGCCACGACCATCTTCAGGATTTTTTTTACGAACGATAAGGCCTTTTTCTTCCATCGATTTCAAAGTACGCGTCAGGCTTGTTGCTTCCATTCCCATTTTTGGGCCAAGCGCCGTTGACGGAATTCCCTTGTCTCGATCAATACTTAACAATGCGAAACCGGTAGCCATAGTAGCACCGTATTTTGCCGCTTCTTCATTATACATCCGGGCAATCGCCTGCCAGGTTGCCCGCAAAACATAATCAATTGTCTTGTCTTTCATAATTTCAAATATAATAAAAATTAGTATGCACGCATACTTAATTACGTTAAATCAAAAAAAAACTCCCCTTGAAGAGGAGTTCGAGTAATGTTGGAAATGATATGTTCCGTATTCATTAATCAAGATTATAAATTCTTTTGTAAAGGCTGTTATAGATATCCAGCACTACTTTACGCTTCAGTTTTAAGGTTGGCGTCAGGTGGCCACCGTGTATTGACCAAATATCGGGCGTGAGTTCGAAACGTTTGATTTTCTCCCAACTGCCGAATTTTTCATTCAGATTATCAATTTCCTCCTTAATGCGGTCGATAACCTGCGGATGGTTCACGATATCCTCGTTCGATTCGCCAAGATTGATTTCGTGCAATCGAGCCCATTCGCGGACAAATGCAAAATTTGGCTGAATCAATGCGGCCGGCATTTTCTGCCCTTCGCCAATTACCATTATCTGTTCGATGAACCGCGATTGCTTCATCGCATTCTCTATCAATTGCGGTGCTATGTATTTTCCGCCCGAGGTTTTGAACATTTCTTTTTTACGGTCGGTAATTTTCAGGAATCCTTCGCTGTCGATTTCGCCAATATCACCGGTATGAAAATACCCATCAATAATCGCTTCTGCAGTTTTTTCGGGATCTTTATAATAGCCGA
>JAEYZX010000032.1 GCA_023427845.1 Bacteroidota bacterium
TAGGCAGTTGAACTGTCGTGGCTATTTTCAGGTGCAGTCCTCAACTTTGCAACTCTGTTCCGAGCGCATGCACAAACGCAGCGCAGTTAATCTGAAACCTGAAATCTGAAGTACTATAGTACGCGACTGCCAACTGCGACTGCCAACTGCTTACTTTTTAACATCTTCCTTCGGCTTGGCCGCTTTTTTATAAATCGGGATAAAATACGATACTGTATAATTAAATCCGACTCCGAACGGTCCGTCGAACGTCCTTCCGAATCCCGGAATATAAAGATTGTCGAAGTTATCGGGCTGCTTGTTTGTCACAAGGCGTTTAAGGCTAACACTGAATCCCGCATAAAAATTCGAAAACATTTCCGCTTTGACTCCAAGTATGATCTCGGCCCACGAAGCGGTGAGTCCGCTGTGTTTCGTGCCGTCAATTGTGGTTGGCGCTTCTCCATAATGCGGATTCGGATTGTAAATGTCATAACTGTTTACAGTCTGACTGAAACTCGAAACGCCATAACGAAGTCCGATATGGATCAGGTTTTCCATATCCAGCCAATTCTCATACGTATTATAATCAAACCCGGCTTTAAAATACGAACCCGTTGTGCTAAAGTTTATCCGATCATCGTCGACCGTGATATCTTCGGTGCCGATTTCGCCTGCTAAATAATATTTTTTTGTCAGCCTGTAATCGGCCACCAATTCCAAACCTTTGTAGTCATCGTCATAAAACGATCGGGTCAGCTTGTGCAAATCGGCGCCGACACGAATACCGTATCGCTCCAATTTTGCAGGAACCGAGTCGCTTGCAGCAGGCGCCTGTTCCTGCGCAGCCATTACCGCGACGGTGAAAATCATCAAAAAACTAGAAATAAATCTTGACATGGACATCTGTTTCGTTTTCCACATTATATTCTTCAATTACGATATCCTTGATCCAGGTTCCTGAGAAATCATTCGGAACTCCGTTCATCACGATTGCATCAGGCGTTTCCGGCAGATCGTCATTGTTGAGTTCAAAAAGGGTTTTATATCCGCACGCGCGCGATACGAAAACGTCCTGCCGCATATAATTGAATACCAGTTCGTCGGTATAGATAAAAGCCGGATTTTCGCTTGCCGCGTTTAAAACGAATCGATAGGTGGTGACGTCTGCGACAGTCCTAAGCGGGACTTCAAGACGGCTAACGGCGGTGACACGTATTGTGTCGATTTCCGGCAGATCCGAAATGAGTTCGAGATTCGTTACATTTTTTAATTGAGACGGATCGGCATTGTTGTAAAATTCAATGATGAGTCGCGGAGTCGTAGGCGTAGTCGCCGCGCAAATATCATCTTTTTCGCATCCGGAAATAGCAACGCCCAGAAAGGCGAGGAGTACAACGATCAGCTTGTTTCTCATTATTGGCGTTTTTCCAAAAGTACGACATTTTCAACATGATGCGTCTGCGGGAACATATCCACCGGCCGGACGCGGGTCACCTTGTATTTTTCGTCCATAAATGCAAGGTCGCGCGCCTGTGTAGCCGAATTACAACTTACATAAACGATTTTCTGCGGCGCGATTTTCAGAAGCTGCTCCACCACATCCTTGTGCATGCCGTCGCGAGGCGGATCGGTGATGATCACATCGGGATGCCCGTGCTGGGCAATGAAACTATCATTGAATACCACTTTCATGTCGCCCACGAAAAACTCACAGTTTGTGATATTGTTCCGCTCGGCATTGAGTTTTGCATCGGCAATCGCTTCGGGAACGCTTTCCACGCCTATCACCTTTGCAGCTTTTCGAGAAACGAATTGCGCAATGGTTCCGGTTCCGGTATATAAATCATAAACAATTTCATTTCCGGTCAGTCCGGCAAAATCGCGCGTGATTTTATACAATTCGTACGCCTGCTCAGAATTCGTCTGATAAAACGACTTCGCATTGATACTGAACTGAAGTCCTTCCATCTCTTCCAGGATGTAGTCGCGTCCGTGGTACAGATGCACGTGCTGGTCATAAATGGTGTCGTTGGGTTTTCCGTTTATCACATATTGCAGCGACGTTATCTGAGGGAATTTTTCAAGCAGATAATTCAGTAAAAGTTCGCGGTTTTCCTTTTGTTCCTCAAAAAACTGGAACAGCACCATGATTTCACCCGTCGATGCCGTTCGTATCATCAGCGTCCGAAGAAATCCGGCATGATTGCGCGGATCGAAAAATTCAAGTCCGTTTACGTTCGCAAACTGCCGCACCGCGTTCCGGATCGCATTCGATGGATCTTCCTGAAGGTAGCATTTGTGGATGTCAAGGATTTTGTCCCACATACGCGGAATGTGGAATCCAAGCGCATTTTTATTGTCGAGTTCGCCAACCGAATCGATTTCGGCCTCGGTAAGCCAACGCGAATTCGAAAACGAAAACTCCATTTTATTCCTATAGTAAAACTGTTTTTCGGATCCAAGGATAGGTTCAAATTCCGGAAGTTCAACTTTCCCGATGCGCTGCAAATGATTTTTGACCTCATTCTGTTTGTAATGCAGTTGCTGGCTGTATTTCATGTTCTGCCATTTGCAACCGCCACACGAACCAAAATATTCGCATTTGGTATCGACCCGATGTTCCGAATATTCATGGAACCGAACCGCTTTTCCTTCGTAATACGCCTTTCGCTTTTTGAATGTCTGTATGTCAACCACGTCGCCCGGGACCACATTCGGAATGAAAATCACTTTTCCGTCGGGCGCTTTCGCAACCGATACGCCTTTTGCACCCGCATCGAGCACTTTTATATGATCGAAAACGACCTTGTCTGTATTCTTTTTTGCCATGGCGCAAAAATACGGGATTGGCAACGGATTCGCATTTGAATCGGGAATTATTTTTTGGGCCTGTTCCGGCTTTTCGCTTCAATCCGCCCTTCATGCGCCTGCAGTTCCGGCACCGGCAAAGGCGCTTTAGCCGGTCGCGCTTTTCCGCCGGGAACATGCCGGGCGGCTTCGGGTGGGATTTCCGCTGCAATCCGGGGCATTTTGAGGCATGGTAGTTTCAAATTTCAAATTCCAAATTTCAAATTCCAAATTTCAAATACCAAATTCCAAATTTCAAATTCCAAAATTCAAATACCAAATTCCAAATTCCAAATAGTAAATCCCAAATCCCAAATCCTAATCCCTCATCCCTCATCCCTCATCCCTCATCCCTTTTCCTTTTAAAAAACATTTAAGATTCTAAATCCATCCAACCTGAATAAAAGCTGTAAATTTGAGAAAATCAATAATTTACTACCATGAAAAGAAATGCAACAGCCATTTGGCAAGGTTCGCTCAAGGAAGGCGCCGGAAAACTATCTACACAAAGCAAAACGCTTGACAACACGCAGTACTCGTTTAAGACCCGGTTTGAAGAAGGCGTGGGTACGACTCCCGAGGAGCTTGTCGCCGCCGCGCACGCAGGTTGCTTTACGATGCAGCTCTCGGCATATATTGGCGAAGCAGGACATGAAATCGAATTCATCGAAACGAACTGCGCGATCGATCTCCAGGACGGAAGCATCGTAAGTTCGCATCTGACATTAACGGCTAAGGTGGGCGGAATATCAGATTCCGATTTTCAGGATCTGGTCACCAAGGCTGAGAAGAATTGTCCGATATCAAAATTACTGAACACAAAAATCACTTCCGAAGCAACGTTGGCGTAGACCTGTCGTTGGATATTTCGGTATTTATGGTAGTTTTGCCAAAGGATGATTTCTCTCCAAAAGAAGGAATAGCAGAATAAAGATTTAAAGTTACAAGCATGTCAGTTTTAGAAAGTACAAAATCGCACGAGATAATCG
>JAEYZX010000068.1 GCA_023427845.1 Bacteroidota bacterium
GGTGGCGCATCGGCCGGCGGAATGACAGCACTTTTAACAGCAAGTACGATCAATAACCCAATTGTTCCTGTAGATCTTCCAAAGCCTGGAAAATTATACGACGAACATCCAGAAAACAAACTTTACAATAGTTGGGTTGATCTTCTTGAAAAGGATATGTTTCCAAGAATGCTTGAAACGACCGATATTAAAAAAGGCGAAGTGATATCGCTGTTGAACTCCGAATTTATTGATGCTGTAGCAAAAAAGATGATTTGCTGCGACCGCGAGCAATGGTGCGCAACTCCCGCCTATTTCGAGGCACCGGTCAAGGTATTTACAACCTTATCGAATCTCGAGGGATTCAAATACAATGTCGATTTTATTTCGGCCAGGCACAAATCGAAGTACAATATGTCGGTGCATAACGACTACGCCTGCTTTGAAGTATTCGATAATGTCACTACGAAAAAATCCGATAAAGGATGGATTCCGTTGAATTTCCACACGGAAGAAAATCTGCCCACTGCCCGCGATGCAGCAATGGCAACTGGGGCATTTCCACTCGGACTCAAACCTCGGATGCTTGAACGCGACGCCAAGCACGTTTTTGAAATTCCGTGGCTGCGCCCGTACTTTAAGGATTGCGAAACGATGGCCGGTCAGAAAATCAAAACACTTAACGTCGATGGCGGTATGATCAACAATGAGCCTTTTGAAAAAGTACGTGAGCTGCTAGACGAGATTACGACCTCGAAGAATCCGGTCGACAAGGAAGTCCTGTCACAAATGAACAGCAATTACAATACTTTCGAGAATACGGTATTGATGGTCGATCCGTTTCCAAGCGTCGACCCGGCGGAGTTTGATTTCAAATCCGATCTTACAAGCATTATCGGTAAAACGCTTTCGGCGATGACAGCACAAATGCGGGCCAAGCCTGTCGAATATAAGGCCGCGATGGAAATGGTCGATGCCAGCCAGTATATTATATCGCCTTCACGGGAAATCCGGGATGAAAACAATGAAATGATGGGCGATCCTTTTGGGGTAACGGCCATAGCCTGCGGTACCCTTGGAGGTTTTGGAGGGTTTTTAAGTAAGGAGTTCCGCATCCACGATTATTATCTTGGCCGTTTCAATTGTGAAATATTCCTTCGCGATTATTTTACGATACCTGTCGATGCAATCGAACAAAATCCGATATTTCGTGAGGGATATTCAAACGTGTCGATTAATAATTTTTCGTCTAATGCTACAGGCGAAAAAAGAGTACAGATCATACCAATTTTCACTCCGCCAAAACCTCCCGGTACATTTCTGATGCCGAAATTCTCAGGTGGTACCAATTGGCCTGTACTTCACGAAAAAGACATTGACCGATTTGAAAAACCGTTGAAAAGACGTATAGAAAAAGTAATCATGAATGTGGCCGATCTGGGCGGCATCACCGGGGCGCTCGTATGGGCCGGAACGCAGATCGTACTGAATCGAATGCTCGCAAGAAAAGTATTGACGGTGATAAAAAATTCTCTATACGATTGGAAACTGATAAAAGGTTATAGCCGTTCGAAAAAGTGATGCAGCAACAGTTGACCGCAATCTACCGTTTATTGCGTCTATTCATTATTCGATGGAATGAACGGTCGAATGAAAAGCTCCCTGCTCCTGAAATTGCAATAACGAGGTATACGACTGCATAGAACAAAGCCAATTCCTGTTTGACAAAACCGTGATCAATATGAACCACAAATGCGGCGACAAGCATTGTAATAAGCAACGGTATAGCAGCCAGTCTTGTGGCTAGGCCAAGAATCAGGAAAATCGAACAGAAAACTTCGGCGAAAACGGTCAGTATCAGCGATGGAACCTCACCAATTCCGATTGGATCGGCAAATTCAATCGGGCCATCTCCGGCAAGCTGTTCAAATTTACCGATTCCGTGCGTCAGCATCAGAATTCCAACTGCCACACGAAGCAGCAACAGCGACACATTAATGTTTTGTGGATAATTTCCCGGATCGAACGCTTTCTTTATCATATGTTAATGGGTTTGTTGATAGGCACGGTTTTCAGGTGCTGTTGCGTGATAAATGTACGGATTCTTTTAATTGATTGATATAGGAGTTTGACAGTACGTAAAATAAAGGACGGCCGATTTCGACCGTCCCTGTTTAAATGTCAATAGAAGTTGCCTATTGCTGCTTGATGAGCTTGTGTGTTATTGCCCCCTGTGATGTCTTGATTTTCAGTAAATATACACCGGCATTCAGCGCAGTTAAATCTACCGTATCAAAATTTGCGTTGATACCTGTTTTTTGCAATATCCGCTTGCCAATTATATCATACACCGTTAACTCGGTCATTTGGTCGCTGGTAATGACTTGAATATTATTTGTAAACGGATTAGGGAAAACCTGGTACGCGGTTAGTGTTTGGTTCGGAACCGCCAGCGTCTCCGCAACGCCTTTTAGCGTAATGTTATCGTATCGATTGTTTCCGCTGTCTCCTGTGGTATTTCCTTCAAACGAAATTTGAACTTTGAAATTCGCATTGTTATTCACTGCAACGATAGGCGTAAAATCAATTTCGACCAGGCTGGCAGTTGGTTCGACGTTGAATGACGTCTGACTCAACCCTGTCTGAATAAAATTGACACCATCCGTACTGTAAGAGATGTGGTTGATCAGCATCCCTTGATTTGTGCGTTCTACTGCATACGCAAATTTGATGTCTTTGTATCCAGGTGTCGGCAAGTCAAATACGAGCGTGCGTCCGTCGGAAGGGTTTCTAACGCGTGCATTCTTCCCTGCTGTCTCATTCATGTGCAGATTTACGGCAGATCCGGAATTGTTGGCATCAATGTCGCGGGGACCGCTTCCAGTGTACGTCATTAACGGTTCAGCACCTGCGATATGAATATAATCTGCCGCAATAGTAACGACGTCGGCCGGGGTTTCCAATGTGTTGAAGTGCCAATAATAAATCAGGTCGTCGGAATTTACAATTTCGGTGTAATGTGCGGTGACCGACGTAGCTTGCGATATTTGCAGCACAATATCGGGACTTTCGTCATCAGGCGAAATTACCGCGCCATCGACTACCCAATGGCTGAACTCATATCCGTCGAATGGTTCTGTTTTGACCATTGTGTCAATATTACCGAAAATTTCTGCTGTAAACGGATAGTCTGCAATCCATTCAGAATTCATCTTTATTCTTCCTGCATTTTCGGGTTCAACCTGGAAAGTAGTAGCGTATGGGCCGGTCACATTGTAACAGTCAACAAGTCCGGTACTGATGGTCTGAGAACACCGCGCCATTAAAAAATCCCGTGCTGCCTGCACATTACTTTGCCAGGTCGACAAATTTCCGCCCCAACGTGCAAGTTGCCGCGGCATTTCGGGAGCGATTACCGATACAATACTATCGAATAATTGCGTGACCCGTTCGCACGATAGCTTTGTATTGAGCAAATCGACATATCGGGTGATGTAGCGATGACGAACCCCTTCATTTTCTTCAATCAATTTGCCGATGGTTTGCGTATGCCCAACACCAACCGGAATATTTTCCGCCTGACAAGGATCGGCGTTTGCAGATGTATCTTCTATTCCGGTATAATTCGTGTAATGGCCAAGTACTCCGTCCATGTCCCATAACGCGTAGCGCCATTTTAGCGCTTCTCCCGAAGGATCCAATCCGCGCCACCATGAGGTGTTATAATTCAGCCAGTCGCGGTTTACCATATACGAGTTCAGCACAAAGTAGTCGATCAGGCTGTCGATGTTGAGTTGGCTGTCGACGTAATTATAATGATCATCAAGTGCCATATCGTTATCCTGTACATAATCCATAAGATCATCCCATGCATCGAGTGCCGGCTGATTTCCGAATTCAGCTTCTGTTGTGCCCCATGTCTTGATATATTGGATATAGTTGTCGCTATCCCTAAACAGGTAATCCTGTCCGTAATAATGGTCGGTATATTGATTATCATCGACTTTTTCACGCATGTCGTAAACGCCCCAATACTGACCATTCACGAATAGCGAAACGTAAGTCGACCTTCTTTCATCCAGCTCCAGTTCGGCAACTTCGGAAAGCTTCTGCACGAAAACGTCCCGCATGTGCGCGCCACCTGTTTGATGAGGATAATTGTCGCTTCCCGCCGCCTTGAA
>JAEYZX010000097.1 GCA_023427845.1 Bacteroidota bacterium
ATGCAGCAGACAGAGGATTTTATCGCACAAAAATTTTTGGAGACCGTAAAGCCAGCCCGGTCAACCTGAATTCGGTTGCCTAGAAAGATTTATTCCAGATTTTTATCTTTTCACTTTTTGCGATCCGATCTTTTACAAAATCCAAATCCCGGATGAAAATGGTATTGTATTGTTCCTCGTTGTACGATTCCAACGCGGTTAACGTACGTGTCGTGCCATCGTAGGTAAATGGCGAGAACCCGTGCGACTGAAAGATTGCGACAATTTCGGGATTTTCGACACCATAAAACGAATTGCTGAAATTTATCTCTATGATCACCGCTCTGAGGTTTTCATTTTCCAATGTCGCCGTTGCACCTTCAAGTGCAAATTTCTCATAACCTTCAACATCAATTTTTATCAGCGAAACAATTTCATTCTCAACCAGGCTGTCGATGGTCTGGACCGGCACCATCACCGCGTTTTTATATCCAGGCGCTACAACGCGATTCATCGTCCCTTTATTTGTCGAGAAATGCAATGAACCTGAATTGTTGCCAACGCCAATATTTATCGCGCGAATCTTATCTTGGAGGTTGTTTATCGCAATCTGTTTTTCAAGTTTGGCAAATGTAGCCGGAACAGGTTCCACCGCAATACTCCGGGATTTTTTGATTCCCGATGCCAGAAGCGAGTAATGGCCAACATTGGCGCCGATATCAAGAAATGTATCTTCAGGACGAAGGAAGTGCAGCAAAAATATCGATTCAGGGAATTCATGGAGCCCGAAATAAATGTTGGGAACCATGCCCGCATCGCCTTTTTGGGCAATGAATTTTAAATCGGACATCCAAATGAAAACTTGCTGGCTTTTCACTTTTGCAACAAGATTAAAGTACAAATAACGTCCCAAGGACTTAATGCGGTTCGATCGGGTTATCGGATGCTGCTTAAACTGATTGTTGCGCTGTGAGATTCTGGAAATAATTTTTTTCATTTAATGCCGGATGACGAATTTAAATTTACTGCAAATGTAATTAGGATGTGCGGTGTTCCTACTAGTTTTGCTATTTTCTGTTTGGAGTCCTGCTTTCTGATTTCAGTTTAGCGGGCCGATTCTGCGTCAAGGCTTGTTTTGCACGTCATAATTCAGGATATTTGGCGCAATGAATTCAGTTAAAAACAAGAAAATATATGTATTGCTTCCGGATGGTGTGGGGCTTCGCAATTTTGCATATACCGACTTCTACAAACTTGGTAAAGAGCAAGGTTATGATATTGTATTTTGGAACAATACACCGTTCGATCTTCAGACCCTTGGCTACGATGAGATAAAAATTTCGAATTCAAAGAGCAATCCACTGACGGAAATCTATAAGAACGCACGCAAACAAATTGAGCTCAATCTAAATATTAGGCGAAGCAACGACTGTGTTTACGATTCGTATCGGTTTTCGTTTTCGTACAAGACATTTAATGCAACTGTAAAGTCGCTTGCCGTCAAACTGTTGACATTTCTGCATTCTTCGGAAAACGGATTAAAACACGTACGCGCCAAAATCAAGACGGAAGAACGCAAAACTTTATACTATAGGCAGTGCTTGGAAACGCTGAAAGCCGAAAACCCATCGCTGGTTTTTTCCACGAACCAACGGGCGATTTCTGCAATAGCGCCAATTCTGGCAGCACAGGAACTCGGGATTCCGACCGTTAGTTTCATATATTCATGGGATAATCTGCCAAAAGCGACGATGGTCATTGAACCAGATTTCTATCTAGTGTGGAGCGAACACATGAAAAATGAACTTCGATCTTACTATCCATATGTAACCAACGACCGGATTTTCACTACCGGCACGCCACAGTTCGAATTGCATTACGATCCTACTGTTATTATGCCCAAAGACGAGTTTTTTGCAAAACACGGACTCGATTTCAACAAGAAATACATCTGTTATTCGGGAGATGATGTCAGTACGTCGCCTAACGATCCGCTGTATTTGCGGGATACAGCCGAAGCCGTCCGCAGGTTAAACAGTCGCAATCACAACTTCGGGGTTCTTTTTCGCCGTTGCCCGGTCGATTTTTCCCCGCGCTACGATTCCGTTCTCGAATCCTATAAAGACGTGATCACAGTTGTTGATCCGGTGTGGAAAACTGCAGGTAACGGGTGGAATACGGTTTTGCCTTCAGCGGAGGATACTTCGCTACTGATCAATACCGCGGCACATTGTGAGATGGTCGTGAACCTGGGTTCATCGATGGTCTTTGATTTTGTTACAGCCGATAAGCCGTGCGCTTATGTAAATTACGATTATCCGATTTCAAATCCCTTACGCTGCGAATGGTCGGTTAAAAAAACATATAATTTTGTCCATTTTCGCTCGATGCCATCCAGAGATTGCGTTGCCTGGCTTAATGATGCAGAGTCGATAGCATCCACAATCGAATCTTTGTTGGAAAATAAAACCGAGACTGTCGCAGCTGCCAAAAAATGGTTTCAAAAAATCAATGCGCATCCGGTCGATAAAGCATCGGTACGCATTTTTGAAGCGTTCGACACAATTATGCAAAACACAGAATCCAAATGAGTTATACATCGTTAATGCCTTTGATCCGCAAAACGGGCAGCACTTTGTCGGCGCCGGATTTCCACAATATCGTAAATGTGGTTTTTCACAATGAGGAGGCTTCCTATTACGATGCATTGCATAAAGGAATGTGGGACAGTCTGCAGGAACAGGTAAATTTACTGGCTGCCGATGCGATGCAAGCAGTTGAGAAATCACGAAAGCTTCGATTGCTTGATATTGGATGCGGAACAGGATTGAGTTCGCAGATGTTACTCGAATCGCCGCTGGGCCCGCAAATCGAAAAAGTAACCCTTGCAGATACGTCGATTAAAATGTTGCAGCAAGCCGAAAAAAAAGCTGCAGAATGGGTTGCGCCGTACGAGATCGTAAATGCCGACATTTCCGGCATCACAGGAAAATACGATATAATACTTGTCAGTTCAGTATTGCATCATATTCCTGATTTGGATGGTTTTCTGCAACACGTAAACCGTTTGCAAAATAACGGCGGGGTTTTTATCCATCTACAGGATCCGAATGGTGATTATTTTAACGATGGTGAATATTTGGAACGTGTTGCCGAATATGAGAAAACGATCCGAACCTCGGACAATTCGGGCATCGTCAAAAAATTACGGAAAACAGTTAAGCGGTTCATCGGAAGAAAAGACTATATAGATCGCGTAAATGATGAATTGCTGCGGCTCAATGCAATAAAGAAAAGAATGTCGGCACAGGAAATCTGGAGTGTCACCGACATCCATGTTGAAGACCTGCCTTTTTCGACCGGAAACGGAATTTCATTAAAATTTCTATCGAAACACCTTATCGGATATAAAAACATCAGCAGGCGGTCATACGGATTTTTCGGCCCACTCAAAAGTGAGCTATCGGCCGAATTTCAGCTTCGCGAAGAACAATTGATTCGGGAAAACTTTCTGAATGGCCGACATATAGCCGGAACATGGCAAAAATCTACCCAAGAATGAAAATCGGATTCCTGACGCCTGAGTATCCGATTGCGGAATGTACGTCTTCGGGTGGGATTGGCTCGAGCATCAGCAATTTGGCCACCGCTTTATTGGCTCACGGCGTAAATGTAACCGTATTTGTTTATGGGCAATCAACCGATAAAATTCTGGAACATGGCGGAATTACCATCCATCTGATCAAAAGTCGAAAATATTCATTATTATCCTGGCTCCACTATCGGAAATTCCTTCAAGATTATCTGAATAATCAGATTGCCGTGCACGATATTGATATTATCGAAGCGCCTGACTGGACAGGAATCACAGCGTTTATGAAATTGCGGGCGCCTTTGGTCGTCCGGTTTCATGGAAGCGATACGTATTTCTGTAAACTGGAGCGCCGCAAGCAAAAATTAAGAAATCATTTTTTGGAATTGATGGCGATTAAAGGCGCGGATGCCTATTCGGCGCCAACCAATTTCGCGGGCCGGCTTACGGCAGGGTTATTCAATATCGAAAAATCCGGAGTGGTTACGATTCCGAATGGGATTGCAATAGATCGTTTTGCAAACCATTCGCCTGCCGACTTTGAGCGCGGAACGATTTTGTACCTTGGTACGGTTATCCGCAAAAAGGGAGTATTTGAATTACCCGGAATCATGGCGGAAGTCGTAAAGCGTTTTTCATCTGCGACATTGCTGGTGGCGGGTTCCGACTCAAAAGACATTAGTACCGGAAGTGCTTCGACATGGTCGCTCGTAAAGCAAAATTGCGACGGATCGCTGACGGAGAAAATACAATATCTCGGCAAAGTACCTTTTCCGGAAGTGCCTGAATTAATAAAAAAAGCACACGTCTGCATTTTTCCGACATTCGCCGAAACACAGGGTATGGTTACCATTGAAGCGATGGCGATGCAGAAAGCCGTTGTGAGCAGCGATTTTGGATGGGCCGCCGAACTGATAGAGGATGGTATAGACGGATTGCTCGCCGATCCGACAGATCACGCCGCTTTTGCAGAAAAAATAGTTAACTTGCTGACGGACGATACACTGCGTTCGGAAATCGCGCTAAATGCCCGCCAAAAAGCAATATCGGCATTTGACAGTCGGAAGATCGCCAAACAAAATATCGAATTCTACAAAACCCTGCTCCAAACATGATAATTATTTATCATTACCAAGGATATGCAACAAGTGCGCATGATCTCGAAACGCGTGAAACTACAAACTTTAGAATCGCGCTTTGGGATAAAGTTATGGATGTGGCCGAGAGCAATCCAAACCGATTCGTGATATGGTGTGACGAACGGTGCAGGCATGCGTTGAATATTGCGGGTTTTCATGCTATTTTCAATAATGCAAACATGGTTGCTGCATATGCACCTGCGGGAGCTGAATTTCTACCATCTGGAATCGGATATGTCGAACGAAGCGGATTTATAAACATAAATCATTCTGTAACATATCCTACGTGGCGAATGAGTAGTTTGGTTGGCGGCACACACGCATCGGTTATCCTGAAATTAAAAAATCAAATCAATGCGGACCGTACATTTGATTATTGGCTGAATTCAGTCGCAAAACTTGCCATGCCCTTTGGTTTGCGTTGTTATTCGGAACCAAAACTGCTGATTTCTTCGGCTCCTGTTGTTACCATGTCGGCAAATGACAGGACGTTGTTTAAATTCGTCAAGCAACATTACAAGCGGAGATGGACCGTGTTGCTGCTCATTTGCTTTGTGATTTTTGAAAAGCGGTTGCCGGTATGGTCATTCATCAACAGCCAATTTTATCGAAAACGCGTGCTGTCGGATAAGGATTTTTTTACAGAGTTGCCAACTGAAAATCAACGTAAAATTGGTTCAATTGATGTGGTTATTCCAACCATAGGGCGAAAAAAATATTTGTACGATTTCCTGAATGACCTCAAAAAGCAAACACATCAACCCGCGAAGATCATAATCGTCGAGCAGAATCCCGAGGCCGGCAGCAAGTCGGAACTGGATTTTCTGACCGACGAAGAATGGCCATTTGAAATTAAGCACATATTTACGAATCAACCCGGAGTTTGCAACGCCCGAAACCTCGCGTTGGATGAGGTTCAGAGTCGGTGGGTGTTTTTTGCCGACGACGATATCCGGATTGCTGAAGATTTCCTTGAGCGGGCATTTGAATCAATTCAAACCGTCGGAGCCGAAGCATTTTATTTCAATTGCCTGATGCCGGGACAAAAAACAGAATATGACCGGATAGCGCAGACTCATATTTTTGGAGCCGGAAGTTCGATAGTGAGCAGCAACGCAGTTAAAAATGTACGGTTCAAGTCTGCGTATGAATTTGGTTTTGGTGAAGATTTCGATTTTGGGATGCAGCTTCTTAATAATGGTTGTGAGATAATCTACCTGCCCAAACCTGAAATTTTGCATCTCAAAGCGCCAATCGGCGGATTCCGTATGAAGCCGGCATTGCATTGGCACAATGACGAAATCCAGCCAAAACCGTCGCCCCAGGTCATGTTGTCTCGTTTGTTATATTTAACATGCGAACAACTGAACGCATCCAAAG
>JAEYZX010000130.1 GCA_023427845.1 Bacteroidota bacterium
GCGTAAATGATTTTGGTAATGATCAGCGTCGTCCACAAAATTTTTGGGCTTTTGGCCTCACCATACGATAATTTGCGTTTTAGATAATTGCGCATCTGCTTGAAATCGGTTGTAATGGCCCAGTTGAACGTTAAAAGTCCGTATAGGAAAACCGAATAATAATGCTGGAACTTGTGGAATTTTCGCCATTCGGCTTCTTTGGTAAATCGGATGATACGTCCGGCGTCAAGATCCTCGTCATGTCCGTGGATGTTTGTGTAGGTATGATGTAGTACATTGTGCTGCACCTGCCAGTTGTATACGTTTCCGGCAAGGATGTAAATGGTGCCGCCCATGAATTTATTGATCCAGGATTTGGTCGAGTAGGAGCCGTGGTTGCCATCGTGCATCACGTTCATCCCGATTCCGGCCATCCCGATTCCAATGACGATGCTAAGCAGCAGGTGGAGCCAGATCGACAAATCGAGTGTCAGGATCAGAAAATACGGAGTCAGGAAAACCGTGAAAAGAATGATGGTTTTCAAATGTATTTTCCAGTTTCCGGTCTTCTTGATATTATTGTCCTTAAAATAAGCATTGACGCGGGAATTCAGTGTCCTGAAAAATTTCAGGTTGTCTTGTTTTGAGAAGGTTGGAGCCGTGTTTTTAATAAATGCGTTCGCTGTTTTTTTGGAACCACAAAGGAAATTATTAATTAATAATGTAAACGCCGATGCATCCGAAAAATTTCGTCCTGAAATGCGTACTTTTGCCAAAAATTTCACAATGGATGAAGTGCTGAAGTATTTTCCGGAGCTTACAGATGTTCAGAAACAACAGTTTCAACAATTGGGCCAATTGTATCCGGAGTGGAATGCAAAGATAAACGTGATTTCGCGAAAGGACATCGATTCGCTTTATGTAAAGCATGTTTTGCATTCACTCGCGATTGCGAAAATCCAGCCATTCAAACCGGGTAGCAATGTACTTGACGTGGGAACAGGCGGCGGATTTCCGGGAATTCCGCTTGCGATACTTTTTCCTGAAACAAATTTTTACCTGATTGATGTGATCTTAAAAAAGATTACAGTCGTAAAGGCAGTTGCCGATGCGCTCCGACTTCAAAACGTAAAAGCCGAACAAATTCGTGCTGAGAATGTCAAAGGTGATTTCGATTTCATCGTGAGCCGTGCCGTAACGAACATGCCCGATTTTGTTTCGTGGTTAAAAAATAAGGTTCGCAAGCAGCAGAAACACGAACTTAAAAATGGAATTCTGTATTTAAAAGGCGGCGACTTAAGCGAGGAACTTGCCGATTTTCCAAAAGCAACCCAGTACAATATTGCGGAATTCTTTGCTGACGAATTTTTCGAAACTAAGAAGGTTGTGCATTTGCCATTGAAGTACAAGGTTTAATGCAGATTCGGTGCCGTGTCCTTGAATAGCGAAATAAGAATGAAAAAAAAGCTGCAACGAAAATTGCAGCTTTTTTATTTGCGGATTGGTTTATCCGATATTATTCGCCCAAAAATGGGTATCGGTAATCGTTCGGCGTTACAAACGTTTCCTTGATTGTTCGTGCAGAAACCCAACGCAGCAGGTTCATTGCCGAACCGGCTTTGTCGTTTGTTCCCGATGCCCTTGCACCGCCAAACGGCTGCATTCCCACAACCGCGCCGGTTGGTTTGTCGTTGATGTAAAAATTACCAGCGCTGTTTTCCAATGCTTTTGTTGCTTCAGTAATCGCATATCGGTCGCGTGCGAAGATCGCTCCGGTGAGGGCATATTCTGATGTGCCGTCGACAAGTTTCAATGTTTCCTGCCATTTTTCGTCCTCGTAAACGTAAATGCTGATAACGGGACCGAACAATTCGGTGCACATGATTTTATAGTCGGGGTTTGTTGTTACAACCACTGTCGGTTCGATAAAATATCCTTTCGATTTATCGTAGTTACCACCTATGATGATTTCGGCATCCGAATCTTTTTTGGCTTGGTCTATATAGCCCGCAAGTTTGTCAAACGACTGTTCGTGGATGACTGCCGTAATGAAATTCCCAAAGTCTTCAGGCGATCCCATTTTAAGCGATTTTACGTCTTTGGTCAATTGCTCTTTGACTTCAGGCCAGATGCTTTTTGGAATGTATGCACGCGATGCGGCCGAACATTTTTGTCCCTGGTATTCAAATGCGCCACGAACGATTCCGGTAACTACCTGTTTCACGTCGGCACTTGGATGTGCAACGATAAAGTCCTTTCCTCCGGTCTCGCCCACAATTCGCGGATAAGTTTTGTAACGGTCGATGTTGTTGCCAATTTGTTTCCAAATGTCTTTGAACACATCGGTCGATCCGGTGAAGTGAACCCCGGCGAAATCGCGGCTTGCCAACAACGTTTCGGTTATCATTCCGGCATTACCGAAGATTACGTTGATTACCCCGTCAGGAAGTCCCGCTTCCTTGAAAACGTCGATGATCACTTTGGCCGAGAACACTTGGGCCGCACTTGGTTTCCAGATCACGACATTCCCCATAAGTGCTGCGCTCGCAGGCAGGTTCGCCGCGATTGCTGTAAAGTTGAAAGGCGTCACGGCATAAATGAATCCTTCTAGCGGTCGGTATTCAACACGGTTCCATACGCCTGAATCCGATTTTGGCTGGTCGGCATAAATTTGGGTCATGAATTCGACGTTGTAGCGAAGAAAATCGATCAATTCGCAAGAAGCGTCGATTTCGGCCTGATAGATGTTTTTCGATTGCCCGATCATTGTTGCCGCATTGATTTTTGCGCGGTACGGGCCTGCAATGAGTTCGGCGGCTTTCAGGAAAATCGCAGCACGGTGTTCCCACGGCATTGCTGCCCAGGTTTTTCTTGATTCGAGCGCGTTTTCGATCGCTTGCTCGACATGCGATTTTTCGGCCAGGTGATATTTTCCGACTACATGTTTATGATCGTGTGGCGGAGTGATGTTTTTGGTGTTTCCGGTGCGGATTTCGTCGCTTCCGATATAGAGAGGAACATCTATTGGTGAGTTCCACATTTCCTTGTAGGCCGCAAGTACGGCAGCTTTCTCGGGCGAATTCGGTGCGTATGATTTTACCGGCTCGTTGACGGCTTTTGGTACGTTAAAGAAACCTTTTGGCATGATAATTAATTTGAAGATGAATTAATGTGAAAATGTAATAATGAAGCGAGGCTTATCACGTACAAAAATACAAAGGATGTTTTGAATTTATGGTAAATAAAGTTTAAATCCGGTTATAAATGCAGCAATGTGTAATTATACCAATGTGCCAATTTTAGAATTCGAGTTTCGTCTGAAAGAAAATCGTAAATATTTTATTGTTCCCCTTTTGGCGGAAATAAAGTATATATTATTTCACGTTGAAGACCTTTGAAAGTATAGGAT
>JAEYZX010000201.1 GCA_023427845.1 Bacteroidota bacterium
GTTCTATTTCGATTACGGAACCGAAACGCTTGATTCGGGTTATGCCGTTTTTCAAAAACAGGCCGATGCAATCCTCAAATCGAAAGGATATACCGACAAGAACTTTGTATCAAAAGAATTTGCGGGACATGATCATTCCGAGAAATCATGGAACGTTCGCCTCCACGAACCGTTTACTTTTTTGTTCGGTAAGTAACCGGCACCTTAACCCCTAGCCCCGATAGCAGCGGCGTCCTTTTGCGGCGGCGAAGCAAGCCGTAAAAGACACAGCGGATAGCGGGATCCAGCTCCCGGAAAAACAAAAAAAGCCACTCGAAAGTGGCCTTTTTTTTATGAGATTCCAAAGCTGGAATGACTCTTAATTAAACTTTGAATCGTTTACGATCGGTTTCCGAAAGGTAGATCTTGCGCAGACGGATGCTTTTTGGCGTAACCTCTACGTATTCGTCTTTCTGGATGTATTCGAGTGCTTCCTCTAGCGAGAATTTGATTGCAGGAATGATCCTAGCTTTGTCGTCGGCTCCTGAAGAACGTACGTTTGAAAGTTTTTTCGTCTTGGTGACGTTGACTGTCATATCGTCGCTGCGCGTGTTTTCGCCGATAACCTGGCCTTCGTAAATGTCTTCGTTTGGATCGACGAAGAATTTTCCGCGGTCCTGAAGTTTGTCGATTGAATACGGGATTGCTTTTCCGTTTTCCATAGAAATCAATGAACCGTTGTTGCGTCCCGGGATTTCGCCTTTGTACGGTTCGTATCCGATGAAACGGTGTGCCATGATCGCCTCTCCGGCAGTTGCCGTAAGCAATTGGTTACGCAAACCGATGATTCCGCGTGACGGTATGTTGAATTTCACGACCATGCGATCGCCTTTTCCTTCCATCGAAAGCATTTCGCCTTTACGGATCGTTACGAATTCGACCGCACGCCCCGAAAGATTTTCCGGAAGGTCGATTGTAAGTTCTTCGATAGGCTCGCATTTTACGCCATCTATTTCTTTGATGATAACCTGCGGCTGACCGATTTGCAGTTCGTATCCTTCGCGTCGCATGGTTTCAATTAGTACAGATAAGTGGAGTACGCCGCGTCCGAAAACCATGAATTTATCGGCTGAATCGGTTTCGCCGACTTTTAGCGCGAGGTTTTTTTCCAACTCTTTTGCCAAACGGTCTTTGATGTGTCGTGACGTCACGAATTTTCCTTCCTTACCGAAGAACGGCGAATCGTTGATCGTAAACAACATGCTCATTGTAGGCTCGTCGATCGCAATGGTCTGAAGTGCTTCCGGATTTTCGAAATCGGCAATCGTGTCGCCAATCTCAAAGCCTTCAACACCAACAATCGCACAAATATCGCCGGCAATTACTTCGCTTACTTTTTTACGGCCAAGACCTTCAAAAGTGTGAAGTTCCTTGATACGTGATTTTATGATTTTTCCGTCTCGTTTTACAAGGGAAATCGGCATCCCTTCTTTTAGAACGCCTCTTTCAAGTCGGCCAATCGCGATACGGCCCGTAAACGACGAGAAGTCAAGTGAAGTGATCAGCATTTGCGGAGTTCCTTCAGAAACTTTTGGAGCGGGTACGTTCTCTATAACCATGTCCAGCAGCGGCTCGATATTTTGCGTCTGCATTTTCCAGTCGTCGCTCATCCAGTTGTTTTTCGCCGACCCGTAAACGGTAGGGAAATCAAGCTGCTCTTCTGAAGCACCAAGTTCGAACATCAGGTCGAATACTTTTTCGTGTACTTCCTCAGGGGTACAGTTTTCCTTATCCACTTTATTAATCACGACGCAAGGTTTTAACCCAAGGTCGATTGCTTTTTGCAGCACGAATCGCGTTTGCGGCATTGGGCCTTCAAAAGCATCAACAAGAAGGCAGACACCGTCGGCCATGTTGAGTACGCGTTCGACCTCACCACCGAAATCGGCGTGGCCCGGCGTATCGATGATATTGATTTTTGTTCCTTTATATACAACAGAAACGTTTTTGGAAGTAATCGTGATACCTCGCTCACGCTCCAGGTCGTTATTGTCAAGAATTAGGTCGCCCGTATTTTCGTTTTCACGGAAAAGCTGGCAATGATACATAATTTTGTCAACTAAAGTAGTCTTACCGTGGTCGACGTGGGCAATGATTGCAATGTTTCTGATAGATTCCATATAGATTTTTAATGGGCGCAAAGGTACACTTTATTTCGGGATATGAAATGTTTTTGTGATTGGCGTTAAGTATTAAGAACGTATCACTTATACAGAAAATCTACACGCATTATCATCAGGAGCACAGAACCGGATTTGGAGTTTGAAAATTAAAGTTTACATTTACTTAAACAGTCATTTATGCGGATCGTAAGAGGTGCAAATACAATTTCGGCGATATACATTATCGCGGGGATTTTGTGGATTTTCTTCAGCGACAGGATACCGGTCGTAAACTCGGTGCCCGCCTTGCAGACAGTTAAAGGCGTATCGTATGTGATTTTAACGGGAATAATTCTATGGCTTTTCCTTCGAAGGAACGAGCGTAAGAATCGGAAAATCCTTGAGGAACTCGAAAACGCGACAACTACAGTATCAAAAACAGCACAACAGCTTACTGATGAACAGAACCTTTTGCGTACAGTGATTGATAATCTGCCTGATTATATATATGTAAAAGACCTGAACGGAAAGACCATTATCGCCAATAAAGCATTTCTGAGACAGCTTGGACGATCTGCCGAAGAAGTACTGGGAAAGACCGACTTCGATATTTTTCCGCAGCAGTTCGCAGAAAAATATACCGATGCAGATTTTCAGGCGGCCACAAAAGGCGAACCGCTTGTTTTTGAACACGATTATATTGCGAATGCTAACGGTAAATCACTGCGTATCCTCACTACAAAAGTACCTCTGAAAAACCAAAAAGACGACACTGTTGCGGTGGTAAACATAAGTCAGGACATCACGGCAATCTATAAAAAGCAGCTGCATGACGAAATCTCATTAAAGATCATCGATGTACTTGGGAATGGCGAGTCGTTTGGCGCCGCACTGACCCACATACTTGAGATCATCAGCGGATATTTTAAGTTTATGCTTGCAGAAGCGTGGCTGGTAATGAACAGTGAACTGCAACTTGCGGCAATCTGGAAACAGGATCCAAACAATAGTTTTCACAATAACCATCAAACGCAATATATGCCGGGAGTTGGATTGCCGGGAGTAACTTTAGCCACCGGAAACGTCCAGATTTGGGACAACGTCATCGATCATCCCAACTTTACGAGGTCGCATAATTTATCTGATGAAAAAATTTCGACCGGAATCGGGATTCCGCTGATTTTAAATGGCGAGCCGATTGCGGTTTTTACTTTTTTGTCGGAACATCGATTTGGCGACCACGCTGACCTTCGCGCGATACTCGAACAGATTTCGACACGTATAGTGATGCATCTGGATCGCAAGAAACATGAAACCGAAATTCAGGAGCTTAACGATGAGATCACCAACCTGCTTGAGACTACGAATGACGGATTCTATTCGTTGAATGACGATTGGACCGTGTCCTATTGGAATGCAAAAGCGGAAGTAATACTCCAGATGACCCGGGAGTCGATTTTAGGAAAATCGCTGTGGGAAACGTACCCCAATGCAAAAACGTCAGAATTGTTTCCGCTTTATCACAAGGCAATGCAAACCAAAGTTCCCGATTCGCTGAATATGTATTTTGAGCCGTTGGATAAATGGTTTGAAATAAATGTATATCCTTCAAACTCGGGACTTTCAGTCTTTTTTAAGGACATTACCGAAAACTATCGACTCAACCAGGAGCTTCAGCAAAGGCTGGATGAGCTCGCGGTTTCAAATGCCGAACTGGAACAGTTTGCCTATATTGCCTCGCACGACATGCAGGAACCGCTTCGGATGGTGACCGGATTTTTGACGCAATTGGAAAAAAAATATACGCACCTGCTTGATGATAAGGGTAAACAATATATCGGATTTGCTGTTGACGGAGCAGTACGGATGCGGAGGCTTATCCTTGATCTGCTCGAATATTCAAAGGTCGGCAAAGGCGATTTTAAGATCGAACTGTTTGACGTTAATGACGTCATAATTGAAATACAGGCACTTAACCAAACGCTGATTTCAGAGGAAAATGCGACATTCCTGATAGGACCGTTGCCTACAATATCAGGCGCGAAGTCTTTGATTCAACAGTTATTTCAAAACCTGATAGTCAATGCACTGAAATACAGAAGGGTCGATGTCGATCCGGTTATCTCGATAAGTGGTTCCGACCAAGGTTCGTTTTGGCAATTTGCAGTTAGCGACAACGGAATCGGAATCGAACAAGACTACTTCGAACGCGTATTTGTTATTTTTCAACGTCTGCATAGCAAAGAAGAGTATTCAGGAACCGGAATCGGTTTGGCAATCTGTAAAAAAATAGTCGAGAACCACGGCGGCCGGATTTGGCTGGAATCGGAACATGGCAAAGGCAGTACATTTTATTTCACGATTAAAAAATAGTTTTCGTTATATTTGTTTGCCCCAAATCATACAAAATGAGCCCGATTAACATTTTACTCGTTGAAGATAACGAGGGTGATATCGTATTGACGGTCGATGCGCTGAAGGATTTTAAATATCCCAACATCGTCACGGTCGTAAAGGACGGAACCGAAGCGTTGAAGTATATTGAACGCAATAACAATGGGTCTGATAATAATGAGCCGGACCTGATTTTGCTTGATGTGAACCTTCCAAAGGTGAATGGTCACGAAGTACTGAAAAAAATTAAGAATAACGACAAGAAAAAACACATACCGATTGTGATGCTTACAACCTCATCTTCTCAGAAAGACGTGCTGTATTCCTACCAGAATCATGCAAACTGTTTTGTCACCAAGCCGGTTGACGCTCAGGATTTTGGCCGGGTAATCAGTTCAATTGAGAACTTCTGGTTAACAATCGTACAATTACCTAAAAAATCTTAAATGCTTCCGAAGGGGTTTAATTTTCTTATTGTAGAGGATAATCTTGGGGATTTTGTCTTAATTGAAGATTATCTCAAAGAAAATTTTGAAGCCCTTGTACTTCATAATTGTACTACATTCAAGCAGGCACAAATCTTTCTGCAGACAGAAAATGTCAATGTGATCCTGCTCGATTTATCGCTCCCTGATTTAAGCGGTGAGGAATTAGTGTCGGAAATGACAAAAATTGCCGGCGACGTGCCAATCATTGTCCTCACGGGATACAGCGACAAAGGATTTGGATACAAATCACTTTCATACGGGATTGCCGATTACCTGTACAAGGATGAACTTACGGCATCCCAACTTCATAAAAGCATTACGTACAGCATCGAACGTAAAAAAATCTCCAAAAAACTTAAGGAGTCCGAAGAAAAATATAAAAACCTTTTTCAGTCGAGTCCGTCGCCAATGTGGATATTCGACGTTGAGACACTTCAATTTCTGGATGTCAACGATGAGGCGGTGAGGCATTACGGATTTACGAAAGCCGAGTTTCTTCAGATGACTTTATTGGATATATGGCCCGTTGGCGAACAATCACATAATTTGTCGCAAACCCGTGAGCGGCTTAAGGAAAGCCACAGCAAAAAAGCGTTATTCATACATCGCAAAAAAAACGGGGAATTGATTGATGTTGATGTACAGGGTACCAATATTAAAGTCGACGGAAAAATTGCACGTCTGGTGCAGGTTATCGATGTGACCGACCGGCTGCGATCGGAACGTGCACTTGTCGAGAACGAGCAACGATTCAAGAAACTGGTTCAGGAGAGCGGCGACCTTATAACAATAATCGACCGTTTGGGTATTTTTAAATATGCGAGCCCGAATCATGAAGCAATTACCGGATTTAGTGCCGATGATATTGTGGGAAAAGATATTTTTCAGCTCGTCCATCCCGACGATTTGACTATGATGCACGAATTTTTCGAGTCTTTGCTGGTATCCAAACGTGTTTATTCCAATCCAGTACGTGTGCAGCATGCCAATGGCCGTTACCTCTGGATTGAATCCATAGGCACGAATGCACTTGAGGATCCGGTTATTTCCGGGATCGTGATGAACTCACGTGATGTAACATCACGGGTCGAACATGAAAAGGAAATCAATGAAATCAATCAGCGGTTTGAAGCAATTGCAAAAGCAACCAGCGACGCGATATATGATTATGACTTCGAGACCAACAGCCTGTATCTTGTAGGTTCGAGTTATCATACATTGTTCGGTTATCAATTTGCAAATAATGTAACTACAGTCGATTTCTATAAATCGTGCCTCCATCCGGACGAAAAAGATCATGTATTCGAATTCCTGAATCACGCGGCGTCAAATCCGAGCCAGCGCCATTTTGAAATTGAATACCGTTTTCTGAGGAGCGATGGCTCATATGCGACAATTCTCGACAGGTTTGACATTATCCGCGAAAACGGCAAGGCAATAAAGAAAGTCGGCGCGATGCAGGATATTTCAACCCGTAAACTTCAGGAAACGGTCCTGGCTTTCGAGAAAGAAATATACGAGCTCAACGCAAATCCCAAAGTAGATTTTGAAACCGTGATCAGCCGCCTGGTCTCAAACATCGAATCACTAATCCCGGATTCGATATGCACCGTAATCTTACTGACGGAAGATGATACGATTTCACACATTGCCGGCAGTTCACTTGATCAATCCTATATTGAAGCGATCGACGGAAGACCTATCGGCCCGAAAGCCGCCTCTTTCGGTACCGCAATGTTCAAAGGTGAAAATACAATCGTTTCCGATATCCAAAACAGCCCTATTTGGAAAGATTATGCAGATATTGCCGGAAAATACGGACTCGAAGCTTGCTGGGCGGTTCCGGTAAAGAAAAGTTCGGGCACCGTCATTGCATGTTTTGCGACCTATTACAAGTCGGTCAAAGCACCAAGCCAGGAACAAATCAGTCTTGTTGAACGCGTGGCAAACCTGATCGGCGTATTGGTTGAAAACCGAAATGCACTTGAAGATACCGAACGTGCCAAAGAAAGGTACGATATTGTAGCAAAAGCAACAAGCGACACCATCTGGGACTGGAATATTGAGAAGGATCAATTTGTGTGGAACAAAGGAATTCAAGGTGTATTTGGTTACAAGAAATCGGAAATCGGCACTACGTCAAAATGGTGGTTCGACAGGATCCATCCCGAAGACAGCATCAAAATGTCGGTCAAACTGTATTCGTTTCTTGAGCAGAAAACCGAAAAATGGCAGGATGAATACCGCTTCGCCTGTGCGGATGGAACCTATCGATATGTATTCGACCGTGGGTTTTTGGTGAAAAATGCGGCCGGAAAAGTTATCAGAATGATCGGTTCGATGCAGGATGTCACGAAACAAAAAGAGGAAGAGCAACGACTCAAACTATTGGAAACCGTGGTTACCCAATCAAAGGATTCGGTTATCATCACCGAATCGGAAAAGGCCAGCAACACCATTCCGAAAATTGTATTCGTAAACCCGGCGTTCACGAATATGACCGGTTACAAGGCAGAGGAAGTAATTGGCAAATCGCCTACGATTTTCATGGACCGGAAGTCGGTTAAACACGATATCGGAAGATTGGCGGCCGCACTAAAGGGAAAACAGGAATTCAGATTCGAAACGCTGAACAACAAAAAGAACGGCGAGGAATACTGGGTCAATTTTTCGATGATCCCCATCACCAACAAAGAAGGCGAACATTCGCATTGGATATCGATACAGCGCGACATCACCGACGAAAAGAAACAGGAAAAAGAAAAAGAACAGCTTATCCGCGAATTGACCCAGAACAACAAGGATTTAAAACAATTCTCGTATATTACCTCACATAATCTGCGTGCACCGTTGTCGAATTTAACGGGCCTGCTGAATCTAATCGAGGATATCCCTATTGAAAATCCGGAGCTGAAGGAGATACTTGACGGATTTTCACGGTCGACGTTCCTTTTGAACGAGACGATAAACGATTTGGTAAAAGTCGTAATCATCAAAGACAATCCGTCAATCCAAAAGGAGGAGGTCAACATAAGGGACGTTTTTGAGAATGTGTTCAACCAATTGAGTTTCCTGATCAGCCTTCATAAGCCGATCATAAAGATAGAATTGGATAAAGCATCCGAACTGAAAATCAATAAGTCGTATCTTGAGAGCATTTTGCTGAATTTACTGACTAATGCGATAAAGTACCGCGCGGCCGAAAGAAAGTTGCGGATTTCAGTCAATTCCAAAAGGGTTGATGGTTCGGTCGTGATCGTATTCCGCGATAATGGAATCGGAATCGACCTTGAACGCAACCGTGATAAGATTTTTGGACTGTACCAAAGATTCCACAACTATTCCGACAGCAAGGGGCTGGGGTTATACCTGGTTAAGTCGCAAGTGGAAAGCATGGGCGGAATCATTACGGTTGACAGCACGGTCGATAAAGGAACAGTGTTTACTTTAACATTCAAAAACCAGTATTAATGTTAGATAAGATATTATGTGTGGATGCCGATCCCATAACACTTATGCTCTACAAAATGGTGATTTCGAAAGCGCAATTCGCGACCAAGATCGATACTGCGCAAAATGGCGAGGAGGCACTTGACTATTTTAAGCAATATGAAACCGGTGACGTTTCGTATCCAAAACTTATATTTCTTGATCTAAATATGCCGATTATGGGTGGATGGGAATTTCTTGATCATTTTAAAGAAGAGCCATTTACACCGTTTTCCGATATAAAGGTGATTGTGTTATCGTCCACAATCGATCCGCATGACATTGAAAAATCGAAGACCTACCCGATGGTCATCGATTTTCAGTCGAAGCCAATTTCACGCGAAATGCTTGAGGATTTAAAGAAAATATTTTAACGCATAAAAAAAGCTCCTGATTAGGAGCTTTCTTATTATATGGTCGTAGGAAATTACAATTTCGCTACGTGCTTGGTCAATTTAGATTTCAAATTGGAAGCTTTGTTGTCGTGAATGATGTTTTTCTTAGCCAATTTGTCGATCATTGAAATCACGGCAGATAACTTTGTAGTCGCCTCCGCTTTATCTGTAGCGATTCTTAATGCTTTGATGGCATTACGAGTCGTTTTATGCTGGTATCTGTTTAATACTCTTTTCTTTTCGTTACTTCTGATTCTCTTTAGAGCTGACTTATGATTTGCCATTGTAATAAATAATTTTTTTTATTTTGTGTAGTCCGTAGGGGAATCGAACCCCTGTTACCAGGATGAAAACCTGGCGTCCTAACCCCTAGACGAACGGACCATTATTCTCCTAGTTTGTCGACCTTCTCAATTTTGTAGCCCGTGGGGGAATCGAACCCCCCTTACC
>JAEYZX010000013.1 GCA_023427845.1 Bacteroidota bacterium
ATCTACCGGTGTGGGGGATTGGTTCACTACCGACTGATCATCAATTGGATAAACGACAAGATCGGTAACCACCGGTTTTTTCGTGTCGATGATAATCGAATCAAAACCAAAGTGCAGCGGATTAAGCACTTTTTCGGACGCCGTTTCGCGGATCTCAAAATGAAGGTGCGGGCCGCCAGATCCGCCGGTATTTCCGGAGTAGGCGATCATTTCTCCTTTAGTGACGGGGAGTTCGCCCGGTTTTGGAAAAACTTCAATGTCGTAACTTTCCTCCTTGAATTGTTGCGCCCTGATATAATCTTCGAACCGGCCATAACCTTTCTGCAAATGTCCATATACGGTGGTGTATCCGTTGGGATGATCGATGTATATCGCCTTTCCGTAACCGTATGCGGAGATTTTGATGCGCGACACATAGCCTTCGGCAGCGGCATATACGTTTAGACCTTCACGCTGTTGCGTTCGAAAATCGAAACCTGCATGGAAGTGGTTGGAGCGGAGTTCGCCAAAATTGCCCGACAATTGCAATGGGATGTCGAGCGGCGAGCGAAAATAGTCTTTTGGATACGGGACCTGCGAGATTGCTGGAATAAAAAACAGCAGTAAAAGCGAGAGTTTTAAATGGTGTATATTCATCTGTATGGTGTTTGTGCTAAGATAAAAAAAGGGGTGCTGAATTAAAAATTTATTATTCAAATATAACTTGCTATTGTACAAAATATTATCGGGAGCGGCTTGCATAAAAGGAAAATTTTAGGAAAATTATTGCTGTAATTCAGTAGGAATATTAACTTTGTAAGATAAAGTAATGAATCCGGCCGTAAATGAGTGAAATCGCTGAAATTATTGATACTCTTGAAAGCAGAATCGAAAAATTATTCCAGAAAATCAACCGATTGGAAAAATATAACGAAGAACTGCAACAGGAATTAAATAAATCAGAACGCGTAATCGAACACCAGTCAAGCGAGATTGCGTCGATTAAATCACAATATGAAACACTCAAGATTGCCAATTCGTTACTTGGCAGTGAGGAAAATAAAAGAGATACGAAGCTTAAGATAAATTCATTGATTCGCGAAATCGATTATTGTATAGAACAGCTTGCAGACTAGCATATGGATGAAAAGCTTAAAATCAAATTGTCAATCGCCGACCGTGTTTATCCGTTAACGGTAAACATGTCGCAGGAAGAAGGCCTACGCAGCGCCTCCAAACAGATCGACATAATGATCAAGCAATTCGAAGAAAATTATGCCGTTCGCGACAAGCAGGACGTTTTGGCAATGTGTGCGCTGCAATTCGCGTCGCAGCTTGAACAGAAGCAGATCGACAAATCGATAGACGGAAAAGAAACAATGGAACGGCTCAGCCGGATTAATGATTTATTGTCTAATTATCTCGAACCGAAAGGCGCAACAGCCGACGAAAAATAATACGTTCTTTTACAACTAAGATACTGCCTACATTAGTTCACATTTGGTAAACTCAACACTAACAAATTAGAATGAGCGAATCATCACTACTAAAGCATGCTGCCAAGCGCAGAAACTTGAACAGTGAGTTAGCTCAAAACTTGTCAATACGAGTTTATACAAGCAATTAATGTAGGCTTTTTTTTATATATAAATTAAACAAACAATGGACAGTACACTACTAATAATCATTGCAGGCATAATAGGTCTCGGAGGAGGATTTCTTATAGCCAAGTTCATGGAAAAGAGCAATGTTTCCAATCTCATCAAAAATGCCAGAAAAGAGGCGTCTTCAATCTTAAAAGACGCACAGCTAGAGGCCGAAAATATCAAAAAGGACAAAATTCTTCAGGCAAAAGAAAAGTTCATCGAACTGAAAGCCGAACACGAACAGGTGATCCTTGCGCGTGACAAGAAAGTCGCTGAAGTCGAAAAAAGAATTCGCGACAAAGAATCCCTTGTATCAAGCGAACTCGCAAAAGCCAAAAAGATCAACGACGATTTTGAAGCGAAAACAGCCGAATACAATTCCAAAATCGAAATGCTCGACCGCAAGACCCAGGAAGTCGAAAAAATGCACAAAAGCCAGCTGAACCAGCTTGAAGTCATATCCGGACTTTCAGCCGAGGATGCGCGCGAACAATTGGTCGAAGGTTTGAAGGCAGAAGCCAAAACAAAGGCAATGTCGCACATACAGGACACTATCGAGGAAGCAAAACTCACGGCACAGCAGGAAGCAAAAAAAATAATCATCAATACGATCCAGCGTGTCGGAACCGAAGAAGCAGTCGAGAATTGCGTATCGGTCTTCAACATCGAGTCGGACGACGTAAAAGGGCGCATCATCGGTCGTGAAGGCCGAAACATCCGTGCACTTGAAGCCGCAACAGGCGTCGAAATCATTGTTGACGATACTCCCGAAGCCATCATCCTGTCATGCTTTGACCCGGTTCGACGTGAAATTGCACGTTTGGCATTGCACAAATTGGTCACCGACGGACGCATTCACCCGGCACGAATCGAAGAGGTCGTTGCGAAAACAGCAAAACAGATCGACGACGAAATAATTGAAGTCGGTAAACGGACCGTTATCGATCTTGGCATCCACGGATTGCATCCTGAACTTATAAAAGTCGTAGGCCGAATGAAATATCGTTCGTCATACGGACAGAACCTGCTGCAGCACTCACGCGAAGTATCGAAGTTATGCGGAATTATGGCGGCCGAACTCGGCCTCAACGTAAAACTTGCCAAAAGAGCAGGACTACTTCACGATATCGGAAAAGTGCCGGATGCCGAAAGCGACCTTCCACACGCGCTACTCGGAATGCAGTGGGCTGAGAAATATGGCGAGAAAGAAGAAGTCTGCAACGCTATCGGAGCGCACCACGACGAAATCGAAATGAAATCGCTGCTATCGCCGATCATTCAGGTTTGTGATGCCATATCAGGAGCAAGGCCGGGCGCAAGACGCCAGGTGCTGGATTCGTACATTCAGCGTCTTAAGGATCTTGAGGAAATCGCATTCGGATTCCACGGAGTCAAAAATGCGTATGCGATCCAGGCCGGCCGCGAACTTCGTGTAATTGTTGAAAGCGAAAAAGTTTCAGACGACAACGCCGCAAACCTATCATTCGAGATTTCGCAAAAAATCCAGACCGAAATGACCTATCCGGGACTAGTATAGGTCACTGTGATCCGGGAAACAAGAGCGGTCAATATCGCGAAATAACGGTAGAAGTTCCAAATTCCAAATTCCAAATTCCAAATTTCAAATTCCAAATTCCAGATTAGTCGTCGTGATTTGGAATTTGGAATTTGGAATTTGATTTTTTATGGCGTTGCCTTCGGCCCGGGCGTTACGCTGTATCTTTTATCGCTGTCGCAATAAAAGGATGCCGCTTCACTCCCTAACGCACCGTACAGAATGGAGCGCAAACCAACCAGAGCATCCATTTACTGCAAGTGTAACTTCTCACCTACGCGGATGAAACGCATTCATCACGCCAGTCAGGTGTTTCCGATCAAGATGCACATAAACTTCAGTAGTGGTAATCGATTCATGTCCGAGCATCAGTTGAATCGATCGTAAATCGGCGCCATTTTCGAGAAGATGTGTCGCAAAAGAATGGCGAAATGTATGCGGACTTATAACTTTATCCAATCCTATTTTTGACGCAAGATCGCGAATTATCGTAAAAATCATCGCACGTGTCAACTTGCGGCCGCGCCGGTTCAGGAACAGGGTGTCTTCGTGACCTTTTTGGATTGAGAGCTGTGTCCGCTTAAAATCTTTGTAAAACAAAATATATTTTTGTGTCAGTCCCCCGATCGGCACAAACCGC
>JAEYZX010000037.1 GCA_023427845.1 Bacteroidota bacterium
CCATTGGAATTGGGCTACAAAACCAAACGCCCGGGAGAAGGCATCATTTCTTTCGGAGAATATTTTGCCGATGCAGGAGAGTGGTCAACTAAACTTTGTACAAAAACCGGATGGTGATTCGGTTAAAACATCAGAACTTGACTTTGGCATCTTCTTTGCAGACGGCCATACCGATAAAATGATGATTCCCATGATTCGGTACGATGACAAGACAATTTGCTTTATGGCAGATTTGCTTCCAACGGCAGGGCATTTACCGCTTCCGTATGTAATGGGTTACGATACGAGGCCGCTTTTGACGCTTCCGGAAAAAGAAAAATTCTTAAACACGGCGGCTGAAAACAATTATTACTTATTTTTAGAGCATGATGCTTACAATGAGATAATTACCGTTCAACAAACTGAGAAAGGAGTTCGTCTGAACGAAATATATAAATGCGAGGATATCTTCTGACAATTCATCATTTTTTTTTAATGTGTAACAATCCTGAATACTTTTAGACCAATTAACCGATTTTAAAAATTTAAATTATTTAAAAATGAAATTAATAACTCCTGTAGTGGCAGCCATGATTGCTACAACAATGTTTTCCTCAGTAGGATCAGCGCAATCGATAGCAATATCAAAAAGCGCCAGGGCAGCTACAAAATTAACGCCCAAAGTCGTACCGTTAACCGACTCGCAACTACAACGCTGGAGCCATCTGGACATGGCCTTGGACACGGTTCCGGGGATGAGCGTCGACCGTGCATATGCGGAACTGCTAAATGGTAAAAGAGGTACTACCGTGATTGTCGGGGTCATTGACTCCGGTATCGATATTGAACATGAAGATCTTAAATCTGTAGTCTGGGTCAACCCGAAAGAAATCGCCGGAAATGGCAAGGACGATGACAAAAACGGTTATATTGATGATGTAAACGGTTGGAATTTCCTTGGAGATTCAAACAATGAAACGCTTGAGATGACTCGGATTGTCAGAAAAGGCGACGATGGATCGGCAGTTTACAAAGCCGCAAAAGCGGAATTCGACCTAAAAGTCGCCGAAGCAAAAGCGGGCCTTCAGCAAATGGAATTTTTGAAGAATGTCGATAAAGCCATCCAGGCCGAACTTAAAAAAGATACTTATACTGCCGAGGATCTTAAAAACATGACTACAGAGAACGAAATGATCAATCAGGTTAAACCACGTTTGATCATGATCCTTACGCAAATGAAGAAATCAGATTTTGACGAGCAAATCGAAGGTGGTTACAAGCACTATTCCGATCAGTTGGCTTACAATCTGAATCCCGATTTTGACGGAAGAAAACTTGTTGGCGATAACGTAAACGATATCAAAGATGTTAAATACGGCAACAACAATGTTATCGGCCCTGATAAAGAGGAAGCGTTGCACGGAACTCACGTAGCCGGAATCATTGGCCAGGTGCGTCACAACAAACTTGGTGGCGACGGTGTTGCAAATAATGTGAAAATCATGGCGTTACGCGCAGTTCCTAATGGAGACGAATACGATAAAGATATTGCTTTGGCTATCCGTTATGCGGTTGATAACGGTGCAAAAATCATCAACGGAAGCTTTGGAAAAAGTTACTCACCTAATAAAGAATGGGTTTTTGACGCTATCAAATATGCTGCAAGCAAGGACGTTCTGATCGTACACGCAGCTGGAAATGACGGACATGACGTGGACTTGGACCAGTATAAAAACTATCCGAACGATTCAGAAAATGCTAAAGATGAAATTTCCGACAACCTAATTACAATTGGAGCGCTAAATCATACAATCCCACAAATCGCTGCACCATTTTCAAACTATGGTTCGTACAATGTAGACGTTTTCGCGCCCGGTATGCAAATCTATGCAACGGCGCCAAACAATGAATACAAATTCCTTCAGGGAACATCAATGGCAGCTCCTAACGCAGCAGGCGTTGCAGCGCTTATCCGCTCATACTATCCAAAACTTACTGCGCCACAGGTTAAAAAAATCCTGATGGATTCGGGAACGCCAATCTCAGAAACAATGAGTTTCGGAGAAGAAGCTGAGCAACGCAGTTTCACCAAGGCATCACGCTCTGGTAAAATTGTAAACGCTTATCAAGCTTTGCAAATGGCAGAAAAAATGTCAAAAAAATAATCTATATTTGAATTTTATGAACGGAAGGTATACGCCTTCCGTTTTTTATTTTATAAAGATCCAATTATGAGAAAAATGCTTTTTGCCGCTCTTTTGATTTTCCCTATATACAGCGGTGTCGCCCAAAGTAGTTATTGGCAGCAGCATGCCGATTATAAAATGGAGGTCGCCATGGATGCGGCGACTTACCGATACAAGGGAACCCAGGAACTCGTTTACACGAACAATTCACCTGATACGCTTCGAAAAGTTTATTATCATTTGTATAATAATGCGTTTCAACCCGGAAGCGAAATGGACGCAAGACTTCAGGCAATCAAGGATCCCGATGGCCGAATGGTTACTTCCGCCAAAGTGGATGGCAAGGACGTAAAAATCAGCAGGATCAAAAATCTGAAACCTGATGAAATTGGATATATGAACGTGACGAACCTGAAACAAGACGGACTCGCGGCCCAACAGAAAGTAAAGGGTACGGTGCTGGAAGTAACTTTGCCAAAACCAATTCTTCCCAATAGCAAAACTACTGTTACCTTAAACTTTGATGCGCAGGTGCCTGTACAAATTCGCAGAAGCGGACGGAATAATGCCGAAGGTGTCGCGCTCTCGATGTCGCAATGGTATCCGAAAATCGCCGAATACGATTTCGAAGGATGGCATGCCGATCCGTACAT
>JAEYZX010000054.1 GCA_023427845.1 Bacteroidota bacterium
GATCGGCACAAACCGCTGCTTGTTTCCTTTTCCCGTAACGCGAATGAAACCTTCGTCAAAATAAAGATCGGATATTTTTAAATCGACAACTTCCGAAACGCGGAGTCCGCACCCGTAAAGCGTTTCAAGTATGGCACGGTTGCGTTCACCTTCGTCGGTCGATAAATCGATTGCGGAAACCAAAGCATCTATATCGCCGATTGATAACGTATCGGGAAGCTTTCTTCCCAATCGCGGCGTTTCGATAAGTTCCATCGGATTTGTTGCCCGATAATCTTCAAAAATCAAAAAGCCGAAAAAGCTTTTCAAACCCGAAATGATCCTCGCCTGCGACCGGGGTTTGACTTCCTTCGAAACCGCGTAAATAAACTGCTGAACAGTGTCTTCATCAATATTTACGGGAGAGGCTTGTGGCGCGTGTAGTGAAAGATAGTTGCAAAGCCGTTCAATATCAAAAGAATAGTTTTCAATCGTATTGCCCGACAACCCGCGTTCGATTCGCAGGTACGTCTTATATTCCATGATGTAACGCTTCCAATTTTCCATACCGAAAGTTATAAACTGCCGACTGATAAAAAAATCACAAAACAGTAGATTATCATATTTTCAATAAAATGTTACATATTTCCCACCTTGATAAGAATATTTCATTCAATAAACCATTTAACTGATTATTTTTCAATAAAATAGCATTTTCGAGAAGTTAAATCTATGTGAATTAGCAAATTATTAAGGCTCATCCATCAGCATTAAAATTACTTTTGGATTCAATAACTAATAAATAAAAAGATTATGAAAGCTTTGAAATTAATTACCACAGGATTATTTGCGCTGTTTTCGGGAATTGCAACTGCGCAGGAAGAAGGTGATAACACTAACGATAAGGCGGTCAGTTTTGGCGTAAAAGGCGGAGTTAATTTTGCAACCTTTGTAAGTGGCGATGACGATTTTGACAGTCCAGATTCACGAACAAGCTTCCACGTGGGTGTGCTAGCCGAAATGCCGATAACGGATATGTTCTCTGTACAGGCAGAAGCGCTATATTCAGGCCAGGGATTTGACCTTGATTTTGAAGGACCGGACAACGACAACGCCGAAGTCCAATTGGATTACATTAACGTTCCGGTTCTTGCGAAATTTTATCTGACAAAAGGATTGAGCATCGAAGCGGGTCCGCAGTTCAGCTTTTTGGTGAACGAGGAATTTGATTTTAACCCGAATTCGGATGATGGCGACATCGATCTTGAAGATACGCCGTTCGAGGCTGAGGAATTTGAATTCGGAATGGCTGCAGGCCTTACGTTCCAAACCGATATGGGACTTTTCGCTTCCGGAAGATATACACGAGGATTCACTGACATCTACAATGATGCTAACATCCAGAACTCGGTGTTCCAGATCAGTGTGGGTTATAAATTTTAATGCTCAGTTAAAGCAAACAAAAAAGCCTTCCAAACGGAAGGCTTTTTCTTTATAATGTATTCTGATTAGAACTTGTAAACAAGACCTAAACGAACATCTCTCATGTCAAGACCAAAGTTGAATGAATTTTGGCTGTCGTCAGCACCGTCAGGCTTCATTGTTTCGTATCCAAGAATACCAAAAGTAGCTTCGAATGCAAAGTTGTCAGAAATGAAGTAGCTAACACCAGGAGCAAGAACAAGATCAAATCCGTTTGCTTTATTGTCAGCCAACTTATCTTCAAGTGAATTGTAATTGAAAGCAAGTTCACCAAAGAATGAGAAATCAGATGAAGGCGTAGCATAGTAACGTCCAAAAGCACCAACTGACAAAGTAGTATCGTCCATTGTGTCACCTAATCCGTCAACCTCTGCTTTGTCAGAAGTATAACCCAAACGTACTCCAACAGCGATGTTGTCGGTTACGAAAAGACCGGCGCTAGGTGCAATTTCGAATGAAGTTTCCTTGTTATCGCCAAACGAAACAGAACCAATTCCTACAGCACCGGTAATGAACACATCACCATTAGCGAAACCTTTAGTTCCTGTACCTTCATTGTCCTGAGCATTTGCAAATCCGAAAGCGAATACAGCTGCAACAGATAAAATAATTTTTTTCATTTTGTTTAGTGTTTTAAAATTCGGTGCAAATGTATATAAAAAATAATAGGAAAGCACTTAATAATAAAAAATTTGAAGTACGGGCCCATATGGCGTTATTGCTCAGTTTATTACCGTTAAAAAACCGAAAAAAGGCCTTAAGTCCAAAAAAAAAATCTCCCGAAGGAGATTTTGATTTTACTAATCGAAATATAAATTAGAATTTATAGGCGGCTCCAAGTGTCACCGCTGATGCAGTCATTCCATCCTGTGAGATACCTTTGTACCCTACAAAAATATCGATTGCAGGCAATTGGTATCCAACTTTTGGCTGGTAGTAGAATCCGCCTTCAGCATCATCTTCACTTCCTGCATAAAATGCATAACCCAAATCAGCGCCAACAAAGAAATTTTCAGTTACAGAATACTTCAGCGCACCGGCAAGAGGAATAAATGCCGCATCCTCATATTCTACGGTAATTGGTCCGAAATCTTCTTCTGAACCAAACCAGTTATCATAACCGGTAGCAACACCAACCTCAAAACCATCACCAACTGACCACATATAGGCCAAGTCAATTCCAGCATTGAATGATGATATGTCTTTTACATCACCCATTGGGAGACCAACGTGGATCCCTACACGAAACCCACCATCGTCATCTTGCGCATTAGCAAATCCGAAAGCGAAAAGTGCCACAGCAGATAAAATAAGTTTTTTCATTTTTTTTGATTTAAAATTGATAAAACAAATCTAGTATTTTTATTTCCCTATATTTTTTTGTTACTTTCTTTTATTAACAATTTTGTTAACAAATATGATGTTTTTGTGCTAAACATATAACAATTCAGCCATACGATATAAGGATGCGCTACCGCATAATCGTAATTTTGACTTAACAATTTAAAAGAATGCCTTATGAAGAAGCTTATTATTTCGGCAATTTTAATAATTGCCGGTACACTTGATGTAAATGCCCAGGTATTGCGATTCGGTTTGAAAGCGGGACCGAACTTTGCAAATGTCAGCGGCGGTCCAAGCGGAATAGATTATAATTCCCGAACAAGCTTCCACGCCGGTGTTGCAGTCGAATTTCATCCGGTCGGAAATTTTGCGATACAACCCGAGTTGCTCTACTCCTCACAGGGAGCTGAAGTTGACGGATTTGGCGACTTCAACCTTGATTATGTATCGCTTCCGGTAATGGCAAAATATTACATTTTGAGCGATGTTCTCAGTATCGAGGCGGGTCCGCAGTTCTCTTTCCTTGTTGATGATGCCGAATCGTTCGACGAGTTTGGCAATACGATCGACAATGAAAAATTTGATTTCGCTGTTGCAGGCGGACTCGGATTGAACATTACCAAGAGCTTTTTCGCGCAGGCTCGTTACACAATTGGTTTGACCGAAGTATCAAAAGATGCCGAAATAACAAACTCAGTTTTCCAGCTGTCTGTGGGTTATATGTTCTAAAGTAAAAACACCAAAAACTATTGAAGCCGCTTCTTGTGAAGCGGCTTTTGCATTTTTACGTATACGGTTGGTAATGATATTTTGCTACTTTTACTAAAAATCTTACATGACGATCAGCATCATCAACGGCCCGAATTTAAACCTGCTCGGAAAACGTGAACCTGAAGTGTATGGCTCAACATCTTTCGAGGAATATCTGAAGTCGCTTGCAAATCGCTTCCCCGGCATCACACTTGATTATTTTCAGAGCAACATCGAAGGCGAAATCATAAATCAAATCCAATACGCAGGTTTTAAAAGTGACGCAATAATTCTTAACGCTGCCGCTTACACGCATACTTCGATCGGCATTGGCGATGCAGTTAAGTCGGTCCCATGCCCGGTTATCGAAGTGCACATTTCCAATACTTTTTCACGGGAAGACTTCAGACATCAATCGTTCATTTCACCAAATGCCGCGGGGGTCATAATTGGCTTCGGACTAAAAAGCTATAATCTTGCAATCTTATCCCTAATTAAGTAACGTTTATGAAAAATCTACTTTCGGCCGCACTGTTGCTTTTTTCGATCTCGGCAATTTCACAAATAAAGGGCACGGTGACCGACAGTATCGGGAATCCTTTACCTTTTGTAAATATTTTCATCGAAAACACCTATCGCAGCACAACGTCGAACGATTTGGGAATTTATGAGCTCAGTGTCAAATCGACCGGAACCTATACTTTGATTTTTCAGTATTTAGGTTATAAGACCCGCCGAACGACTGTCAATGTGGAGAACTTGCCCTATACACTCGATGTCACCCTGGTAGATGAAAATTTCTCACTGAATGAAATCATAATAAACCCTAAAGACAATCCCGCAAATGGCATAATCCGCAACGCAATTGCTTCAAAAAAGGAAAACACCGAAAAGACGGGGAAATTTACAGCCGACTTCTACTCGCGGGGTATTTTCCGCATCAAAGACATGCCCGAAAAAATCCTTGGGCAGAAACTCGACATGTTCGACGACATGCTCGACTCGACAAGAAGCGGCATTTTATATTTGTCGGAGACCGTTTCAAAACTGACGTTTCAAAAACCCGACAAGATGAAGGAAACGATAATCGCTTCAAAAGTCAGCGGCAACGACAATGGTTTCAGCTACAATGATGCGGCATCGGCAAATTTTGATTTTTATGACAACTACATTCCAATCGGCATCAATGTTGTTTCGCCAATCGCCGACAATGCGTTCAATTATTATAAGTACAAACTCGAAGGAACCTTCTTTGACGAAAACAATCAGCAAATCAGCAAAATTCAGGTTATCCCGAAACGCGATTCTGAACCTGTCATGGAAGGCTACCTATATATTGTGGACGACAGTTGGGCCATTTACGCGCTCGACCTGAACATTTCCGGGAAACAGATGCAGAATCCGGCGGTCAATCTGCTTACGATCAAACAGAATTTCATTTACAACAGCCAGAATAAAATCTGGGTCAAAAATACGCAGACGCTCGATTTCGTCGCCGGTTTGTTGGGAATCAATATTTCGGGCCGGTTTACCTACGTTTATAACAATTATGTATTCGAACGCGAATTCGATAAAAAGACATTTACACGCGAAGTGCTGAATTTCGAAAAGGATGCCAATAAAAAAGACGATGCATTTTGGGAAACGATCCGACCGGTTCCGCTTACA
>JAEYZX010000103.1 GCA_023427845.1 Bacteroidota bacterium
TCCGCAAACCTTATACACCAAAAATTCTTCATGAAACGATACTCCGGGTCGTTAATAACAGCGACAACAATTTTGTAGGCGACGAAAAAATTTCGATAACTCAGGATTCGCCATCGAAGCTTTTGCGGGAGTTTTTTCCCGACGATAAAGCCGCATCAAACGCAGTATTACAGATTTTTTTGCGCGATGCCAGTTCAAATCTACTTGCTCTTGAAAAAGCAATCACTAAAAATCAGGCCGATAAGGTGAAAACCGTGGCACACAAAATGGCACCCATGTTTCGGCAGTTGGGTGCTGAAAAGATCGGAACACTTTTAATGGATCTTGAGCTTAATGATTATGCACATCAAGAACTTTTAAAACGATTTGCCGAACTGAAGCCAATCGTACTTACGTTGCTCGCGGAAATCGAAAACGAATTAATAATCCAATCCGTATAAATTGAGTTTGTTGTATAACGTTTTGCGATTGATTTTCAACAACTTTGCCGCTTCAGATTTATTATTTTGCGTCCGCTCCAACGCCGCGATAATTGCTTCCTTTTCGTTTTCGGAAAGCGATAATTCGGTATTTGTGGAATTAATTTCAAACAACTCCTGCGGAAGCACATTTTGCTGGACATAATCTCCCGTTGAAAGCAACACGGCCCTTCGGATTATATTTTGAAGTTCACGCAAATTTCCGGGCCAGCTGTATTTTTCAAAAGCAGAAATGACATCGCTCGAAAATCCGATGATTTTTTTATGAAGCTGCTCATTCGCCTTTTCGAGGAAAAATTCGGCAAACAGCATTAAGTCGGCCCCACGGTCTTTTAATGAGGGCGACTGGATCGAAAATTCGTTGATGCGATGATACAGGTCTTCCCGAAAATCCCCTTTTTTAACCGCCTCACGAAGATCTTCATTCGTTGCGGTTATGACCCGAATATCGACCGTTATCTCTTTATTGCTTCCAACAGGTTTGATTTTTCGTTCTTGAAGTGCCCTAAGTAATTGAATCTGATTTTCATACGAAAGATTTCCTATTTCGTCAAGAAAAAGTGTTCCTTGATCGGCGGCTGCGAAATAGCCGGTTTTATCGTTGACCGCACCTGTAAAAGAACCACGGATATGTCCAAAAAATTCACTTGCCGCCAGTTCTTTCGAAATTGTACCGCAATCAACCGCGACAAAGTTCTTGTTTTTCCGTTTGCTGTTGTCGTGAATTGTTCGTGCGATCACTTCTTTGCCGGTTCCACTTTCGCCGATGATGAGCACCGACATATCGGTTGGGCTTACAAGCGTGATATATTCGGCGAGTTTTTTTGACTCATTAGAAATACCTTTTATGAACGTAGTTGCTTCTTTTTGCTGCGGCTGTTTGCTGATACTTGGCGTGTTTGTAGAATTCAACGCATTTTGGAGCACAAGCAGTACTTCTTCCGGATTAAACGGCTTTGAAATATAATCCACGGCACCGTTCTTTATCGCTTTTACAGCCGTGCCTATGTCGGAATATCCCGTCATCAGGATAACCGGAAGTGAAGGATACAATTTTTTAAACTCACTTACGAGTGAAAGACCGTCGTTGTCGGGAAGACGAAGATCCACTAACGCCAGATCGTAAATAGTTTCGTCGAGTTTCAGTATCGATTCTTTTGCAGAAAATGCGATATCGACTGCAAATGATTTTTTCTGGAGGAATTTCTCCAGCATTTTGCAGAACGAAACATCATCTTCAATGACTAGGATTTTTTGCATTTTGCAGTTTTCGCTAAAATAAAAGTTCTATAGTGGTATTTCCTTAAAAATTGCATAAAAAAAGAGGCTGAAATAATTCAGCCTCCCGAGCAAATGGTTTGTTGTGTGGTAGTTTAGTCTCTTTTAATCCATTTACCGTTGGCGTCGACGTAAATCAAACCCGTTTGACCTTCGTTGGTTACATTGATTGTATATTCATTCGCTGAATTTACGGTAATGCTATTTATTTTTGCCGCAGGAAATCCTGATTTTACTGTATTAAGTACTGCTGCAGGAGCTTCCTCAATTTTTACTTCTTTTTCAGTTTGTGTTTGTGCTTTTTCTTGTTTGGCAGTTTCAGGAGTCGTTTGAGCCGATAGTGTGAAAGCTCCCAGAATAAATGCGGCTGATAAAATTAACTTTTTCATGATAGGTAATTTGCGATTAATATTCATTTGATGCTTTAAATAAAGAAACTACTGTGCCAAATGGATTTTCGTGACAACCGGCAAACGGCAGCCCTTTGCAGTTAAGGCATTCAATAAAATACTAAGAAATTAGTTGATTCATTTATTGTTGTATAATTGTGGTCAAAGTGTGTAACAATTGTACAGTTTTAATAAAAAACCCCGCAACTGCGGGGTTCTTGTTATTCGGGATCATTCATTTTAAAACTCTCCATAAACTTTGTGGTATAATTTCCTTCAACATAAGCCGGGTCATCCATCAATTGGCGATGAAACGGGATTGTTGTTTTGATGCCTTCAATTACAAATTCGTCGAGAGCGCGTTTCATTTTGTTGATTGCTTCCTGACGTGTTTGCGCCGTCGTAATCAGTTTTGCGATCATCGAATCGTAATTCGGCGGAATCGTATAACCTGAATATACGTGGGTATCGAGTCGGACGCCGTGGCCTCCGGGAGTATGCAATGTCGTGATTTTTCCCGGTGAAGGACGGAAATCATTGTATGGATCTTCAGCGTTGATTCGGCATTCGATCGCGTGTAATTGCGGAAGATAATTTTTTCCCGAAATCGGGATTCCCGCCGCGACCATTATCTGTTCACGAATTAGATCGTAGTCGATCACCTGTTCGGTTATCGGATGCTCTACCTGGATTCGCGTATTCATCTCCATGAAGTAAAAGTTCCGGTGCTTATCGACCAAAAATTCGACTGTTCCCGCGCCTTCATATTTGATGAATTCGGCTGCCTTAACTGCTGCAGCACCCATTGCCTCGCGAAGTTCGTCGGTCATGAATGGAGACGGAGTTTCCTCGGTAAGTTTTTGATGGCGGCGTTGTACCGAGCAGTCCCTTTCAGATAAGTGACATGCTTTTCCGTAGGCATCGCCCACAATTCGGATTTCGATGTGGCGTGGTTCTTC
>JAEYZX010000108.1 GCA_023427845.1 Bacteroidota bacterium
GCCCGGATATACCTTCGTATCGGCCGTAATTACAGCTGCACCGTCGAGCTATCCTTTTACCCTGGACCACGATGTCACGAATTTGCTGTCGGACGAAGACGGACTTATAATGCTGAACATGCCCGTAGGTAACTACACGGTAATCCTTGTAGACGATTGCGGAAATGAATACGTTTTTGATTTTGAAGTACTGCAGCACAATCCCACGATTTCGTCTAACATACGCGCCGACTGTGACTCGACATTAGGTTCTGTACGAATACGCGGAAATAGTACGCAATTGCTTTCGGTTATAATGACCGCGGCGCCTGCTGCCTTTACGCAGTCCTTGCCTTATGATGTATCGTTTAACATCAATGCGTCGGGAACTTTTTCGATGGCTGCGCTTCCGCCGGGACAGTATACGTTTACTGTTGTAGACAGCTGCAATTTTACGCACACGCGCACATTAAATGTTCTTGCGTTTGCTACCACGGAAACCGCGTTTGAAATAACGCCTCATTGTGGGTCATTTGACCTGAACGTCGGGTTTTCAAGCAGCGGGTTTGCTTCACTGGCACTATGGCTTCAAAAATATGATCCGCTTACCGATACCTGGGGACACCCTCAAACCGGAAATCCTTACGTTGAGGGCACAGTACCCAGTGCGATAAATTCGGTTTCACTTGCAAACAACAGTACAACGCTGAATCTTGAATTTACGGGCGATTTTCGCATCATGCGGACCTACAATAGTTTTAACAATGGAAGCGTAAGTGATTTCACCACATGTTTCGACGTCGTAAAGGAATTTGAATTCACAGGCAAGATTGATATTACCGGAATCGAAAAAGTGACTTGCGACGGATTCCTTTCAGACGTTCAGGTATTCACAAACGGGGTGCCTCCAGTTTACTTCTCGATCATCGAAAAGAATTACGAGCCCTATTTTGTCGATAACGGAACCAACAGCATTTTTACCGATCTTGAGCCCGCCATCTATAAGTTTGCCGTTTCACATTCATGTGGCGATCAGCGCACGCGCGAATATGACGTGGCCCTGCTTCCATCGTTGGTAGTGGCTAACCAACCGGATTCAATGATCGTTTGCGATGACAGCTCCAATGACGGCATCGCGACTTTTTCACTTACCGATCAAAATGCTGCCATCATCGGCACCCAGGATCCGGCAAATTATACTCTTACTTACCATGCAACTATTGAAGATGCAGAAAATGGTACAAATGCGCTGCCGTTCAATTTAAATACGTCAGATGCCACCATTTATGCACGGCTCGATTATAATTTAAGCGCCGATTGTTATTCAGTTACTTCGTTTGATGTGATTGTCAATCCGTATCCGGTTGTTCAAATGGCACCCACATACGGATTTTGCGAAGGCGGATCGGTAACGGTTACTGCGCCCGGCGGTTTCGACAGTTATACCTGGTCAACAGGCGCCACATCACATTCCATAGTGATCGAGCAACCGGGGAGTTACAGCCTTGAAGTTACTAATGAAGATAATGGCATTGTTTGCCCCGGAATATTTAATTTCACGGTCGCAATGTCGGGCCCGCCTGAAATTGACGAGATTCTTTTCTCGGATTGGACCGATAACAGCAATACCATAACAGTCGTTTTGTCGGCTGCCAGCATCGGAAGCTACCTCTACTCGATCGACAACGTCCACTTTCAATCCAGTCCGACTTTCACCGATCTGCCTCCCGGTCCGTATACTGTTTTTGTAAAAGATCCTTTGCAGTGCGGAAGCGATCAAGCCGAAATTTACCTTCTGAATTATCCGCACTTCTTCACTCCTAACGGCGATGGGTTCAATGATTTCTGGCGCGTTCCTTTTTCGGAAGTCGAACCAAATCTAAAAACTTTCATCTACGATCGGTATGGAAAACTCATCACCGGTTTCGGGGTCGACAGTCAGGGTTGGGACGGAACGCTCAATGGCCGCGAATTACCATCGACAGATTATTGGTTTGTTGTTGTCCGCGAAGACGGTCGCACCCACAAAGGCCATTTTGCGATGAAGCGGTAATTTTGAGGTCGAGCCAGATTAATGTGTCACGGTCAAATCTTTAGGGTTATGCTCATGTTTGAATAAAATCGCAAATGCAATCGCAATCACCAGCGCATACGCCGCAAAAGCAATCCAAATATTCGGCCAGTCCTTCATAAATATGGTTTGGCTCAAACTACCATCGGCATTTACCGTGGTTTTGGCGTTTTGAATAAACTTCAGCAGATGGCTGTTTTCAGGAACCGTCTGAAGATGTGCCGCCAAGCCTGATACTGTCGTGAAAGCTTTAGTAAAGTACATTTCAACGACCCAGCCCGCAATTACGCTACCCAGAACCGCTCCAACGCCATTGGTCATCATCATAAACAATCCCTGCGCTGACGACCGTGTTTTTGAATCTGTATTGATATCTACATACAACGAACCCGAAATATTAAAGAAATCGAACGCCATACCATAAACAACGCACGAAAGGATGATCATCCATAAACCATCAACCGGATCGGCATAAGCAAAAAGCCCGAAACGCAATACCCACGCAAGCATACTGATCAGCATTACCTGCTTAATCCCAAAACGGCGCAGGAAAAACGGTATCGCCAAAATAAACAGGGTTTCCGATATCTGCGAAATAGACATTATGATAGTCGACCGCTCAACGACAAATGAAGAAGCATATTTTGGAAAATGCTCAAACTCGCTTAAAAACAGATCGCCATAAGCATTTGTCAATTGCAATGCGCCGCCCAGGAACATCGCGAAAATGAAAAAGAGCGCCATTTTGTAGGTTGCGAAAAGTTTGAATGCACCAAGTCCAAGCATTTCAGCGACCGAGTTGCTTTTGCTCGTAGTACGTGCAGGCGGGCACTTGGGAAGTGTCAGCGCATAAACTGCCAGTACAATCGCAAATATTCCCGCAATATAAAACTGGTTTGCAGAAGCTTTGCTGTCTGTTAAATTAGTCATCCACATCGCGGCAATGAACCCTATCGTTCCCCAAACCCGGATAGGCGGAAAATCCTTGACCACATCACCGGCAGATTGTTTAAGAACCGTATAGGAAACCGAATTGCTAAGCGATATCGTCGGCATGTAAAAACACATCGCGGCAAACATCACATATATAAACGTGGTGGGATCGTCAACCGTTGGCAGATAAAACAAAACCAGCGCATAAAGTACGTGCAAAGCCGAATAAAGCCGTTCTGCATTGACCCATCGATCGGCTATTATACCAATCAGCGTGGGCATAAAAATGGACGCAAAACCCATTGTGGCGAATACCAGTCCAAATTGCGTATTATCCCAGCCCTTGGTTCCAAACCAATAATTCGCAATTGTTAAAAGCCACGCTCCCCAGACAAAAAACTGGAGAAAACTCATAATGATCAATCGTAATTTTATGCTCATCAATTCTTTTTGTTATTTCGGTTAAAGCTACTATTTAAAATGGAAAATCAAAATTATCCGCGGCATACGTCCAACACCAGCGCATAAACAAGTTCAAACTGTTGTTCCCTGTCCAAATCGGAATTGTCTATTTCTATCGCATCATCGGCTTTCATCAAGGGCGAATCGTCGCGATGGGTGTCGATGTGGTCGCGCTGCTCGACATTCCGCAGTATGTCTTCGTAGGAAACCGATTGTCCTTTTGCCGTAAGTTCGTCGAAACGGCGTTGCGCACGTGTTGCCGCGCTCGCAGTCATGAAGATTTTCAGTTCAGCATCGGGAAATACTACGGTTCCGATGTCACGGCCGTCCATGACAACGCCTTTCCCCTTGCCCATTTCTTTTTGTTGTTCGACAAGTTTGGCGCGGACTTTAGAAACTTCGGCAATCTGGCTCACAAAATTGCTGACTTCAATGGTGCGGATTTCATTCTCAACATTCACATCGTTCAAAAACATATCGGCGGAATCAGAAATCGGATTCAGCCTAAACTCCAACTTGATCGAAGGCAATGCATTGATCAGTGTTTCCTTATCGAAAAAATCCTCATCTATGTAACCATTCTGCATCGCAAAATAGGTAACAGCGCGATACATGGCTCCACTGTCGACATATACATAACCAAGCTTCTTTGCAAGTTGTTTCGCAAGCGTACTTTTTCCGGTGGAGGAATAACCGTCGATTGCAATTGTGATTTTCTTTTCCACTATTCCGCGAAATTTATGGTTAACCCGAACAGGCTCGTATTTGCCGCTAATGTATATCGGGAATATGAATAATTGAATTTTAATTTGTTTATACGAAGTCCGAATCCGGCAGATATTCCGGAAAAGTGCCGCTGTTCAAGCAAACGCAGCTCTTCGGCGCGACGGAAATTGTAACCTACCCTGATATTGAAACCTTTTGTCGGAAACAATTCGGCCCCGATCACGACATGGCGCAATGCATTGTTGAAAAATGAAACTTTCTCAGGTGTGGATCCGCCATCGATATTTCCTTCGGCACGCGCAGGGTTCGAAAATGCGATGTTCCATTGCTGTAGGTTTTCAAGCGTCAAATGCCACCGTATCGGTACATTTTCGACTTCCTGCGAAACTCCGATAAGTATTTCCATCGGAAGTTTTTCACGCGTTTCGGCATAAGTCGTGAATTGGGTACCGACATTTCGGATCACCAAAGCCCAATTTACATCATTTCGTTCGTCTATGAACAGCGCGCCAATATCGATCGCACCACCAAATGAGTGATAGCTTTCCAACGTTGAAGAAATCAGCTTGGCATTGGCGCCAATGTAAAAATCGGAAAAAGGGATGTTATATGCATAACCAACCGATAACGCAATCTCGCTTCCTGTAAAATCAGCAGTTTCCAAACCGTTTTCGTCACGGCCTTCAAATGTTCCGTAGTTGACATAGCTCACTCCGGCCTGAATGGTCTGCGTCCTGCGGTCATACGTATATGCATACGAACCAGTACCATAACTGACCTCGCCGAAATAACTTCCGTAGTTCAGCGACAATTGGTTGTCCATTTCCGGATTTATGGTTGCGGGATTGAAATGCGCCTGGTTCACGTCGGCATCGCGGATCGTAACGGTTTTGCCACCGAGTGCCGCCTGCCTGGGCGATGTGACAAGATTCAGGAATTGATATACATGTTTACCTCCGATTTGCCCGTATGATGCCATACTGAAGAAAAAAATACAATAAAGAAGATTTTTATGCATATCGGGGAGCCTGTTTCCGTAACAGTATAAACGCAGTTGCGAAGATATTATTTTTCATAAAAAATCAGCCACAGAATCGCTGTTAAATTCCCATGACCGCTTTCATCATTTTTTTGGCGAGCCCCTTTGGCCTGCCTTGGTCCTTCCGAAAGGGCCAGGCTGTACGCTGCTAGTCCGCGCCGCGTCGTGCCTCCTTGCTGTGGGCTATCCGCTTCCATCCTTCTCGCGACCACTGCGTAACGGATAATTCCCATACAAAAAAAAACCTCCGTTTTCACAGAGGCTTTTCATTTATAATGTTTTTGCGTTTTTGACTTTTTCATCTGTGAGCGCAACCTTTATGACTTCGCTCATTTCCTTCACATAATGGAAGGTCAGGCCTTCAACATATTCCGGCTTTATCTCGTCGATATCCTGCTTGTTTTCGTGACACATGATGATGTGCTTTATGTTTGCCCGCTTTGCCGCAAGGATTTTTTCCTTGATTCCGCCCACAGGAAGTACTTTGCCGCGAAGCGTGATCTCGCCTGTCATTGCCATGTCCTTTCTGACTTTGCGCTGCGTCAACAGCGACACTAATGAAGTCAGCATTGCAATTCCGGCGCTCGGTCCGTCTTTAGGAGTTGCGCCTTCCGGAATATGGATGTGGATGTTGTATTTGGATAAAATCTCAGGATCAATTCCCAAAAGCTCGGCGTTCGATTTAATATACTCAAGTGCGATGGTTGCCGATTCCTTCATAACCGTACCGAGGTTTCCGGTCATCGTCATCGAACCTTTTCCTTTCGAAATCAACGATTCTATAAACAGAATGTCACCACCAACGGTAGTCCAGGCCAATCCGGTCACTACTCCCGCAACGTCGTTCCCTTCCGATTTGTCGCGTTCCATACGAGGAACACCGAGGACTTTCACGATATCTTCATCGGTCAGCTTTTTATTGTACTCTTCTTCCATCGCAACCGACTTTGCCGCATGGCGGATAACCTGTGCAATTTTTGATTCGAGTCCGCGTACTCCTGATTCCCTTGTATAACCCACCACAATCTTCTCGAGTTGCTTCTTGCCTATTGTAAGGTCTTTCGTTGTGAGCCCGTGTTCCTTCAATTGTTTTGGGAACAAATGCTGGCGCGCGATTTCAATTTTTTCCTCGATCGTATAACCCGACATCTTGATCACTTCCATCCTGTCTCTTAAAGCAGGCTGGATATTCGACATATTATTCGAGGTTGCGATGAACATCACTTTAGACAAATCGAACCCCATTTCAAGGAAGTTGTCATAAAATGCGTTGTTTTGCTCGGGATCCAATACTTCAAGAAGTGCCGACGACGGATCGCCCTGATTGCTGCTGGAAAGTTTGTCGATTTCATCAAGTACAAAAACCGGATTGGAGGTTCCTGCTTTTTTCAGGCTTTGAATAATCCGGCCCGGCATGGCACCTATATAGGTTTTACGGTGTCCGCGGATTTCAGCTTCATCGCGCAGCCCGCCAAGTGAAATTCGAACATATTCACGTCCCAATGCTTCCGCAACCGACCGGCCAATTGAGGTTTTTCCAACTCCCGGAGGTCCGGTGAGACATATTATGGGCGACTTCATATCGTTGCGGAGTTTAAGCACTGCAAGATGTTCAATCATTCTTTTCTTTACATCTTCCAAACCGAAATGATCACGATCCAGAATTTTTTGCGCCCGTTTTAAGTCAAAGCTGTCCTTGGAATATTCGTTCCAGGGTAAATCGAGAAACAATTCAAGATAATTCCGCTGAATTCCAAAATCGGGAGCTTGCGGATTCATTCGCTGCATCTTCAACAATTCCTTTTCGAAATGCGATTGCACCTTCGCATCCCATTTTTTAGTCTTTGCGCGTTGACGCATTTCGTCCAGTTCCTCTTCATGCGACACACCTCCAAGTTCTTCCTGAATGGTCTTCATCTGCTGATGCAGAAAATATTCACGCTGTTGCTGATCGAGGTCAAAACGGACTTTCGACTGTATGTCATTTTTAAGTTCAAGCTTTTGAAGCTCGATATTCATGAAGCGCAGCGTTTCCAACGCACGTTCCTTTAGCGCGTTAATTGCCAAAAGATCCTGCTTTTCCTTTACGGGCAGGTTCATGTTAGAGGAAACGAAATTGATCAGGAATGAGTGGCTTTCGATATTCTTTATAGCAAAAGTTGCTTCGGTGGGTATATTCGGACTTTCCTTGATGATTTGGATCGCAAGTTCCTTTATCGAATCCAGGATCGCAAAAAATTCGGTGTCGTGTTTACCCGGTCGTTTTTCCTCGACCTCTTTTATCGTAGCGGTGATATAGGGCTTTTCAGATATGACGGTGTCAATCTCAAAACGTTTTTTACCCTGCAGGATCACAGTAATATTCCCGTCGGGCATCTTTAAAACGCGCAAAATTCGCGCTACAGTTCCAATTCGGTGAATATCGTTTTTCGAAGGATCTTCCTCATCCTCGCTTTTCTGTGCAACAACACCAATGATTTTGCCGGCGGCATTTGCATCATTGATGAGTTTTATGGATTTGTCACGTCCCGCAGAAATCGGAATGACCACGCCGGGGAACAGTACAGTATTGCGAAGAGGCAAAATGGCAAGCGAAGCCGGAAGCTCCTCTTTTATCATTTCTTCTTCGTCTTCGGGGGTTAGAAGCGGTATTAATTCGGCTTCAGAATCAAATTCCTGCAATGACAGGTTGTCAAAACTTAATATATTACGATGCGACATATGTGGTATTCGGTCATTATGACATTAAAAAACTACTACGGTTCCAAACAAATATACTATATGATGATGAGACGGTGTAACAAAATCGACATATGGCACATTTATTCGGGTACAATATAAATGGCAATCTTTATGCCATAAAAAAATCCGCCAAAGCGGATTTTTCAATGTTTTGTTATTGTTTAAAAGTTTACGGCAAACGATCCATTCATGACGGTGTGGGTCAAAATTCCATCTTCATCGACGGTGTTGTACGAAAACGTTCCTCTCATGAAATGCGGGTTTTTCTCAATTATGGTGATAGTTCCCGGATTGTCAGGATTTGCAATATACTCGATTCCCTCATCGGTATAGGAGAATATCACATCAGGAGACTCGCTGTAAGTTCCGGTGGAAAGGCTTTTATCAAATTGAATTTTTATGGTATTGCCATCCTCATTGGTTGCGGAAATGGTTATATAATTGATTTCCTCCAATGGCTCGACCGATGCATTCACATCAACGGGAACGAAAGTTGTCAGATTGACATTTGCCGAAAGTACGTTTGATGCTTCAAGTATAATCGGCCCAACCCACAGACTGTTCTCTTCGGCACAGATCGAACGCACATACAAATGATAAGCGTGGTATCGAGGCATATTCGACAATATCTTGGTTGTGCTGTTTGAAGTAACAGAGGTCCCGGTGCCCGGCGTAAATCCAGGAGAACCGTATTGAATTTCCCATGAGGCCGCACTGCCGGCAGCGGTCCACGAAACGGTGACCTGTGTAGAATTGGTATCTGACCGGACTGCGGCCACATCAACCGGAATGCTGCATCCAGTTGTAGTACCACCATTGACTGAAACCGGGCCGACCCATGCGCTATAGCCTCCGTCAACACAGATGGCGCGGACATAAAAATGATAACTGTCACCCGGATCTAAATCTTCAATTGTATAGTTCGTTTCGTCAGAAGTTTCAATTGTCCCTGTTCCCAGGGTAAAACCTGAAGTACCATATTGTACCTGCCAAGAGGTCTCATCACTTCCTGCTGCCCAGCTCAGATTGACATTGGTAAAATCTATAAAATTACTTGCCTGAAAAGCGATCGGTGCTGTACAATCACCGGGTGGATTTGGGTTTGGCCCCGGAGTTCCTATCGTAGGATCTACCGGCTCCACATCGCCACAGGATGTACTATTGAAAGCTGCAAAAAGGACAACGATTGCAGAAAGATACTTTAAGGTTTTCATGGTAAAAGGTTGTTTAGGATGCCAAATATAATTAAATAAAGTAAGTGGTAAAAAATGTGCCCGTTAAAGTTCCGGGTTTGATGCCTCCTTTGGAATCCGGTTCAGCAGCACTATTCCGGTAATAAAAAATGCACCGAGAAAGACTATTGCGAACCGCGGGCTACCCGAAATTTGATCGATCAGCCCGTAAATTGACATTCCGATCACAATACCGATTTTCTCTGAAACATCATAAAAACTAAAATACGATGCCGTATCAAGTGTTGGCGGCAATAACTTTGAATAGGTGGAACGCGAAAGTGACTGAATTCCACCCATAACCAGTCCGACAAGTGCTGCCATGACATAGAAATGAATCGGTTGGGTTATGAAGTAAGCGCCAGCGCATAACAGTACCCAAAAACAATTTATCGCAATCAAAACGGGAATATTTCCAAATCTTGCCGATGCCCGAGAGGTAAGCACTGCTCCGGCTACGGCAACTAACTGGATAAGCAAAATACAAACGATGAGACCCGTGCGGCTTTCACTGTCGTCTTTCCATTCAATTTCCTGCGCACCGAAGTAAGTGGCCACAAGCATTACCGTTTGTACGGCCATGCTGTATACAAAAAAACTGCCCAAATACCGTTTTAACCTAATATTTGAACTCAATTGAACCCACACTCCACGCAGTTCGCGAAAGCCATTAAAAAAAATCGAACGGGTAACTTTTTTGGACGCATCGCGGTTGCCTTTTGGAAGATAGTAATACGTATATTGACTAAATAATATCCACCAAATCCCTACCATTACAAACGAATACCGCATCGCTTTCATTGCGGCAGCACCTTCGGTTTCTGCTGTTATTCCGAATAAATCAGGTTTCATGACCATCGCCAGGTTTATTACAAGCAATAGTACACTGCCTATATATCCGAGCGAATAACCACGTGCACTGATTTTATCCTGCTGCTCCGGAAATGCAATATCGGGAAGGTATGAGTTATAAAAAACGAGACTTCCCCAGAAACCAATCAATCCGGAAAAATAAAAAAATAGCCCGAGCAAAATATTTTCCAAGCTAAACCAATACAACCCAATACAGGATGCTGCGCCCAAATAGCAGAAAAACTGCATGAATGATTTTTTGTTGCCAACATAATCTGCTATTCCTGAAAGTAGTGGTGATATAAATGCTACAAGCAGGAATGCAGCCGCGGTAACAAAACTGATAAGTGCCGAGTTTTTTACCTGAGCCCCAAAAAATTCAATGTGATTTTGATGTCCGATAAACAATGCGCTGTAAAAAATCGGGAAAATGGCTGAGGCAATAACCAGGCTATATACCGAATTTGCCCAGTCGTAGAATGCCCATGCATTCAGTAGTTTTGTGCTCCCCTTTTTTAATTCGGTCATGAATCGATTTTAGACATAAAAAAAGCTGCCCGATGGGCAGCCCGAATATACTTGATTTTTTTCTAATAATTCACTCCGAATTTTTTTGCTTCTGCTTTTGCTTCAGGTATTAGCTTTTTGATGTCGTTGATCCGTCGCGAATCGGACGGGTGCGTGCTCAAAATTTCAGGTGGATTGCTCCCGCCAGCTTTCGCGGCCATACGCTGCCAAAAATCTACTGCCCGATCCGGGTTGTATCCTGCGATTGCCATAAGAGTGAGTCCGATCATGTCGGCTTCTAATTCATGATTTCGGCTAAATGGCAGCATACCGCCAACCTGTGTTCCTATTCCGTAATACTGTTGCCACATTTGCTGCTTTTCGGGCGACTGGCCTCCCGTTGCCACCGCAACTCCTACGGCACCCAGTTGTTGAAGTTGTTGCGCGCTCATTCGCTGTGCACCATGATTGGCCAGTGCGTGCGCAACCTCGTGGCCCATTACGGTTGCCAGTCCGGCTTCGTCTTGGGTAATTGGTAAAATTCCCGTATATACGGCAATTTTTCCTCCGGGCATGCACCAGGCATTAGCTGCAGGATCATTTATCAGTTTGTATTCCCATTCGTATCCTTTAAGATAATCCTGGTAACCTTTCGAATTCAGGTACCGCTCCGCAGCGTCCTTAATTTTGGTCCCAACGGCTGCCACGCGTTTTGCGTCGGCGGTTCCCGTGACCACCTTACTTTGAGCCAAAACTTGATCATATTGCTGAAATGCAGCAGGAAAAAGCTGTTCATTCGACACAAAATTCAGGTTATTCTTTCCGGTAAACGGATTTTTAGTAGTACATGATACTGCAAGTGCCAGTGAAGCCGAAAATAAAAGAATATGTTTTTTCATATTTTAATTTTAAAGGGATAAATATACCACCAATAAAAATTTCACCGTTACACAAAAATTAATTAATATTTTATAATTACTATTTATTGATTTGTATAATCAATAGTTTGGACCAGGATAGTGTTCGCAAAAAAGATTTCTGTGGACCACTAGGACTTAATTAATTTCTGGGTTTGGGTGCCAAGACTTTTGAATTGATTTAATTGATTCAGTCCTAAAATAATGCCGGCAGTTGCAGCAATTTAATAATTATTTATGATGAAATACATTTCATAATAATAACTTGCATAAAAAGTCATAATATGGCAGCACGGTCCAAAAATCGTCCAGTTAAGGTTCCTAGATCCATTCTTATTCTTGCTAAAATATTGGATGTTGTGTCGCCCAAATTACTCACGCTATTAGCAGCAAGATTATTTACTACGCCTATCCGGCACAAGATTCCAAAGCGGGAGATTCATATGGTCCGAAACAGTTCCCAATCAATGCTCACCATCGACGCAATTGGCAAAGAGATTTGCATCTATCGATATGGTTCGGGCGATAAAAAAATAGTACTGGTCCACGGTTGGTCCGGACGCGGCACACAATTGGTGAAAATCGCCGATGCACTTGTCGCAAACGGATATGAAGTGATAAGTTTTGATGCTCCTGCGCACGGAAAATCCTCCGGAAAAACAACGTTAATGCCCGAATTCGTCGCTTCGATTCACGAGATAGACCGCACTTTCGGACCGTTTGAAGCTGCGATTGGACATTCACTGGGCGGAATGTCGGTTTTAAATGCGTTGAAACACGGACTCATAATTAATAGTGCAATTATAATTGGCAGTGGCGACATTGTGAGCGATATCATCACTGAATTTGTGCAAAAGCTCAGACTGCCCCGAAAATACAACGCCCTGCTCCGTCAGCATTTTGAAAGAAACACAAATGAAACCATGGAAAGCTTTTCAGCTTATCTCGCGGCAAAAGAAGTGAAAATCCCAACCTTGGTTATCCATGATAAAGATGACTATGAAGTACCCGTGAGCTGTGCGCATCACATCCATAAACATTTACAGCAGGGAAAAATACATATCACTGAAAAATTGGGCCATCGTAAAATACTTGGCGATCCGACGGTGATCGAAACTATAATGCAATTTATAAACGATACGAACCATGAAAGTGAACTTATTACTGCTGACAATCTTATTTCTGACCGCATGCCAGGGACAAAATAAACAAACTGCAGCGTCCGCCAGCAGCACTGAAATTTCTGAAACCGACTGGAAAAAGAAGCTTACCCCTGAGCAATATGCGGTTTTACGTGAAAAAGGCACCGAAGCGCCATTTACAGGTGAATATGTAAATACGTTCGATGCCGGGACCTATGTCTGCGCGGGCTGTGGCAGCGAACTTTTTGATTCCGATACCAAATTCGAAACCGACTGCGGCTGGCCTTCGTTCGATAAAGCCAAAAAGGGCGCTGTTATATACGAGGCGGATTATAGCTTCGGAATGGTACGAACCGAAGTCATGTGTGTCGGTTGCGGTGGGCACCTCGGACATGTCTTTGATGACGGCCCGAAGGAAACGACAGGCAAACGCTATTGCACCAATTCAGTTTCGATAAAATTCATCCCAAAAAATAAAATGCCATGAAATATCCAATAGAAAAATCCGAGCAGCAATGGCTGGAGGAACTCGGGCCGGAACGTTACAAGATCCTGCGCCAAAAAGGAACCGAATTTCCACATTCTGGAACCTATAACCTGCATTTCGAAAAAGGTACCTACACGTGCGGCGCCTGTGGTGAACCTTTGTTTGATAGCAGTTCGAAATTCAATTCAAGTTGCGGATGGCCGTCGTTCGATGAATCAATACCCGGAAAAGTCGAATATGTAAAGGATACAAGCCACGGAATGCTGCGCACCGAAATATTATGCGCAACTTGCGGAAGTCACCTCGGGCACGTATTTGACGATGGTCCAACCGAGACCGGGACCCGTTATTGCGTAAATTCACTCTCCGTAGATTTCAAAAAATAGCTATGGAATCCTATGATGCAAGTCAGGTTGATTGGCCAAAAGCATTTAAAAAATTGATTGCAAAATACCGCAATCACCAACATGTGCTTGATTACAAAAATCTTTATCAACTCATGGTTATGGTCGTCCTGGCGGCACAGGACCGTGATGCGAACATCAATAACCTTGCACCTGCGTTTTTTGAAGCATTTCCCGATATGAAATCACTTGCCAAAGCAAGCACCGCCGACATTGTGCCGTATATCTCAAAAGTCCGCGGACATCGCAAAAAAGCCGATTGGCTGCAAAATATCGTACAAACAATCCGAGACGATAAAAATATTCCGACCACAATGCAGGAACTTGTGGCGCTTAAGGGAGTCGGCCGAAAGTCGGCGAACGTGATCATGCGCGAGGCGGGTGTCGAACTTGAAGGGGTCATGTGCGATTTGCATGTGGTCAGGGTTGCGCCGAGGTTGGGCATTACGCGCGGCAAGGATGTAAACAGGATCGAAAAAGACCTGATGGCGGCGCTGCCAAAAAAAATGTGGACCGAAGCCGGAAGTGCACTGTCGTTTCTTGGCCGAGAGGTTTGTCGCCCTACCAATCCAAAGCATTCCGAATGTGTAATGAGCCATGTCTGTGAATATTGCCATTTTAATAATCAGGGAAGTTGCGGCTGATTTTGGGCGTGCCCCTCGCCTCATTAACGGGATGTGACCGCGGGCTCGGGTCAGGCTGTACGCAGTGCACGGCACTTAGCTTCCATCCTTCACGCGGCCTCGTAGTAAATTGATGAAAAGGAATTATAATGAATCTAAAATAAAAACTTATGGACCATATTTTCTTTAAATCGTGGGATGGTGTTCTACATGTTGCGATTCTAACCGTTACCGGATATTTCACACTTCTTTTCATGCTTCGAGTGGCAGGGAAAAGAACGCTATCCAAATTAAATGAATTCGATTTTATTGTTTCGGTGGCGGTCGGCTCCATACTTGCCTCGATAGTTCTCGGAAGTAACGATGCCTGGCTTGAAGGAATCGTCGCATTGCTACTGCTAATCGGACTCCAGGTAGCTTTGTCAATGATTGCGGTCCGGAGTAAGAGCTCGCGCAAGTTAATTAGCGGCCAGCCTCGCCTTTTGCTTTTTAAAGGCATCCCTTTGGAAAAGGAAATGAAAACAGAGCGCATCACCATAGACGACCTGCTAGCCGCACTTAGGGATAATGGCCTGCAAAACTTAAGCGAAGTTGATGCAATAATTATAGAATCATCCGGAAATCTTTCCGTGTTGAAAGATTCTAATAAAACAGACGATTCATTATCTGATGTGACAGGCGTTTGAGAATTTCAGACTTTTAGACAACAGACTTTCAGACAACAGACTATTAGACGACAGACTTTTAGACAGTAGACATCCAGTTTGCTTTGCTTCAAATCCAATGCTTTCCAATTTATTATAAGCGGTAACTACGCGCCTTGGCGACTTTGCGTGCCATACAGCCTGTGGCCCTCAGATTTGAGATTAAGAGGAGGAAGCCCGGTGAGCTTCAGGTACGCGAGCTTTAGCTCGCTTATAAACCTATAAAACAAAAAACCCCTCATTCTTCATGAAAGGCTTTTAAAAAGACCCGAGGCTTCAGCCGAACTGGCGAAGCATACTCTCCCACATAATTGCAGTACCATCTGCATTTGAAAAAAAGGAGGACAGCCAGTGGCTGTCAGATTTGAGATTAAGAGGAGGAAGCCCGGTGGGCTTCAGGTACGCGAGCTTTAGCTCGCTTATAAACCTATAAAAACAAAAAACCCCTCATTCTCATGAAGGGTTTTTAAAAGGA
>JAEYZX010000122.1 GCA_023427845.1 Bacteroidota bacterium
ACATAACGCTTGGTGCGTTACTGCCGTCGGTGTTTTTGTTTCTCGCTGCATCAATCAAACATATGGGAATCGTTAAGACCGATGCCGCACAGCGCATGGCATTGTGTATTCCATTGCTTGCGGCGTGGTTGCTGTTCGGGGAGATTTTCGATAGGTGGAAAATCATCGGAATCGCAATCGGCCTTCCGGCACTCGTCATGATTTTGTGGAAAAAATCGAACCAAATCGAAAACAAATGGATTTATCCGATGGTCGTAATGCTCGGATTTGGTGTAATCGACATCCTGTTCAAAAAGATCGCACTCTATACCAACATCCCGTATACGAACTCATTGTTCGTGATTTTCCTGCTTGCACTCGCCATTGCCACTGGCATCGTTGCCTACGAAATTATTGTAAAGAAAATCGCGTTCAGGTTCAGGAACATCGGATTCGGGCTAATCTTAGGCGCACTCAATTTCGGGAATATTTACTTTTATTTACACGCGCATCGGGAATTCTCCAACAATCCGTCGACGGTTTTTACGGTAATGAACATTGGTGTGATCGTACTGGGTAGCGTTATTGGGGTAATCGCGTTCAGGGAAAAGCTCACCAAGCTGAATTATGCCGGATTGGTACTCGCCATCCTTGCCATTTTACTCATTGCGTTACCACATCTCAATGGCTGATCACCGAGCCGTACGCGCCTACTTAAGGGCAATTTCACTCGCGATCTCATCCATGATTTCAGAGAATATTCTATAAGATGCCACACGTTCATCATGCCCGTAAATATTCGATGCCACCATCAATTCGTTTACGCCGGTCTTTTTCAGGAAATCAAGCGTCTGCTCTTTTACCGTTTCCCTGTTTCCATAAAACGTATACCGCAGCATATCGTTAATCGTTGGATTATTCAAAACTGCGCGAAGCTCCGGAGTCATCGCAATAGGTGGTTGTAGAAATTCCCTTTTCCCGGTCAGTACGCCAAGGAACATCCGGATCAGCGATGTGAAATAGCGCTGCGCTTCGGCATCGGTATCGGCCGCTATTACATTTACGCACGCTATGGTGTAAGGTTGCGCTGAATATTGCGATGGTTGAAACTCGTTGTAGTAGATGTCGAGTGCCTCAAAAAGCTGCGAAGTTGCAAAATGGCTTGCAAATGCATAGGGTAGTCCCATTTGAGCGGCAAGATGCGCACTGTCTGTGCTCGATCCGAGAATGTATATAGGTACGTTAACGCCTTCTGCCATTGGTGCGCGTACATTCGATATACTATTAGCAGGCGAAAAATATTGCTGTATCTGCGCTATATCGCCAGGAAAATTCATGACACCCTTCATCCTGTCGGGGCGGATTGCCTGCGCGGTCAACTGATCGGTACCCGGTGCGCGTCCGAGGCCCAAATCGATCCGGTCGGGATACAGGCTGCCGAGCGTCCCGAATTGTTCAGCCACAATAAGCGGCGAATGGTTGGGCAACATAATCCCTCCCGATCCTACGCGGATCGATTTCGTGGCTCCCGCGACGTGGCCTATCAGTACTGTTGTAGCCGAGCTCGCGATGCTAACCGAATTATGGTGTTCGGCAAGCCAAAACCGGCTGTAGCCAAATGTTTCGGCCTGCCTCGCCAGAGAAACACTTCGATCCAATGTTTCTGCTACGGTGCTGCCTTCTGAAATTATCGCAAGTTCAAGTATTGAATAGGGAATGCGGCTGTCGTCTCTTTTCATTATTTTTGTGTGCGTTTAAACGCAAATTTACGGATTACGGCGCCTTTAAAGTTTAAGATGTTGTTAAAGCATCCGAAGATTGACAGAATTCAAAAAGTCTAATCAATTCGACAGTTCGCGCGTCAGCCAGCCTCGTTTTGCAGCAGTAATTATTGCATATGGCGTAATCCAGAAGAGTCCGAATGTATATAAAATGCTATACGAATATGCCCAGAACGATTCCTTCAAACTGTAACGCTTTGCATAAAACAGCACAGAAAATGTCGACGCCAGAAGAATTCCCGCCAATGTGGTGCTTAGAAACAGCATTGGATGCGCCCATACGAAAAACAGCATGAAAAATAAGAAAGGGTAGGTCATGATGAGTTTTAGCGACTGATTAAGGAACAACAGCCGTGCACCGGTTTTTGATTCTTTACGAAAGTCGGTGAATACATATTTAGACATCATCAGGTTTTCGCGAACGTTGCTTCGGTCCCAACGGATGAACATTTTATATAGTCCATTGTACTTTTCGGGAACATTCGTGTAGGCGTACGCATTTCGTTGGAACAACGCATGATGGCCCTGCTTCAGGATCATGTTTGTCATTGCGCGATCCTCGCCAATATCGGAAGGTTTACCCATGAAAGTTTGGTTGATCCATTCAGGAAGACAGGCAAATACAGCATCACGACGATACGCCGCAAGAGCACCCGGGGTACAAAGCACAGAGTTCAGCTTGCTTTCGACCGCGCGTTGGAATTCGAAACTCAAAACAAAACTTACGTTCAACATCTTTGGAAGCAATGCCCTGTCATTATTCAGAACCTGGATGTTTCCTGCCACAGCACCGCAGTTTTCGTTTACCGCAAACGGACTTACGAGATTGCGCATTGTATCGGGCGTCACAACCGAATCACTGTCAACCGTAACAAACACCTCGCCGGTGCCAAGGTTAAACCCGCGATACAAAGCATGGCGTTTCCCCATATTTTTAGGCTGTTGCAAAATAGTAAGGCGGTCGCCCAGTTTTTTCTTTGCCTGCTGCATCCAAAACCATGTATCGTCCTTGCTGCCGTCATCAATAGCCAGCAACTGCAGCTTGTGTGCGGGATAATCACTTTCGGAAAGGCTCATCAATGTTGACCATACCTGTTTGCCCTCATTATAAGCGGGTACGATCACGGTGCAGGTTGGCAGATCATCGTCGGCAACCGACGTCACCGGTTTATATTTAAAATAGAGCATCAGGCTGTATGCAAAGAACAGCAATCGGCCGCACAACAGGGCAGTAGCGGCAACGAAGAACGGAAATCCCCAGGATGAGTTGAGCCGCTCGAGGTTAAACCGTGCATAATCTGCCTGCAGATCGATTACCATATAAACGCTTGAGGCCAATAGTAAAAAAGTTCCGATCCGAACCAAAAGGTTCCACGGAATTGCAATTTTGGTGATGTTTTTCAGGTAACGATTCTGGGCTTCTTGTTGTAAATCGGGGTAAACAGGATTATAGGACGACGTGTAGGCTAGTTGTTTGGTTTCGCTTTTCATCTATTTTGGCATTTATATTCTGGATATTTTTCCGTTCCAGATAACCAATGGTTATGCCGAAAAGGCGCAACGCTGAAATACAGTGAATTATCGTAATACGAAAAAGTACGAGTGTGTAAAAATTACACAGAACGGTGGACAATTACACACTTTGTAAACCAGTCTCAGTCTCGGTCGCAGTCTCAGTTGGCAGTGGCTGTAGGCAGTAGGCAGTAGCAGTAGACAAGTTGGTAAGAAAAGACATTTGTCTTATTTTGTCTTTATTGACAGACACCCTCATCCCTAATCCCTAATCCCTAATCCCTAATCCCTCATCCCTTATGCCTAACACTGTTATTCCTATCTCCTTATGCCTAACTCCTAATTCTAACTCCTCATCCACAAAAATTTCATTCAAACTGTATCAAACTAAATAATCGTGCGTCTGATTGCCAAATCATAAATCATCAATCAAATGAAGTCACTATTGTTAATCATCACTGCATTGTCAGTCGCAAGCTGCACGCCGTTCCAACCCGCATTGTCGTATACCGATTCCGCCGCAATCAAGGCAGATCCCGTCAAGGGCAGGCAGGGCATCTTAATCAACCAGCAGTTGTCGTTCGCCGAATTTAAAACTTCGAAGGTCAAACGTTCTTGGACGAAAGGTGGCAATTCGCGTGTTCCATTATCCACCGGTCTGGTCGGGGATATATTGTACCCCGATTTGCTTTCTATGGGTTATGCGAATAAGAACCAGACCTTTCACTTTCAAATGTCGGATGCGCATGGGAATGCATCCGATGTGTATGCGGCAACCGAATTCGAGTCGGAAGACCTGCAAATCGGCAGCAACCCAAACAGCATCGGCAATATTCTTGAAGACGTGTTCGGAAACAGTGGCTACATGGACAATTTCTTCTATGTGCAAATTTTTCCCAACGACCAGCCAGGACCTTGGCAACTCGCACTCGACAATTATGAATCGCAAAAAAATGCAAAGGGTTATTCCGGTGTATTTGCCATTGATGACGAGAACTACTACACGCTTCGTCCCATCACCAAAATCATGGGTAAAAACGGTCCGGCCGACATGCCTTTCGGGTCAATCGGATTTGAAATACTGAACAAAGACGATGAATTCGTTGCAGCGGTATCGGTAATGGATAAAGGAGCGGTGTATTTCAATACAAACGACCAGCACGAGCGCTTCCTGATGGCGAATTTATGTGCGGCGTTGCTGCTGCAGGAGGATATTGCAGAATAATGTGCTAATAAACCAATGTGTCAATGTACCAATGTAGCAATGTACAATTTAGAAATGTAGCAATGTGTCAATGTAACAATTAAGTACTGAGTCAATTCATTCAATCATAATCATTGGTACATTTCTAAATTGTTTAATTGTTAATTGTGCACCGTCATTCCATGCGTAACGACATCATCCACAATGGTAATTTTATAAAGATTGCCAAATTCCGTTTCCGCCATGTCGGGATAGATGTGGTCGCCAATATAAGCATTGATCAAGTGCGGAATTGTATTGCTGTGGCCCACGATAAATACGTTTTTGCCCCTATGATTCGCAAGTACTTGGTTCAGAGTGAAAGTCGCAGGATTGTAGAGTAATGCCTGTTTTCCGTTGGCTGCTGCGATTGGTGCTATGGTCTGGAGCGTCCTATTGTAATTGGTGCTGTAGAATACATCGAACTCGACATCCTGTAGAAGGATCGCCCAGTTATTTGCACGTTGTAATCCTTCGGCGGATAACTCCGGATCGGCACTGTTGTCTGCCTTTTCAGCATGCCGAATCAAATAAATTGTTGTCGTTACAGGAACAGGCATCGGATTATTCGTTACGGGATCGGGCGTTTCGGTTTCCTGCTGAACCGATTGAGGATTATTGTCAGAAGTACAACCAACAGCGGCCAGCACTATAATTAAAATAAGATGCAGATTAAATTTCAATAGCATACGGTAAAAGTTGAGATTTCAGTACTTCGTTGACTTTCCGTTCAATATTACACATTTTTACGGTACGCAACCAATCTGAATTGCTAATCTATCAATTTATCTACAATCTTCCACTTACCAGTCTGTATTCTGTTATCTCACCGTCTGTATTCTGTTGTCTAACAATCTGAATTCTGTTGTCTAACCATTGTCTTCTATTGTCTAACAGTCTGTATTCTAGTCTAATAGTCTGTCTTCTGTTCTCTAAAAATCTGTCTTCTAAAACGAAACATATTCAATTATCTCCAACCCATATCCGATCATGCCTACACGTTTCGTATGCTCGGCCGTATTCGACATAAGCCTGATTTTTGAAATGTCGATGTCGTGAAGGATTTGCGCGCCAATTCCGAAATCCTTTGTGTCGATTACGATTTTAGGAGCCTTGTAGATTCCCTGCGACTGCAGTTCCTTTAATTCCGAAATCCGGTTTAGCATGCTAACCGACTGCATGTCCTGATTGATGAAAACCACAGCGCCCCGGCCTTCTTCATTGATAAGCCTGAACATATCGTCGAGTTTTTGGTCGGCGTTGTTCGTGAGGGTCCCAAGTATATCATTGTTGACCTGCGACGAATTGATGCGGGTCAATACCGCATCACCAAGATTCCACGTTCCTTTTGTCAGCGCTATATGCACTTGCTTGTTTGTCGTTTGCAGATAGGCGCGAAGCCGGAAGGTCCCAAATCTTGTTTCGATATCGAAGTCTTCTTTTTTGACGATCAGGCTGTCGTGCTGCATTCTGTAGGCGACCAAATCTTCAATCGATACAAGTTTCAGGTTAAATTTTCTCGCCACTTCATACAGCTCAGGCAATCGTGCCATAGTACCGTCTTCATTCATTATTTCGCAAATCACCCCGGCGGGCCTGAATCCTGCCAATCGGGCAAAATCAATTGCGGCTTCGGTATGTCCGGTTCTACGCAGTACGCCACCCTGTTTTGCAATCAGTGGGAAAATATGCCCCGGGCGAGCCAAATCATATGGTTTTGTTTCGGGGTCGGTCAGCGCTAAAATGGTTTTTGCCCTGTCGTCGGCAGAAATTCCGGTTGTCACGCCATTTCCTTTCAAATCGACGCTCACCGTAAACGCGGTCTCCAAATGATCCGTGTTGTTTACGACCATCGCCTTTAAGTCGAGTTCCTTACACCTGCTCTCGGTTAGCGGGGCGCAAATCAGTCCGCGGCCATGCGTTGCCATAAAGTTGATCATCTCGGGCGTCACCTTATCGGCTGCAGCCAAAAAATCACCTTCGTTCTCACGATCTTCGTCGTCAACGACAATGATGATTTTACCCTGACGGATATCTTCTATAGCTTCTTCGATGGTATTTAAAGTCGACATTTGGTTTGTTTTTACGGAGTGTATTCTGCCAGCGCATCCTTAACACACTTCCGGTTGTGAAAATAAATAAATAGGTAAAACGGAAATCCCAACAACACGGTATAAATAAATGGTGTACCGATATCGCGTCCCAATTGTTTTTCGAGTTCGTCGGTTTTTTCATGTGATTTATAGGCGCTGATATAGAAAATGGCACCCGAGACGAGCGCCGCGACACTGAATTCTATTCTATCAAATGCGCCAATGGTCATACATACACCGAGAATATAAAAAATCAGTGCAATCTTGGAATACCGTCGGAAGTCCTCATAGTTGTCTTCAATCTTTTCGTATTCCTCATTCGTCAGGTTATGCTCTTCAAGCAATTGATGTTGCGTAATTCCCCGTTCCTCAAGCAGTTGAAGTGCCTTGATACGGTATTCTTCACTGTACTTGAACTGGCGTGCATTTTTCACGATTCCGATCAGTGCGCTATCGGATGCATGTTGAAGTTCTTCCCATTGCTGGTCCTGCACAATTGGAACGCCTTCAAGCTGTACCACGAGGTTTTCCGACGGAACGGCCACTTTCTTTTTCGGGAAAAATTTCTGAAACGGTTCGATAATCCAGTCGAAGTTAACCGTAAATGCTATGTCGTTGGTGGCGCGATACGTGAGTAAAACCGCTAATGGCGTAAGTATGAACGACGACATCCATGATCCCAAAAAAGGAGGTATGCCGTTTTCCTGTGCCATCCGCCTGCCAAAGGTATTGATGAAGTGGAACGTGATAAATATCAGGATTGCGAAAACGATTGGCAATCCGAGTCCGCCTTTCCGGATGATCGCGCCAAGTGGTGCACCAATGAAAAACATCAGCAAGCATGCGTATGCGATTACGAACTTATCATATAACGCCAAAAGGTGGTTGTTGATGTTTTTTGTCCGGTCCTTCATCTCAAATTCAGATGTATCGATTGCAAATCCCACACCGGCCACATTTCCTGATGCGACCTTTAAAATCGATAGCTGATCGTTTTTTGGAAAAATGGATAGCAGGTCTTTGGGCGGAGCCTTCTTCGCCAACGTATCTGATGCGGCAATCACCGAGACATTATTTCCGATTCCTGTACGTGTGTAGATATTGTCGGCAAATATGATGATGTCTTTTTCGCGGCTTCTCTCAAGCGAATCCAGCGTATACCTGAGTTCGTTTACGTTCAGCATCGTATTGGTGTTCGTGATTTCCTCATCGTCGCCCATATCGTTGAGCTGCGACAAATCCATGTTGATTATGTACTGTTTGAACGAACTTTTGGCAAATGGAAGTTTTTTGCGTTCCTCGTATTTTTTTGGGACGATATCTTCGTAGTAGTATCCGTCTTTGAGTACGAGTTTTAGAATGCTCGATTCATCGGATGTCATCAGCTCGCCGTTCTTCGATTTAATGACAGTGCTCGTACCAACGCCGCTTGCCGCCTTTTTGTGAATGGTGACACCGGTCAGGAAGTTGCCGTTATCGCCCGATTTCTTATCGACTTTGATATTGTAATTACCGACTTCGCTGAACTGTCCTTCGGCTATTGCCATAGCGGGTTTTTGCTGGGCGATGTCTTTTCGGAAATTGATGAACTTAAACTCGGCATACGGTATTACATTGTTCGAAAACAAAAACGCTGCCCCGCTTAGCAGCACGACAAATATCGTAAGGCTTCGCATCGCGCGCTGAAGCGAAATCCCCGACGATTTCATTGCGGCGAATTCGTAGTTTTCGGCAAAGTTGCCAAAAGTCATGATCGACGCAAGCAGCACCGAAAGCGGAAGCACAAGCGGAATGATCCGCGGCATCGAGAAAAGAAGGAATTTAACAATCAGAAAAAAGTCCAGATCCTTACCCGCAAGTTCCGCGATAAAGAGCCAGACCGTCTGTAAAATAAAAATGAAAAACAAGATGACAAATACCGTGAAAAAGGTACCTACGAAGGTTTTCAGGATGTATTTGTCAAGAATTTTCACCTAGGATCAATCTATCTTATTGATGTAGTAATTCGGGTATTTACTTTCGGTAAAGGTAAATTGATTTTTTGATAATGGCTGATTGGTTTTAAAAGAATTAACAGTGAGCACGGTCTTGGTCCCGTTCTTCCCGGTTTCGATCAAGTTATAGATGTGCTTGGTCTGGCTGTCGATTCCCAACAGGATTTGTTTGCGCTGGTCTTTGGAGCTGATCGGCACCAGTTTGATGTATTGGATTTTTCGTCCCTGGACGTTTTGAAGAATGTCCCATGAATATTTATACCCTTTATTGAAAAACGTAAGCATCTTCGACGGAGTGATCGCGTGTTCGTCCTTCTCATCATAACTCGAAATCGTGATTTCCTCGTCTTCGGGAACAATGGTATAGTTCTTCTTTCCGTCAAAAATCTTCGTGACGCCCATGAAATTTAGTACATACTGGTTTCCTTTCATCGTCACATTTCCTTTGCTTTCCTGATTGATGTTTTCCTTAGAATTGCTTAGCGCATATTTGAAGTCGATTACGATATTGTCATAACTTCTGACCTTTGCGGTCACCTGATCCAGGAGCGCCTTTGCCTTCTGATCCTGCGCACTCACGGAAAGATTTACCAGCAAAAGGAATGCTGTCATCAAAAAAAGTGTAGTCGTGCGATAGATGTTGTGGATCGGATTTTCCTGAAGTACTGCTTTCATTTTAGTTGTTTTGTTCATTATTAAAAAATTGGTCGAGCGCGGTCAAATCAGGGATATTTACGCTTCGTGCCTTGCTTCCTTCAAACGGGCCAACAATACCTGCGGCTTCGAGCTGGTCGATCAGCCTTCCTGCACGGTTGTAACCGAGTTTGAGTTTGCGCTGCAACAGTGATGCGGAACCTTGCTGCGAGGTCACGATGACTTCGGCAGCCTCCCTGAAAAGTGCGTCTCTTTCGGAGATGTCCATATCAAGATTGATGCCACTCTCGCCATCTGCAATATATTCGGGCAACAAATAAGCTTCAGGATAAGCCTTTTGCGAACCAATGTATTCAGTAATCTTTTCAACCTCAGGCGTATCGACAAAGGCGCACTGTACCCGAACGATATCGTTACCATTCGTATAAAGCAAATCCCCGCGACCGATGAGCTGGTCGGCGCCCTGCGTATCGAGGATTGTGCGTGAATCGATTTTAGAGGTTACCCTAAATGCGATTCGCGCCGGGAAGTTGGCTTTGATGATACCTGTAATTACGTTGACCGACGGACGCTGCGTTGCGATGATCAAGTGGATGCCGATTGCGCGCGCCAGTTGGGCTAGCCTTGCAATCGGGGTTTCGACCTCTTTACCGGCCGTCATTATCAAATCGGCAAATTCATCTACAACAAGTACGATATACGGCAGGAAACGGTGTCCATTCTCAGGATTCAGTTTGCGGTTTTTGAACTTATCGTTGTATTCCTTGATGTTGCGTACCATTGCGTCTTTTAGCAACGAATAGCGGTTGTCCATCTCAACGCAAAGCGAATTCAACGTGGTGATGACTTTGGTATTGTCGGTGATGATCGCATCGCCGGCATCGGGAAGTTTTGCAAGATAATGGCGTTCGATTTTATTGAATAGGGTGAGCTCGACCTTCTTTGGATCGACGAGTACAAATTTGACCTCGGCAGGGTGTTTTTTGTATAGCAGCGATGTCAGCACGGCATTCAAACCGACCGATTTTCCTTGCCCTGTCGCTCCCGCCATCAAAAGGTGCGGCATTTTGGCAAGATCGACCACGAAAGTCTCATTTGAAATCGTTTTACCCAAGGCAATCGGAAGTTCCATTTCGGCTTCCTGGAACTTGGCCGAGCCAATGACACTCTTCATTGACACCATTGTCGGGTTTTTGTTCGGAACTTCGATACCGATTGTTCCTTTGCCCGGGATTGGCGCGATGATACGGATTCCGAGTGCCGACAGCGACAAAGCGATATCGTCTTCAAGACTTTTGATTTTAGAAATTCGGATTCCGGCTTCGGGAACGATTTCATATAACGTAACCGACGGACCTACAGTAGCCTTTATCTGTGCGATTTCGATTTTATAATTGCGAAGCGTTTCGACGATGCGGTTTTTGTTTTCTTCAAGTTCTTCCTGGTTAATCGTGATTCCACCGATTGAATATTCTTTTAGAAGATCAAGTGTCGGAAATTTGAAATTCGACAAATCGAGTGTCGGGTCGAACAGTCCAAAATCAGCCACAAGTCTTGAAGCAAGATTTTCCTCCATCACGTCTTCCTCGGGTGCCTTTTCGATTACAAAAGCATCATCATCAGTCGGAATGATTTCAGGCATAACAGGAGCGGGCGGTGGAGTGGGCTTTGTAACAGGTTCAAGATTGAGTTCAGACGCACTGCCGATAGTCGGTTTAAGCGATTCTTTATTGATTTCGAATTGTGATGCCGGCTTTATGGGTTCTTCGATGGGCTCTTCTTCGGCTACAGCGAATTCTTCAAGATTGTAATCCTTCGTAAATGCCGGTGTTGGCTTTGTTGCCAGATCGTCGTTAATTTCTTTTTTGCTGCGTTCAAAAAACGATTTGATTGCGTCGGGCGAAATCCGGATTTTAAAAATCAGATAGATGATGATTCCGAAAATCAGCACCAGTAATGCGCCCGTACGGCCGATATAATCCTGCAGGAAAAGGTTCATTTCATAACCGATGGTTCCGCCGAGTTCGGGAAGATCTGTCGCAAAAAATCCAAAAAGCACCGAAATGATGATGATTGCGAAAAGATCCCAAAACCAAATGTTTTTTAGTTTTTTAAGCGCAATGTCCAATACCAAAAATGCTCCTGTAAGGAAAAATAATTTTACGAACAGGAACGATGCTGCACCAAATCCGCGATAGATGAAAATGTAGGCAAGCCATGCTCCGAACTTTCCAAGCCAATTGTTTGCTTTTTCGGTACGGTCTAATGTCTGCAGTGTGCTTTGGTCTTCATAACCATGAATATAAAACGAGATAAATGCGAGCAGCAGCGCGATTGAGAACAGAACGAATAACGATCCAAGAAGCACTTTATGCTGTCGGGTTATTCTCGGTTTTTTTGTTGTATTTTCTTCCTTTTTCGTTTTTGTCGATTTTGCCATCCTGGTTTTATAAATGCTATAAAAATAGATAAATATGCTTTGGTTAGAGAAACTTCGGGATATAAATGATCAGTCCGATTGCGATTGCAGTGAGCGCGGCGAGAAAAACGGCGCCGGCCGATATGTCTTTGATGAAACCGATTTTCTGATGGTATTCGGGATGAACGAAATCTGAAATTTTTTCGATTGCAGTGTTCAGCCCTTCGATACTGATCACAAGTCCGGTCGCAAAGATCTGAAACATCCATTCGGTTGCGGTAATTTCGAAATAGAATCCGGCGGCGACCATCAACAACGCGATGATCACCTGCACGATGATGCTGTGTTCCGAAGTGACAAGTTTGTATGCTCCCGCTACGGCATATTTCAGGCTTTTCAGCCGACCGGTAAAAAATTGCTTGTCCCTTTCAAATTCCATAATTGTACGCTGCCATTGCGCTTCCAAAAGTATGAAATTTAATTTGAAGCAGTGATCGGGGAGGAAGGTTGTAGGGTTTAAAACGAGAAGGTTTTGGTGGATCGATGATTTTTTGGTTGACAGGCCAACCACCCCGGCTGCGCCACCCCTCCGAAGGAGGGGAATGTTTTAAAACGAAATTTGATGAACAGAAATCCCCTCCTCTGGAGGGGTGCCCGCAGGGCGGGGTGGTTCATACGGCAGTCACAATTACAAATTGAGGTAGGTAGTAGAAGTGGCTGTCGGCAGCTATTGCGATGGTGATAAATAGCGGTAAAACAGTTGCAGCAAAATAATCTTTATCCCTAGATTTTCCTTATCTCTTATGCTTTACGCATTTCGGAAACCTCAAAAAAAAACGTCCCCAATGGAGACGCTTATTCTTTACCAGATTATCAATTATCAATTATCAATTATCAATTATCAATTAACTCATTTGTCAATCGACCCCATGACCCGTTTCATGAACGCATTCAGCGCTTCTTTTTTTTCGGTGCCTTCCTGTACCATTTTGTGGACTTCGAGTGCGCCGTACATATTTGATATCAATTCGCCGATCACGTCCAGCTCTTCGTCTTTAAGCGACGGGACTTCGGTGAGTGCCTCGAGGACCTCGATTGTTTCAATAAGGTAGTCCTGGTCGTTTTCCTCAATGAATTGTGTTAGGTGCTTTATGACAGGAAGTTTCATAGTATTTAATTTTTGGTGATTTCCGAAACAAGCTCCGTAAGGACATCGGCTTTATTCGTCTGGGTTTCGTTTACGAGTTTTCCGTTGACGAATGTCGCAAATGTCGGAAGGTTCGTCACGTTCGCAAGTTTGCGCGATTCGGGCGATTTCTCGGCATCGACAAGCACGAAAGTAAGGTTCTCGTTCTCGGTAGCCAATTTTTTGAATTTCGGTTTCATGATCCGGCAGTTCCCGCACCATGACGCAGAATACTGGACAACGACTTTCTCGTTTGAATCCACTACATTCTGAAGAGTATCTTCATTTAATTCAATCAGCATAATTTTTAAATTTTAAAGTTCCAGGCTCCAGATTCCACATTATTCATGTTGGAATCTGGTTGCTGGATTCAGTTATTGGAATTTAGTTTTTCAGGTATGATGCAACACCTTCCCGTGTGGCCTGCATTGCTTCTTTACCTTCTTCCCAGTTTGCCGGGCAAACCTCTCCTTTGGTTTGTACGTGCGTGTAAGCATCGATCAAACGGATGTATTCATTCACGTTTCTTCCAAGTGGCATGTCGTTTACACTTTCGTGGAAGATTTTTCCCGTCTCGTCGACTAGATATGTTGCACGATAAGTAACGTTAGATCCTTCGATGATCACAGAATCAGTTTCTTCGCTGTATTCAGTCGATTCGATGTCGAGGATGCCAAGGATATTTGCGAGGTTGCGATTTGTGTCTGCCAGGATAGGGTAGGTTACGCCCTCGATTCCGCCGTTGTCTTTTGGCGTGTTCAACCATGCGAAATGCACCTCATTCGTATCGCACGATGCACCGATCACGATAGTGTTTCTTTTCTCGAATTCAGGAAGTGCTGCCTGAAACGCGTGAAGCTCGGTCGGGCAAACAAACGTAAAATCTTTCGGGTACCAGAACAACAATACTTTTTTGTTTTTATTGGTCGCCTCTTCGAAAATATTGATTTTCATGTTGTCTCCCATTTCGGAGATTGCGTCTACGTTGATGTTTGGAAATTTCTTACCTACTAATGACATATTTATTGTGTTTTAATGTTTGATGCAAAAATACAATAGATATAAAGATTCCGATAGATTTTATATCCTTTCTTATTATTTCCTAATAGTTTTTGTCTATCGTTCCGACAGCTTTCAATTGACGAATCTTAATCTGGCAAGCAGCAAAAAGCAGCGTCATAAACGGACTGATGATATTGAAAAACGCAAACGGCAAGTAGCTCAACGTAGATACCCCGAGAACGCCGGCCTGGTAGGCTCCACATGTATTCCACGGAATCAATGCCGATGTCACCGTACCCGAATCCTCAAGAGTCCGGCTTAAATTTTCAGGAGCAAGTCCCTTATCGCGATACGCTTTTGAGAACATTTTTCCCGGTACGACAATCGCAAGATATTGATCGGAAGCGGTAAGGTTTAGTGCAAGACAGCTTGCGACCGTGCTGGCAAACAATCCGAATACCGAATGGAAAGATTTTAAAAGTGCATCCGTAATCCGCGTCAGCGCTCCAATGGCCTCCATAATTCCGCCGAAAACCATAGCGCAAAGAATCAGCCAGATCGTACCAAGCATTCCCTGCATTCCGCCCGCCGAAAACAAATCGGTCAATAGTGCGTTGCTGGTTGCGATATTGGTTTCGACAGTGATTGCATTCATGACACCTTTGTATCCTGAAACAAAATCAAGATGATCACCCCCGCCAATTTTAGCGACAAGGTCGGGTTGGAAAATGAGCGCGAATAATCCACCCAGAAGTGTGCCCGCAAGAAGTGCGACCAATGGTTCGGTTTTTCTAACAATCAGAATTATCACGACTGCCGGCACAAGAAAGAGCCAGGGCGATATGTTGAAACTTTCTTTTATCGCGATGAGTGTCGTGGAATCGTTGGTAAGTTCGTTGGTAGTTTGGGCAAGCCCAAGGAATATAAAAATAATCAATGTCAGCACCATCGTTGGAACCGTAGTCAGCGTCATGTATCGGATGTGCGTAAAAAGATCGGTGCCCGAAACTGCTGGCGCAAGATTTGTCGTATCGGAAAGCGGTGAGAGTTTATCACCAAAATAAGCTCCCGAAACCACTGCACCGGCCACCATGCCGAGTGGCATCCCGATTGTCGATCCAATTCCCATCAATGCGATACCCACAGTTGCCGATGTTGTCCACGAACTTCCAGTTGCTAGCGATATCACGGAACAAATCAACAAGCATGCAGGCAGGAAGATCGAAGGATGCAGAATCTGGAGCCCATAATAAATCATGGTTGGGATCACGCCGCTAATCAGCCATGTTCCCGCAAGTGCGCCAACAAGCAGTAATATAAGAATTGCGCCCGCGGTCGATTTGATGTTTTTCGAAACGTCTTCTATCATTGCTTCATAAGAGACTTTGTTCCGGAAGCCGACAATCGCAGCCACTGCACCGCCAATCAACAGGATGAACTGATTCGATCCGCTGGTCGCCTCGTCGCCATAAACATATACATTGTATGCAAGCAATACGATCAGGATGATGATCGGAATCAACGCTTCCCACAAAGAAAGTTCTCGGTTTACAATTAATGGTTCGTTTTCGGGGCGTTGCGGTTCAATGTTCTGACTCTTCATCTGTTTGTTTAAATGTACCGCAATATAGAAAATGTTTGAATTTATAGAATATTTTGTAGCAGCATCTACGAAATCAGGCCGTAAATTTCCTCAGGCGGTTTTTTATTTTAAAATAAAACTCAACTTTAACACCCGCATGTCATTTTATTTGGTATATTAAAAAAACCTCGGAGGTCTTAGACCTCCGAGGTTTAGATAATCCTTATGAAAACTCTAAAGAATGTTTACAATACCGCCAATTCAACCATGCATTGGCGCATCATTCGGTACGTTCTCTCGATATCGTTGTCCAGACCGATCGAAAATCGGATCAGCCCGTCGCTCAATCCCATCTCCAGCTGCTCTTCAAGCGGGATTTCACTCGATGTCGAGCTTCCAGGCGCGCTGAACAGCGTTTTGTAGAATCCCAGGCTCACCGCAAGATAACCCAGGTTTCGCTGCTGCATCAATTCCATCAATGCGTTCGCTTTGTCGATTCCGCCTACGTCAATCGTCATCATTCCGCCAAATCCGTATTCCGGATTGATCATGCCTTTGTATATCTCATGGCTTGGGTGGCTTTCCAATCCGGGATAAACCGTTTTGAGTCCGTCCTGTTCAAATCTTTGCGCCAAATACATCGCATTCTGGCTGTGCTGCTTGATCCTGATATGAAGCGTACGCAGGTTTTTCATCACGCTGGCCGAACGCAGACTGTCCATCGTCGGGCCCAAAAGCATGCTAGCGCCGCTGTTTACATTTTTAAGTGAATCAATGAATTCCTGTGATGCACACGTCACGCCGCCCACTGTATCGCTGCTTCCGTTGATGTATTTTGTCAAACTGTGGATCACGATATCGGCACCAAGCCTGGCAGGTGAAACCGACAATGGCGAGAACGTATTGTCGACCACAAGTTTTATCCTGTGCTTTTTAGCGAGGGCAGAAAGCGACGCAATATCGGCAACTTCAAGTAAAGGATTACTCACGGTTTCACAATATAAAACCCTGGTATTCGGAGTTATGGCTGCTTCTACCACATCTAATTTTGTAATATCCACAAACGTGGTCGCAATGCCAAAACGGGGCGTGAAGTTTTTGAGGAAGGCATAAGTTCCGCCGTAAATCGTGCGGCTCGAAACGATATGGTCGCCGTTTCCGCAAAGCTGTAGCAACGTCGGAGTTATTGCGCCCATTCCCGACGCCGATACGTTGGCCGAATCGGTGCCTTCCATCGCGGCTAGTGCTTTGTCGAGGTACAGGTTGCTGGGTGAAGAATGCCGCGAATACAAATAACAACCTTCTGCATTGCCTTCAAAAGTGTCGAACATTGTCTTTGCCGACAGGAACGTATAGGTCGATGAGTCGGAAATCGACGGGTTGACGCCGCCAAATTCACCAAAATACTGAAGGTCCTGAATGTTGTCGGCCGGATTGAAATCTTTCATATTTTTTGTTTGAAGCTATTCCGGCTGTCCGCTGTATCTTTTTTATTTGCCCATGGTTAAAACCAAGTGCAAATAAAAAAGGATGCCGCTTCCATCCGGGCTATTAATTTTGTCAAAAGAACAAATTGCCGAACAAAATCAGAAGTTAAATCTACGATGTTAGTTTTTTATTCGGTGATTTTTTTAATTTCCAGATATTCTTTCGGACAGATATCGTAAATTCGCAGATCAACAGAAAAAAAATCCGATGGCATTAGACGCAACCGATAAAAAGCTGCTTGGAATCCTACAAACCGACACCAAAAAGACCACCAAGGAGATGTCGCTAAAGCTGAGCCTTTCCGCAACGGCCGTGTACGAACGTGTCAAAAAGCTCGAACGCGAAGGCTATATCAAAAAGTACGTCGCTCTAGTCGACAAGACTAAAATCCAACGCAGTTTTGTGGTTTTTTGCCACATCAAACTCATCCAGCACACAAGGGAATTCCTTACGAAGTTCGAATCGGAAGTCGGTAAACTCAACGAAGTGCTCGAATGTTTCCATGTCAGCGGTGATTACGATTATATATTAAAAGTCGCCGTCGAAAACATGGATGCCTATCGCGAATTCATGGTCACAAAACTCACCACGCTGCAGCATATCGGAAGTACGCATTCAACATTTGTGATTTCGGAAGTTAAAAGCACAACGGCGTTTACTTTTTAGCGGTCAGCGGTCAGCTTTCAGCGGTCAGCAGTTGGCAGTAGCCAAAGTATTTAGATTAAATAACAGCGGTTGCAGCCACCTGTACCCTGAAGCCAGCACCCACAAAGTTATACAGTCATAGTCGCATTCAGAGTTTTCGGATAGTTTTCGTAGTTTCTCCCAAAAGGTGCTATTTGCGTCTTTGCGTCTTTGCGAGGATTATGGCGGTCAGCTTTCAGCGGTCAGCAGTTGGCAGTAGCTAAAGTATTCAGATTAAATAACAGCGGTTGCAGCCTGGATCTTATACCCTGCGCCGTAC
>JAEYZX010000186.1 GCA_023427845.1 Bacteroidota bacterium
GCCTACTGCCTACTGCCACTGCCTACTGCCTACTGCTACTGCCTACTTCTGCAACTGAGACCGCGACTATTTTACCTCCCTAACGCCTTTTATAAACATCCATTTCATAAACAGCTTATCGCCTTGCGGTGTTTTTACTGCCTGGAACTTTGGCGACAGTAACGTTGCGACCACGAATGCCGTAACCGGGATCCAAAATCCGGTCAGGTTCGTGAATTCGGCTATGAGGTAGCGAAACATTATGAATAATGCTGCGAAACAGATCAGTTGGTATAGAAATGCTTTTGTTTGTTTTGACATCTGGAATCTGGGATTTGGATTTTGGAATTTGGAATCTGGAACTTGGAATTTGGAATCTGGATTTTGGATTTTGAAATTTGAAATTTGAAATTTAAACCCTACTCCACCTGGAATTTCGCCCGCTTACTACCTTCATACATCTCATACTTCACCAATCGCGCTTCAAGGCTTCCGTTGAAAAGCTTGATTTTTCGCGAAGGTCGTAATCCGACGTACTTCAATGCTTCGAGATTAGCCGTAATGAACCATGCGTTGGTCCCGGGATAGTTCTTTTTCAGCGTATCGCCAATCTCGGCATAAAAGCGCTCCATCCGGATGTCGAGCCGTTCGCCGTATGGCGGATTGAAAAGCATGTGCAAAGGTCCCTGCGTTTCTTTTTGCGTATCGAAGAAATTCCGTTCCCTGACTGTTATGTAATCGTCGAGGTTCGCATTTTTGATATTGTCCTTTGCCTTTTGCACCGCAGATGGTGCTTTGTCGTAACCGGTAATTGTATAATGGAATTCGCGGACTTTCTTCAAAAGCGATTCAACGATAGTATCAAACAGATCATTGTCCCAGTCCTTCCATTTCTCAAAAGCGAATTCCCTTCTGTTGATGTTTGGCGGAATGTTGCATGCGATCATTGCCGCTTCGGCCAATATCGTTCCGCTACCGCACATCGGATCGAGGAAATCACCCTGCCCGTCCCATCCCGAAAGCATAAGCATTCCCGCGGCAAGCACTTCGTTAATCGGCGCTATGTTTGTCGCCGTTCGATAACCCCTGTGATGCAGCGACGCACCAGAAGTATCCAACGCAACCGAACATTGATCTTTATCGATATGGATATTGATTCGAAGATCCGGATGATCCTTGTCGACACTCGGACGCTGACCCGTTCGCGAGCGGAACTGATCGACTATGGCATCTTTTGCTTTTTGCGACACGAATTCGGTGTGGTTGAATCGCTCCGAATGAACCGTCGAATCGATAACGAACGTCTGGTTTGCATTGAGGTATTTTGACCAGTCGATTCCCGAAATTCCTTTATAAAGGCTTTCTTCATTCATTACACGGAAATGATAGATCGGTTTCAGGATTTTGAGCGCCGTCCGCAGTCCGATATTGGCTTTATACATAAATCCTCTATCGCCGGAAAAAGCCACCATCCTTGTTCCCGGAGAAACATCCTGCGCTCCCATCGTCTGTAATTCCTTTGCCAGGATTTCCTCAAAACCAAAAAAGGTTTTGGCGACCATCTTAAAATTATTTTCCATTGTAAAATCGGGTATACGGTGCAAAAATACGCTAAATTTGCGGAGTAATCTTAGAAAAGGAATAAATGCCCGACGAACAGAATACCTCCACAAACCTAAATCAGCCTGCCAAAAACTGGTTCGCATCGTGGTTTGATTCCCCTTATTATCACATACTGTATAAAGACCGCGATTACGAGGAAGCGCAATTGTTCATGGACAACATCACCAACTATTTGAACCTTCCCGACGACGCTAAAATTCTCGATCTTGCATGCGGTAAAGGCCGACATTCGATATACCTGAGCGAGCTCGGTTACAATGTTACGGGCGCCGATTTATCGGAAAACAGCATACGCGAAGCAAAAAAATCCGAAAAACCCAATCTGAGGTTCATCCAGCACGACATGCGCGAGGCCTGTTCAGAAAAGTACGATGCGGTTTTTAACCTGTTTACGAGCTTTGGATATTTCGATGACGATGCCGATAACCTTCGGACATTGATCGCAATAAAAGAAAGCCTGACCGATTCAGGTTTTGCCGTCATCGATTTTATGAATGTCGAGAAAGTCATCAAAAACCTCGTACCTGCTGAAGTGAAAACCGTAGGCGGGATCGATTTCGACATCAAGCGCTACCATATCGACGACCATATCTACAAAGAAATCAAATTTGAGGACGATGGCAAACAATTCCATTTTACCGAAAAAGTGCAGGCGCTGACTCTTGAAGATTTCGAATCCATGATGGAGCAGGCCGGGATTTACATGCTCGATACTTTTGGCGATTACAAACTGCGAAAATTCCACAAAGAAGAAAGCGACCGTCTAATCATGATCTTCAAATAATGAACTATCTGTTGCCTCTGCTGTCGGTGCTTCTTGGCTACGCGATCGCACTGATCATCAAACCCGAAAAAAAACGAAACCTGAAACTGCTGCTCGCCTTTAGCGGTGCGTTTCTGTTATCGCTCACGGTCATGCACCTGCTTCCCGAAGTCTATGAGGCCGAACACCATGAACCGGGCCATGGGCATTCAAACAAAATCGGGATTTTTATTATGGTCGGGATTCTTTTCCAGATCATTCTTGAATTTTTCTCGAAAGGCGCCGAACACGGACACGTACACGGTCATGGCGAAATCACCAAAATGCCGTGGCTGCTGTTCATCAGCCTTTGCATCCACGCGCTATTGGAAGGGTTCCCGGTTGGGCATCACGATCATCTTGCACTCGGCATCGCAATTCATCACCTTCCTATCGCAATAATCCTGACATCGTTTTTTGCAACGGCAAACCTGAACAAATGGATCATCTTTTTATTCATGATGACCTTTGCAGTAATGACGCCGCTTGGAACGGTAATCTCGGGCTACTATCCCCTGTTAAACGACTATTATACCGAAATCACCGCAGTCGTAATCGGAATCCTGTTCCATATTTCATCGACCATCATTTTCGAAACCAGCGAAGGCCATAAGTTCAACGTGGCTAAAGTGTCGATGATTGTGTTGGGTATTGGGTTGGCGTGTTTTGTTTGAGAGTGGGATGAGGGATGAGGGATGAGGAATAAGGGATGAGGAATAAGGGATAAGGGATTAGGCATAAGGGATTAGGCAAAAAGGAATAGGATTTAAGGTTGGAATTTGGGATTTGGGATTTGGGATTTGGGATTTCGAACTTGGAATAGGGATAAGGGATGAGGGATAAGGGATAAGGGACAAGGGATTAGCCATAAGGGAATAGGATTTAAGGTTTTGGAATTTGAAATTGGAATTTGGAATTTGATATTTGATATTTGATATTTGATATTTTGGAATTTGATATTTAAGACGCTTACTACATTATAGACCCAGTAAAACCCCGAACTGAAAATTGCGCCTTTCCCCTATGGCGTGCCCCTGCGGGTCGGGCTATCCCTGCAATCTTTTTTGCCGAAAACGGACAAAAAAGGATTTCCGTCCTATCCCTCACGCGAATAGATCTTCCTAGGAAAACTGTAATAAAATAATAAATCCTCCCTTACCTTGCTGCTTATTGCTGCCGTGTGACTTCTGTCGTCTGTCTTCTGTCTTCTGACTTCTTTCTTCTGTCTTCTGTCGTCTGTCGTCTGTCTTCTGTCTTCTGTCTTCTGTCAGCTGTCAGCTGTTAGCTGTTAGCTGTCAGCTGTCCGCTGTCAGCTGTGTGCTCTTCCCCCTAAATCCGGAAACTAAAATCAAAAATCTGAAATCAAAAAGGTATCTTTGCAGCAATACGCAACCAATGAATTTCACCAAAACCACCGAACAATCTTCCCGTTACGAGCAGCTCGAAAAAATGCCGGTTGCCGATTTACTCGCCAACATCAACAACGAAGATAAAACCGTTCCGATTGCAGTCGGGAAAGCGCTTCCACAAATCGAAGTTCTTGTACAGGAAGTCGTGTCGAAATTAAAAAATGACGGCAGGTTGTTTTATATCGGTGCCGGCACGTCAGGACGTCTCGGGATCGTTGACGCATCCGAATGCCCGCCCACATTCGGTGTACCGTTCGACCTTGTCAATGGAATCATAGCAGGAGGCGACAAAGCGATCCGACGAGCGGTCGAAAATGCCGAAGACGATGAAAACCAGGCGTGGAAGGATTTGCTCTTGCACAATATTTCAGAAAAAGACATCGTAATCGGAATCGCCGCATCGGGAACAACGCCTTATGTCATTGGCGGGCTCGAAAAATGCAATGAAAACAACATTATTACGGGCTGCATTACGTGTAACGCCGGAAGTCCGCTTGCGCAAACCGCGAAATTCCCGGTTGAAGTTGTCGTGGGTCCCGAATTTGTGACCGGAAGTTCGCGAATGAAAGCCGGAACCGCACAAAAACTGGTGCTCAATATGATATCGACCGCCGCGATGATCCAGCTCGGACGCGTCAAAGGAAACAAAATGGTCGACATGCAGCTCAGCAACAACAAACTCGTTGACCGTGGGATCAAAATGATAATGGATGAAATTCCCGTGTCGGAGCACGAAGCCGCTTCATTGCTTAAGACACATGGAAGCGTCCGCAAAGCAGTCGATAATTTCAATAAATTCAAATAATCGAAACCATAATGACAAAAATTGCAACCTTATTATTACTGCTGTTAAGCATTGCCGCATCGGCACAACAGTTGCGAATCAAAAAAGGAAATATTTACAATTCAAATCTTGAAAAACTCGACGCACGTCAGGTTCGGTTCCTTTTGGCCAACGAACCGGAACTGCTCAAAAACTACAATGCTTATCACGACAAATCAATTTGGGGAGGTTTGCTTTTGGGCGCCGGAGCGGGTTTGCTGGTTACCGATCTTGCAATCGGACTGTCGGCAGATGCATCCTATCCGTCGGTTGCAACCTATATCGGCGGTGCGCTGACTGCCGTTTCGATTCCGATATTGATCGGAAGAAAGAAAAAACTCGAAACCGTTGTTGAAGAATTTAACCGATTCAAAAGCACTTCCGCAACAGGCCTAAAACTCGACACAGTCAATATTGTCGCCAATCAAAACGGATTTGGCATAAGGGCATCGTTCTAATGGGTACCGACAAAAAAATATTAAACAAAGGAATCTCCTATTTCGCATGGGCGCTTCCGCTGATTTTCATCGGTCCGTCGGTGATCCACAGCGCCTTCAAGAATCAGCACACTGCGTGGCATTATCTCGTCCTTGGAATCGGGATCATAATGTGCATTGGTGCTGTTGTACTGATGTTTAAAGGACTTCGGACAATCATTAAAAGCATGTTTGGCGACTGATGAATGAATTTTTACACATAAACAAAATTTTCGAAAAAGTCATCTACGCCGATACAAAAGTGAATGGCCGCGAATTTGACGGCTGCACATTCAAAAACTGCGATTTTTCGAACAGCGATTTCTCCGACAACATATTCATTGATTGTGAATTCATAGACTGCAACCTTGCGATGATGAAACTGCGGAACTCGAGTCTGAAATCGGTTACATTTCGCTTGTGCAAAGCGCTGGGCGTCGCGTTCCACGAATGTGCCGACTTTCTGTTTGCCGTAACTTTTGAAGATACGATGCTTGACTTTTCATCATTCACAAACAAGAAGTTGCAAAAAACAAGATTTACGAACTGCTCGCTGAAAGAAGTCAGTTTTGCCGGGGCCGACCTTACCAAGGCGGTGCTTGCCGACTGTAATCTCGACAACGCCATTTTTAACTCGACCGTCCTTAACGAAGCCGATTTAAGGTCGGCATACAACTATACAATAGATCCCGAAATCAACCCGATGCGAAAGGCAAAGTTTTCAATGCCCGGCATTCCGGGGTTGCTTGAGAAATACGACATCAAGATTGTGTAGATAATTGTTAATTATTAATTGTTAATTATTAATTTAAATAGCCCCGATTGAAGCGGCATCCTTTTTATTGACGCAGCCTGCGGAGTAAATAAAAAGATACAGCGCAAAGCGGGAAACAGCTCCTAAAAAATGAAAAAACTACTGTTACTTCCACTAACATTCCTATTGTTCTCCTGTTACGAGCAGGAGCAAAATTGCACCGATTTTAAAACCGGCACATTCGAATTCGAATTTGAGGTCGATGGTGTCAAAAAGAAAACCACGTTTGTGCGTACCGAAGACCGAGAGATCGATTATTACGAAGGAAAGGCCGATACCTCGAGCGTGCGCTGGGTGAGCGATTGCGAATATATCGTGACAAAGCTCAATCCGAAAAACATGCACGAAAAGAAAGCGATCGTGATGAAAATATTGACAACATCAAAAAATTCGTATACCTTTGAGTTTGGCATTGTGGGAAGTGACAACAAGCAACGCGGAACGGTAACAAAAATCAAATAGTTTATGGAAATATTGGAAATATTCGCAAATCCCAATGCGTGGATTGCACTTCTTACGCTAACGTTCCTCGAAATTGTTTTGGGTATCGATAATATAATTTTCATATCAATAATCACCGGAAGGCTTCCCGAAGAGGATCGCAAACGAGCAACCAAAATCGGGCTTTTCCTGGCGATGTTCATGCGTATAGCATTACTGTTTGGAATAACGTGGCTGATTGCGATGAGCGAGCCGTGGATTACGTGGGATGTAGGCTGGTCATCGGCACAAATCTCCGGGCAAAGCCTAATTCTGTTCCTCGGCGGATTGTTCCTGCTGTATAAAAGTACGAATGAAATCCGCGAGAAGGTCGACGAAAAAGGCGAAGAAGAGAAAGAACTTAAACGATCGGCATCTACGACATTCGGAAAAGTCATTTTCCAGATCATCATGATCGACATCGTATTCTCGTTCGACAGCATCCTGACCGCAGTCGGTATGACCACCGGAATCGAAGGGGCACTTTATATTATGATCATCGCGGTGATTGTATCCGTATTGGTAATGATGAAATTCGCGATCCCGGTTGGGACTTTCGTCAACAAACATCCGTCGATCCAGATTTTGGCATTGTCTTTCCTTGTGTTGATCGGATTCATGCTGATCACCGAGGCGGCCCACCTGGCGAATGCACAATTCTTTGACAACGGCGTTTCATCTATACCAAAAGGTTATCTGTACTTCGCTATCGCATTCTCGTTGCTGGTTGAATTCCTCAATATGAAAATGTCGAAGAACAAGAATATAGCGCGGTAATAATGTAACAATTTAAAAATGTACCAATATACCAATGGCACTATGCATTGGTACATTGGTACATTGATTCATTGGTAAATCAGTCGAGGCTCAGCGTGATCTGACCTTCATCATCAATCTGTACATCTGACTGATCTATTTCGGTTTCGCCGGCCACTTCGAGTTCTTCGGGAATGACTTCTTCGGGCGCCTCATATGGAAGCGGTTCCAGCAAATTGATTTGTTTGAGCTTGTCGGTTGTGAGCTGGTTGCCAAGCGCCTTGAATCCTTTGACGGCAATGAACGATTCAAGATCGACCGTTTGATTTTCTTTTTGGACACCTTTCACTTTACTGAAAACGAGTTCCGCCACAGGCCGATAATCGGTTGAAACGATTTCGAGTTGGGAATTCGGATGATCGGTTATGAACGATTCTTCCTTGTTTTCGGTTTCCACTACAAACCGTTTTACATAATAACGTTCCTTTTCGCCGTCATAATAAATCGCAGATATCGGCTTTTTGGGTATCCATTTCTCGAGCACCACCATATCCGAATCAAAATGCGTCGTGAGTTCGGGGATTATCGTTTTGACTTTACCCGATTGGTTGATTATAAGCAAGCGGTCGTTTGGACGGAATTCGCCAAGGAGTTCTCCCCTTCCGTCAACGTTGAGTCGCTGTACGGTATCGTCGAACCAGATTTTCCGCGGTAGCAGTGTCGATATTCCTTTTTCCTTGAGTTCGATTTTTTTGATCGGATATTTCGAAAGCGTATTCCCGCGCGAATTCCGCCCTTTGATTGCAAGCGACGCGAAATCGGAATCGAACTTGAGTTTTTTGATGCTTCCCACCTGTCGCAGCAAGATCGTGATGACTTCGGCCTCGCCGTTAGGGTTTGCCGAAAAATACAGAATCTGCGATCCGGGTTTTCCCTGCGTAAGGTCGTATGCTTTGTCGCGCGTGATCCCAGAAACATTGAATCTTTTAATGAATGACGGCCCCGACTTACCGTCGCGGTACACCATATTGTAAATCGTCCGCTTGTCGTTTTTATCGAATACCGCGGCATGGATGATGTCCTTACCTACAAATTTCTTTTCGTCGACTTTTGTCACGAGCATTTTACCGTCGCGAAGGAAGATGATCACATCGTCGATATCGGAACAATCGGCGAGATATTCATCTTTTTTAAGTGCGGTGCCGATAAAGCCTTCTTCACGATTTACATACAATTTTGTATTTCGAAGTACGACTTTTGTTGCCTCAATCGTATCAAAACTGCGAAGTTCGGTCTGGCGTTCGCGGCCTTTCCCGTATTTCTCTTTTAATCGGGTAAAATACGCAATCGCAAATTCGGTAATGTGTTCAAGATCGTATTTCACCTGCTCGATATCGCCTTCAAGCGCTTCGATTTTTTCCTGCGCCTTATCGATGTCGAATTTTGAAATTCTTTTGATGCGGATTTCTGTCAGCCGCAAAATGTCTTCTTCGGTTACCGCGCGTTTAAGATGTTTGGTGTACGGTTTCAGACCTTCATCGATTGCATTGATTACGCCTTCCCACGTTTCTTCCTCTTCAATCAAGCGATAAATCCTGTTCTCGATGAAAATCCGCTCAAGCGAAAGAAAATGCCATTGCTCTTCGAGTTCGCCAAGTTGTATCTCGAGTTCGCTTTTCAGCAAATCGACCGTCCGGTTTGTCGAAATCCGCAACATATCGGAAACTCCAATGAATAAAGGCTTGTGGTCTTCGATAACGCATCCCAGCGGCGCGATCGATGTTTCGCAGGCCGTAAATGCAAATAATGCGTCTATGGTTTTATCAGGAGAAACACCCGGAAAAAGATGAATCAGGATCTCGACTTCGGCTGCAGTATTGTCTTCGATTTTTTTGATTTTGATCTTGCCTTTTTCGTTGGCTTTCAAAATGCTGTCGATCAGCGTGGTTGTATTGGTCGAAAACGGAATCTGCGTAATGACAAGCGTATTCTTGTCGAGTTGCGAGATTTTTGCGCGAACACGCACCCGGCCGCCACGCATACCGTCGTTGTAATTTGACACATCGGCAATACCCGCGGTCATGAAGTCAGGAAATAACGTGAACGGTTTTCCTTTTAATATTTTGATCGACGAATCGATAAGTTCATTGAAATTATGCGGCAACACTTTCGTCGATAATCCGACGGCAATGCCTTCGGCTCCCTGTGCCAACAGCAATGGAAATTTTACGGGAAGGTTGACAGGCTCATTGCGGCGTCCGTCGTAAGAAGAAGTCCATTCCGTGATTTTCGGACTGTATAAAACCTCGAGCGCAAATTTTGACAACCGCGCTTCTATGTAACGCGAAGCCGCAGCTCCGTCGCCGGTGAGTATGTTTCCCCAGTTTCCCTGCGTATCGATCAATAAATCCTTCTGTCCGATTTGCACCATCGCATCGCCAATACTCGCATCGCCGTGCGGATGGTATTGCATTGTGTGACCCACAACATTCGCGACTTTGTTGTAACGGCCATCGTCAAGTTCACGCATCGAGTGCATGATGCGGCGCTGTACAGGCTTGAACCCGTCTTCGATTGCAGGCACGGCACGTTCCAGGATCACATAGGACGCATAATCAAGAAACCAGTCCTTATACATCCCGGTGACTTTCGTAATCGTATCTTCGGGATCTTTGTTGTGGTCGTAGAAATGCTCGCCTTGGTTAAAGCTTTCGTTATTTGCAGGGTCTATTATTTCTTCGTCGTCCATTTTAAATGCGTTTAACCTACGCTTGCATCGAGTTCCACCTTTAGGTTGCGGATGATGAATTCCTGTCGGTCGGGCGTATTCTTGCCCATGTAAAATTCGAGCAGTTGTTCGATTGATGTGACCGAATCCAGCATGACCGGATCCAATCGGATATTGTCGCCAATGAAATGCACGAATTCATCGGGCGAGATTTCCCCCAATCCTTTAAACCGCGTGATTTCCGGTTTTGGTTTTAATTTTTCGATGGCGTCGCGTCGTTCTTCCTCTGAATAGCAGTATATGGTTTCTTTGCGGTTTCGCACGCGGAACAGCGGCGTCTGCAATATGTATAGATGGTTTTCCTTTATCAGTTCAGGAAAGAACTGCAGAAAAAATGTGATCAGCAACAATCGGATGTGCATTCCGTCGACATCGGCATCGGTAGCGATTACGATGTTATTGTAACGCAAATCCTCCATTCCTTCCTCAATGTTGAGCGCCGCCTGCAACAGGTTGAATTCTTCGTTTTCATAAACGATCTTCTTCGTCATCCCGTAGGAATTCAACGGCTTGCCACGTAAACTGAAAACGGCCTGTGTATTCACATTCCGAGATTTCGTTATCGATCCGGAAGCCGAATCCCCTTCGGTGATGAACAACGTACTTTCGAGACTTTTCGGATTTTTTGAATCGGTTAAATGGATTCGGCAATCGCGCAATTTCTTATTGTGCAGACTTGCTTTTTTCGCGCGGTCTTTTGCAAGTTTACGGATTCCCGAAAGTTCTTTTCTTTCTCGTTCGGCCTGCAAAATCTTACGAAGCAGCGCATCGGCAACTTCAGAATTTTTATGCAGGAAATTGTCGAGTTCGTTTTTGATGAAATCGTTTACAAATGTCCGCACCGACGGCAATCCCGGCCCCATGTCGGTCGAACCGAGTTTGGTCTTGGTCTGCGATTCAAAGACAGGTTCCATCACCTTAACCGAAACCGCGCTTACAATCGACTTTCGCACATCCGAAGGTTCGAATCCTTTATTGTAGAATTCGCGGATCGTCTTTACGATTGCCTCGCGAAAAGCCACAAGATGCGTTCCGCCCTGCGTTGTATTCTGCCCGTTCACAAACGAATGATATTCTTCTGAATATTGTGATTTGCTGTGTGTGATCGCGACCTCGATATCATCGCCTTTAAGATGGATAATTGGATAAACCATATCATCATCGGCAATATTTTCGTCGAGAAGATCCTTTAGTCCATTATCGGAATAATATTTTTCTCCGTTGTAGATTATCGTTAGCCCCGTATTCAGGTAACAATAATTCTTGAGCATCTTGATGATGTACTCGTTACGGAATTTGTAGTTTTTGAAGATCGCCTCGTCGGGAGTAAAAGTGACTTTGGTTCCTTTGCGCTTTGTGGTCTCGATTATGTCTTCCTCAAGAATGAGATTTCCACCGTTGAATTCGGCCGCCTTCTGCTTTTCATCACGAACCGACTCGACGCGGAAATAATTCGACAGCGCATTTACAGCTTTTGTTCCCACACCGTTCAAACCAACCGACTTCTTAAACGCAAGCGAATCGTACTTACCGCCGGTGTTCATCTTCGATACGACATCGACGACCTTACCCAAAGGTATTCCGCGGCCATAATCGCGCACCGAAACCGTTTTGTCCTTGATCGTAACTTCAATGGTTTTTCCCGCGCCCATGACGAATTCATCGATGCAGTTGTCGATGACTTCTTTCAGCAGTATGTAAATACCGTCATCCGGAGATGAGCCGTCACCGAGTTTTCCAATGTACATCCCGGGACGCATACGGATATGCTCCTTCCAATCGAGCGAACGAATGTTGTCTTCGGTGTACTGATTCTGGTTTGACATTGGGAAATTAACGATTTGGGGCTAATGTACTATATCCGCAAGGAAATCAAAAGCACGCGCGTTCAAAGTTATCAAAAGGATATTGACAAAAACGCCGATGTTATTGGACGCCAACAGGCTATCCGCGCTGAATTTTATAGGTCACAATTGAACTGCTGTTCACAAAAAGCGTAAGGTATCCTGAAGCGCGCGGGTTAACGGGAATTTCAAATATCGCATCATTTCCAACCTGTGTCGGAGTCACATTTTTAAAAGTATTGTCGTTGCTGAAAACATAAGATATACGGCTGCCTTTGAAATTATTAATTTTGAAGGAAATTGTGCCGGCCACTGCATTGATTGTACCGTTGTTAGGTGTCAGAATCGTATAATCGGAAGCCAAATATTCACCGTAAAACAATGGAAGATCGGCGAATTCCTGTGGCGTGTGGTTGGTCATCAGCAATCGTTTGTCGTCAGGGAAATGATTCAGGAAGAATACTTCGGGATCGGTGAAAAAATAGCTGTCATTAAATCTTGGCTTAAATTTTCTGGTCGCACCGTCAATTCCGCCTGCCGCCCAGGTCACATCGAGCAAATGCCATTTTCCATCGGTTTTCACCGCATTCCACGCATGATCGGCTGCAACGGGAAGTTTACCGATATGGGTCGGATGGGATTTTGAAGTGCCCGGAATCAGGATGCTCTCAAGTCCGACACGTTTAGCAAGGTAATTGTAGAGCTCGGAATATCCATGGCACAATCCTTTTTTTGAGCGCCAGGTCTTCATTACGATTTGATCTTTGAACTGCTGTTCTTTTTGCGCTTTTTCCTGTGGTGTCCGATAGGAATAGGCTACTTCACGAACATTTGGATTTGACAGATATTGTTGAACGTCATACTTTATATTTGTTGCAATCCATGTAAAAATGGCGCGCGCCTTGTGGTCCTCGGATGTAAAATCGCGGTCGATTTGGGCGGCAAGTTTGTCGGGATCGGAAAAATTACCATAGGCTCTGACTTTTGAATCTACAGCAGCATAATCCTGAGCGGATCCAAAAGTAAAAACGAATAAAAAAAGTGGAGTCAAACAAGCGCGGAACATCATAGTCATTTTCATGACCGGGATTCAGCAACAATCTTGCCATAATATACTCAATTGTAGCTGCTTCTACTATTTTAACTTCTTAACAGCGTCGTGAAGCTGTTGGTCAAATTCGGGATTTGATATCCGGTTGTTTTCGACATCGAAATTGTCGTTGAACTGCGGAAGGAAAAATGTTGCAATTATGTTACCGCCATATTTAGGCAGACTGTTTTTTGCCGCTTCAATTACATTACGCCCGCCGCCTTTACCGGGCGATGTTGCGAGCAGCAGCATTGGCGTATTGGCAAATACCACTTTATTCTGACGCGATGCCCAATCGTAAATGTTTTTGAACGCGGCACTAAACGAAGCATTGTGTTCGGCCAGCGACAGTACGATGATATCGGCCGATTCCATTTTCTCAAGGAATGTACGCGCAATTTCAGGCTTGCCGAGTTCCTTTTCAACATCTACGCTAAACAACGGAAGTTCATAATCGTTTAAATCCAGCACCTCTATTTCTGCACCGTCAATCAGGCTTGCCGCATAAATGGCGAGTTTCTTATTGATTGACTGTTTGCTGCTGCTTCCGGCGAATGCGATTACTTTCATGGGTGAGGGATTAGGGATGAGGGATCAGGGATTAGGGAAAAGGGATTAGGAATTTGGAATTTGGAATTTGGAATTTGGAATTTGGAATTTGGAATTTAAAATTTGGAATTTGGAATTTGGAATTTAAAATTTGAGATTGAGATTATTAAAGTTAAACTATAATCTTTTTACCCAAACGAGCCGAAATAAAAATCCTTAAACATTAAACCTGAAGTGCATCACATCACCATCTTTGACAATGTATTCTTTTCCTTCAACCCGTAGTTTTCCTGCTTCCTTGACTTTGGCTTCCGAACCAAAATGCACATAATCTTCGTATGCGATGACCTCGGCACGGATAAATCCTTTTTCAAAATCGGAGTGGATGACTCCTGCGGCCTGAGGTGCTGTGTCGCCAATGTTGATGGTCCACGCGCGGACTTCCTTGACACCTGCAGTAAAATAGGTTTGAAGGTTCAATAATTTATAAGCCGCGCGGATCAATACCGATGCGCCCGGTTCGATCAATCCAAGATCTTCAAGGAACATTTGGCGTTCTTCGTAGGTTTCAAGTTCGGTGATGTCGGCTTCCGTACCTACAGCAAGCACGATTACCTGCGCATTTTCATCCTTTACAAGTTCACGAACCTGTTCGACATAAGTATTTCCGTGTGCAGCCGATTCTTCATCGACATTACAGACGTATAAAACCGGTTTTGTAGTGATTAATTGAAAGCTTTCCATTAGGGCTTCCTCATCGGCATTTTTTGGCTGAACCGTTCGGGCCGATTTTGCCTGAAGCAGTGCTTCGCGGATGCGGTTTAAAAGCGCTTCTTCAGCCTGGGCTTCCTTATTACCGGTTTTTGCGGCACGTTTGACCTTCTCAAGCCGTTTTTCGATAGTGTCAAGGTCCTTTAGCTGGAGTTCGATATCGATAGTTTCCTTGTCACGGATTGGGTTTACATTTCCATCGACATGAACGATGTTATCATTGTCAAAACAACGCAGCACATGAATGATGGCGTTGCATTCGCGGATATTTCCAAGGAATTGATTTCCGAGTCCTTCGCCTTTGCTCGCGCCTTTCACTAGTCCGGCGATATCAACAATATCGACAGTTGCGGGCTGAACGCGGTCAGGCTTTACAAGTTCTTCAAGTTTCTGGAGCCTTGGATCCGGAACATTTACGACGCCTATATTAGGTTCAATCGTGCAAAACGGAAAATTCGCGCTTTGTGCTTTTGCATTCGACAGACAATTAAAAAGGGTTGATTTTCCAACATTCGGCAATCCGACAATTCCTGCTTTCATCTTTATATTTTTTGTAACTCAGTACGGGTTATTTTTTCTAAAAGTCTGCAAATATACGGTTTATTTCTCCTTCCAATGACTGCTTACCGGTTTTGCGGTTTTTAATTATATAACACAAATATCGAATTGTGTAATGGCAACAGTTTATCGGCTGGTAACTTTGCTAACTCACCAATAATCATTTAATTATGAAAAATCTAATATTAGGGTTGGCGGCATTTATTTTTACAGCCGGAATGAACGCCCAGAATACAAATGTTACTTCGACTTCCAAAAGTACAGTTACGACAGTCAAGGATTCGGAAGGAGAAAAAAAATTGGTAAAAACGCAGAATGTAAATGAAGTTCAAAATGTAGAGCTTCAAAACGCCGAGTCGAATGCACTGAATAAAGATGTTAAGCCCTCGCCTGTGAAGGTAACGGCAAGCACGACGATTACTGCGCCCGACGGTTCAACCAGAGTTGTTGACGTTGACAGATCCGCATATTATTCTTTAGGTGGGCAACGCTACCAGGTCTCGGTCGACAATACCGGTTACACGCTTATGACCGATGATAACAAACGTGCCGGTATTTTAAGGCCGCTTTCAAATAACAGTTATATTTACAGAAGCGGTGACCGTACCTCGGTGGGATACTTCGACGGCAACGGCAACCTGATCCTTGAAACGTATGACGATAAAAACGATCGTATTACTGTGGAAACTTATAAAAGAAATTAACCTTAATGCCTAAATAACAAAAAAAATCCTGAATCAACATTCAGGATTTTTTTTATTCGTTATGCAGAAAAGCCTGCCGATTCAGTAGCGTTTCCTCGCTTTCAACATGGTTTGGATCGGGAACGCAACAGTCGACCGGGCAAACTGCGGCACACTGCGGCTCGTCGTGAAAGCCTTTACATTCGGTACATTTATCTGGAACAATATAGTAGATTTCGTCAGAAATAGGAATACGAGGCGCTTCGGCATCGACTTCCTCACCCGAAGGCAGCACTACCTTGCCACGAAGCGAGGTTCCGTCTTTATAGCGCCAATCGTCGGCACCTTCATAAATCGCGGTGTTCGGACATTCCGGTTCACATGCACCACAGTTTATACATTCGTCTGTAATGATTATTGCCATTATTCTTTACTTTGGATAGGCCAAATCGGAGCAATGTGCCACCGACTTTGTCATTGAAATTATTTAAGCTTATTTTTGCGCAAAATTACGCCCAAAACAATTCATAAACAAACAAATGACTTTAGAACATAAAATAAATATTTTCGCACAATTGGGTGATTTCCTAAGCCAATTTTCTGAAAAAGAAACCACTGCAAATCCTAAAGTCGCTCATAATGATATTTTTTTGGACGAATTTCAAAAACTGATCATATTATCACAATCACATAACGGATGGTATACGCCCGAACAGGTGTATTTTGCAATAAGCTCGTGGGCTGATGCTTTGACTATGGACAATCTGATAAAATGGTTATCGGATTATGATCTTGAAGGCGTAACGCAGAAAACTGTCGGATTAATATTGGCCGGCAACATTCCGCTGGTCGGATTCCATGATTTCATATCTGTGATACTCAGCGGCCACAAAGCCCTGGTCAAAACATCGTCGAATGATCAGCACCTTTTGCCATTTCTGGCAAAGTATCTGATCGCGATTGAACCAGAATTGGAAAAACAAATTGAATTTACCGAGGGAAAACTTGAAAACTTTGACGCCGTAATCGCAACCGGAAGCAATAATACGGCGAGATATTTTGAATATTATTTCAAGGACAAACCTTCAATTATTCGCAAAAACCGGAATTCGGCCGCGATACTTACCGGCGACGAAACAAAGGAACAGCTTATTGCGTTAGGTGAAGATATTTTCAGGTATTTCGGTCTCGGATGCCGCAATGTGTCGAAATTGTTTGTACCGCACGGGTATAATTTCGATGCATTTTTTGAAGCGATGTACGAATACCGTGACGTTGTGCAGTACGAAAAATACGCCAACAATTACGATTACAACAAAGCGGTCTTTTTGATGAGCAATTTCAAATTATTGGATAACGGATTCATGACAATAAAAGAAGACGAAAGTTATTCCTCGCCCATTTCGAGCATTTTCTATGAATACTATGATACTATCGATACATTGAAAGACCGCCTTTCGACAGATGCCGATCAACTGCAATGCGTCGTTTCAAATATGCTGCTTCCAAACAGCATTAATTTTGGTGAAACGCAAAAACCTAAACTTTGGGATTACGCCGACAATGTGGACACAATGCTGTTTCTTTCGGCGCTCTGATACTACATCGTTTTTTGTTGATAAACTCCTGAAATTAAATCCCAAAACCGCCTATTGCTTTGTCGATAATTCCTGTAATTTGTAATGATAAAGCGTCATTATGAAAATACATAATTATAGTGCCGGGCCATGCATACTGCCTCAGGAAGTTCTTCAGGAATCTGCGCAGGCAGTGCTGGATTTCAACAACTCCGGCCTTTCGATACTCGAGATATCGCATCGTAGCAAAGAATTTGTCGCGATCATGGAAGAAGCGCGGTCGATGGCGCTTGAGTTACTGGGTCTTCAAGACAAAGGTTATCAGGCCTTATTCTTACATGGAGGCGCCAGCCTCGAATTCCTGATGGTGCCCTACAATCTGATGCGGCAAAAAGCTGCCTACCTCGACACCGGAACCTGGGCAAGCGGCGCAATTAAACAGGCAAAGGCCTTTGGAGAAACCGTCGTAGTTGCATCGTCGAAAGCAGATAATTATACTTATATTCCAACAGATTACGAAATACCTTCCGATGCCGATTATTTTCACTGCACCTCAAACAATACCATTTTCGGGACGCAGATGAAAGAATTCCCGAATACCGATGTTCCGATTGTATGCGACATGAGTTCCGACATTTTCTCGCGCGACATCGATTATTCGAAATTCGACCTCATTTATGCGGGCGCGCAAAAGAATATGGGTCCGGCAGGTGTGACGCTTGTGGTCGTCAATGAAAAAATCCTCGGGAAAACCGATCGGACGATTCCATCGATGCTTGATTACAGGCAACACATTGAAAAAGAAAGCATGTACAATACGCCTCCTGTTTTTGCGGTTTATACATCATTGCTTACACTTCGTTGGCTAAAAAATAAAGGCGGAATTAAAGAGATCGAAAAAATAAACAATGCGAAAGCCGCACTTTTATACGATGAAATCGACCGAAATCCATTGTTTCGCGGAACGGCATCAAAAGTCGATCGATCTTTGATGAACGTCACCTACCTGCTTGAAGACACGCGTCAAACCGAAGCCTTTGACAAAATGTGGAAGGAAGCGGGAATATCGGGAATCAACGGGCATCGTTCGGTTGGCGGATACCGCGCCTCGATGTACAATGCGCTTCCGTTGGAGAGCGTACAGGTTTTGGTTGATGTGATGCAGCAATTCGAAAAATCGGTTCAATAGAAAAATGCGGCCCTAGCCCCGACAGCAGCGGCATCCTTTTTTTGTCATTGGACAGTTGCCATGACGATGGTGCCGTGACAAAAAAAGATATAGCGAATGGCGGGATCAGCTTCTAAAAATTAAAATAATTAAGACATACTATGAAAGTTTTAGCCAACGACGGCATTTCAAAAAGCGGCATCAAAGCCCTGGAAAAAGAAGGTTTTGAGGTAATCACGACAAAGGTCGCGCAGGAACAGGTTGCGAATTACATCAACCTGCACCGTATAGATGTATTGCTTGTGAGAAGCGCCACTAAAGTACGCACCGACATAATCGACAATTGCCCAACCTTAAAAATCATCGGTCGCGGCGGCGTCGGAATGGACAATATCGACGTCGATTATGCGCGTGCAAAAGGCATCCATGTAATCAATACGCCTTCTTCGTCATCGGAATCGGTTGCCGAACTCGTTTTTGCGCATCTGTTCAGCGGTGTGCGGTTTCTGCATGATGCCAACAGGAATATGCCGCTTGAAGGCGATTTCAATTTTGAAGGCCTCAAAAAAGCCTATGCGAACGGGATGGAACTCCGAGGAAAAACGCTCGGGATAATCGGTTTTGGACGAATTGGTAAGGCTGTCGCGAAAATCGGCCTTGGTCTTGGAATGCGCGTCATTGCATCGGACAAATATGTCGGCAATGCCGAAATAAAGGTTGATTTCTACAACGGGCAGTTCATCAATGTCGATATCATTACCGAACCGGTAGAAGATATCATCAAACATTCCGATTTCATAACGCTGCATCTCCCGGCACAGGAAGAATACGTTATTGGCGAAGCCGAATTTGAAGCGATGAAAGACAATGTCGGAATCGTGAACGCGGCGCGTGGCGGTGTCATTCACGAAGTTGCGCTGATTGAAGCGCTCGACCGCGGAAAAGTTGCTTTTGCAGGTCTTGATGTTTTTGAAGACGAACCGCAGCCGTCGGTGCAAATTTTGATGCATCCAAAAATATCGCTGACTCCGCATATTGGCGCGGCCACTCTTGAAGCGCAGGACCGGATCGGTACGGAACTGGCCGAACAGATCATCAGCCTGCTCAAAACCGAGAATGCCTAAGCCCCGGGCGTTAAAGTTTATGAAAAGCACCTCTTCGTGGGTGCTTTTTTCTTTAATTTTAATAATGTAAAAAAGCAGTCATGAAAAAGATAGCAATGTTGTTGTTCGCAGTTGGCGGATTTATGGTAAGCTGCAATTCGTCCAAAACAATGTCGCCCGACAAGCCTGTTTTGAGTGAAAACGATACGATCCGCATATCGAACAAGGATGAAGAGTTTGATGTTGTCATTTTCGATCCGGGTTTCAATAGTTGGTTCAACACCAATGCAAGGCCACGCAATTTTTATACGCAGAATTTTCTTGAAACCCGCAACCGGATATGGGTAACAGAATGGAACAACCGTGCAATGCAGCCACAACGCTATGGCGATATATATGATTTTCCAATTAATTACAACTCAACTACTGATTATGGGTTTGAAGTCAACTATATGATTTTTAATTATCTGACGTATTTTCAGATAAAATACAATCAGCGGCTCGGACCTTTTGTTCCGCGCGTATAATGTTGTATTTTTGCGGCAACATTTATTGATATGAATAAGCTAAAACTACGTTGGGGAATTACTTCAAATTTCCAACTTACCGTGATTTTTATCGTATTTGCAATCACAGGATCGACATCGGCCTACCTGTCCAAACCGTTGCTGGATCTGCTTGACATCACTAAGGACAATACCTCATTGTGGATATATTATCCTCTTTATTTCATATTGATTTTCCCCGCCTACCAAGTGTTATTGGTGTCTTATGGTTTTCTTTTTGGGCAGTTCGAGTTCTTTTGGGCTTTTGAAAAGAAAATGCTGCACTCGATGGGAATCCGAATATTTTCCGACAAAAAAAACTCCCACAATTAGCGGGAGTTTTTGTTATTGAGGACATACGTATAAATCCACATCAGCGTAAAACTGGGGATGAAATCGGAGAACGGGATTATCTCCTCGAGAAACGCGAAGATTCCTCCCACCTTTCCTGTTGTCCCTTTGTATAGACGCGCCATCAATATTCCCGACAATGGCGCCCATACGACATCCGAAAATTCGCCAATAAACGGAATCGTGAACGAAAGCATTCCGATCATATCGAACAGAATGCCGAGTATCAGATTGCGATTCTTGTTCGCAAGATTACGCTCAATTACAATGTTATCTGTCATTATCTATTGATTTTTAAACACTGTTTGCAAATCCAATGCCATTATTTTTTGAGCTTGTCTTTAAATTTAGTGCGCACCTTATCGATCTTTGGCGTAATCACATAACTGCAGTACGATTGCTCCTGGTTGCGGTTGTAGTAATTTTGGTGGTAATCCTCGGCAGGATAGAATTTTGAAACGGGTGATACTTTCGTCACGATCTTTTTGCCGAAAGTATTTTCGGTCTCCATCAGATTGATATAGTACTCCGTTAGCGATTTCTGGTCATCATTGTGATAAAAGATTTCACTTCGATATTGTGTGCCGATATCGTTCCCTTGCCGGTTCAGCGTTGTCGGGTCGTGCGTCGCAAAAAATATTTCGAGCAATTCTCCAAATGTGATCTTTTTGGGATCAAACGTGATTTGAATCGCCTCGGCATGTCCGGTTTCGCCACTTGTCACCTCTTTATAGGTCGGGTTAACAGTTTTCCCGCCGATATATCCGGAAACAACCGACTTTACTCCGTCGAGTTCGAGAAACACCGCTTCGGTACACCAAAAACAACCACCTGCAAAAGTGGCGACTTCTATTCCATTTTCCATATCCATATTGATTGGTTCGTTTTGCCGGGTTAAAGTGACGGCATCTTTAGACTGGCATCCGATTATCGAAAAGATCACCGTCATTAACATCATCTTTTTCATCGTCCGATTTTAATCAAAAGTAAATGATTCTGATTAGCGCTGCGCCAGTGTTAACTAAACTTTATGCAGCAAAAGAATGTCAGCCAAAGATTTATTTTTGGATAAAATGTTTGTTTCTTTGTGAAAACACACCCCATTAAATGATACACGCGAAGAATATTCATAAGTATTACGATCAGCTCCACGTATTGAAAGGCGTTGAACTCCATATAGAAAAAGGGGAAATTGTGTCGATTGTCGGCGCATCGGGTGCCGGAAAAACGACTTTGTTGCAAATATTAGGGACGTTGGATAAACCTGCCGCTGAAGCGGGAACCGAACTAACAATAAACGGACAGGCTATTATGGGAATGAACGACAAAAACCTGTCGCGTTTCCGAAACCTGCATTTGGGATTCATCTTTCAGTTCCACCAACTTTTACCTGAATTTACGGCATTGGAGAATGTCTGCATTCCGGCTTACATCGCAAATAAATCAAAATCAGAAAGTGAGGCCGAAGCTAAAAAACTGCTTTCATACCTCGGACTTTCTCACCGGATGAATCACAAGCCAAATGAACTTTCAGGAGGTGAACAACAACGTGTGGCAGTGGCACGTTCATTGATCAATAAGCCTGCAGTTATATTTGCCGATGAACCTTCGGGAAATCTCGATACGGCTTCGGCCGAAAACCTGCACCAGTTGTTTTTCAGGCTCCGCGATGAATTCGGCCAGACGTTTGTGATTGTGACTCATAATGAAGAACTCGCGAACATGGCCGATCGCAAATTGGTGATGTCGGATGGCCAAATCGTCAAGTAATGCTACTGATTGCGCTGAGCTGGATCTATATATTATTCACGAGCGTAAATCTTGGTGTTCTGTTCCGGAATTTATTCAGGCTCAAGACTGATGAATTTGCGATTACCGTAATTCTTGGATTGTTCACATCTACAATATTCGCCGGTGTTGGGGCATTTTTTGGACGCATAAACTGGGAGTTTCACATCGTGCTGATTTTGCTCAACCTACTATTGGTAATTACTCATAAAAATCAAATTCTACTTGTTTATCGGCATTTCGCAGTTGAAATCCGACAATTGTCGGTTGCGCTGAAAGTTGCCCTCGCCATCATCATGCTGTTGATAATCGCGCAATGTGCGGCACCTCCATATATTGTCGACAATGAATCGTATTACATCCAAACGGTCAAATGGCTCAATGAATACGGATTTGTACGCGGCCTTGCGAATCTGCATTACTTTTTTGGGCAAACCAGCGGTTGGCATATTGCTCAGAGTGCGTTCAGTTTTTCCTTCCTTTATCCGAATTTAAATGACTTAAGCGGATTCTGCCTGTTGATAGGGAATATTTTCGCGATCCTAAAGCTCAACTCATTCTATACGCATCGAAACCGGGAATATCTGATCATTGGCCTGCTTCCTCTGGCGAATGTGCTTTTTTTCAGGTTTATCGGCTCGCCTTCACCCGACATCGCAATCTATGTATTGTCGTTTATTATTTTCTCAATATTTATAAAGCATTTAAAAGATGGCAGTTCCAATGCATTCAATCTCATCGTAATTTTGGTATTGTTTGCGATTTATATAAAACCGACAGCGGTCGCATTGCTGTTGCTTCCGCTGTTTCTGATCATGCGTTTTAAATCCTTTAGGCATTTTGATTTACGGATAACACTGCTTTCAGTTGGCATGCTGCTGTTGTTTATCGGCAAATGCCTTGTCCTTACAGGTTATCCGTTGTTTCCATTTCCGACAACCCTCGCCGGCTGGACACCGC
>JAEYZX010000051.1 GCA_023427845.1 Bacteroidota bacterium
GCATTGACTTCTGCTTCTCCACCGGCTTTTATCTCGACATCGGTTCGCGTGGTAACAAGGCCGGCTGCTTCAACAATTCCGCCTGTACCAATTGTTATTTCCTGGTCGTCGGCAGTTCCCGAAAGCATAATTTTCGCTCCGGTCACAGCCCTGACATCGAGTTCACGCACACCGACTTTAAGTTTGATCTGTGCGCCTTCTTTTGCATCAAGATCCAATTCGTCCTGCTCGATTGTTGCATTTGAACTTACATACGCGCCTTCGGTAGCATCAATTCCCTTAATGCCACGTGTATAAAGCACAGCATTGATTTCCTCGCCGCTAAGCAGTTTTTCAAGTTTCATCCGGATCTTTAACTGGCCGTTGTTATTGACGACTTCAACATCGCTGCTTCTGTTGCCTGAAATTACGATTCGATTTTCGTCGGACGGGACAAGTTCAACCGAAATCCTGTCAAAAACCTTTACTTCATCAAAATCGCCTAAATTTTTCGTAACCTGCGCATAGTTGATTTGCGCTATTAAAATTGCTGTCAGTACCAATATCTTTTTCATGATAATTCGCTATTCGTTCTTTCTGATAAAATGAAAATCGAGTTGTTTTTTTACTAAATCGGCGTTTTTCACCTTGACATAAACTTCATCGCCAAGCTGCAGTGTTGCACCAGAAACCGTGCCAACGAGTGCATATTGCTTTTCGTCAAACGTATAGTAATCGTCTTTTATTTCTCGGATGCGGCACATTCCTTCGCATTTATTCGATATGATTTCGACATAAATTCCCCATTCGGTCACGCCTGAAATCACTCCGAGGAACTCTTCATCCTTGTGGTCCTGCATGTATTTCACCTGCATGTATTTGATCGAATCGCGTTCGGCATTTGTTGCAAGTGCTTCCATATTCGATGAATGTTCGCATTTGACTTCATAATCGTCTTCGCTGACCGATTTACCGCCATCGAGATAATATTGCAGCAACCTGTGTACCATCACATCGGGATAACGCCTGATTGGCGAGGTAAAATGTGAATAATAATCGAATGCAAGTCCGTAGTGGCCAATATTTTTTGTAGAATATTTCGCCTTGCTCATTGTACGTATTGCAAGCGTGTCAATAAGATTTTGTTCTTTTTTGCCGTTGACTTCAGCCATCAGACTATTCAATGATTTTGCGATGTCGTTCTTCGAGCGCAGATCAATCTTATAACCAAATTGCGAAATGACGGTCTGCATAGCAATCAGCTTGTCTTCATTTGGTTCGTCATGAATCCGGTAAACAAAAGTCTTTTTCTGTTTTCCGATGTACTCGGCCACCTTTCTGTTAGCCAATAACATGAACTCTTCGATCAGATGGTTTGCGTCTTTTGCAACCTTAAAATAAACTCCGATCGGTTCACCTTCCGGGCTTAAATTAAATTTCACTTCAACTTTATCAAATGAAATCGCTCCTTCGGCCATTCGTTTTTTACGAAGAATTTTTGCAAGCTGATCGAGTTTTAATGTCGCCTCGACAATATTGTCGGGAACAACATACGATTCGCCCGTTATCGAGGTTTCCTGTGGAATCGTATTGTCCTGCGTTTCGATGATATACTGCGCTTCTTCATAAGAAAATCGCTGATCCGAATACGTTACTGTCCGGCCAAACCATTGGTTTACAACCTTTGCTTTATCGTCGATTTCAAACACAGCCGAAAATGTATATTTTTCCTCATGCGGCCGCAGTGAGCACGCAAAATTCGACAATACTTCAGGAAGCATCGGCACTACGCGGTCTACCAAATACACCGATGTTCCACGATTATACGCTTCCTGGTCGAGTACTGTACCTTCCTGCAGATAATACGAAACGTCGGCAATGTGGATACCTATTTCATAATTGCCATTCTCCAATTTTTTAAACGACAATGCATCATCAAAATCTTTTGCATCTTTTGGATCGATCGTAAATGTCAGTGTATCGCGCATATCGCGACGGTTGTCGATTTCGCTTTGCTGAATGGACGTATCAATTCCCTGAGCGTAATCTTCAACCTCTACCGGAAACTCGTATGGAAGCCCGTATTCAGCTAAAATCGCGTGGATTTCAGTATCGTGTTCACCAGGTTTCCCTAAAACATTAATGACGGACCCAAATGGACTGTCGGCGCGTTTTGGCCAGTCTTCAATTTTAACTACCACGACATCGCCCTGTTGCGCATCGCCAAGTTTGTCTTTAGGGACAAAAATATCGGTATACATTTTCGGGTTCGCTGTTGATACGAATGCAAAATTTTTCTGGATGTCGATAACACCAACAAATTCTGTTTTCTTTCGCTCAAGAACCTCGATGACTTCGCCTTCGGGACGTTTGCCTTTTCTACGATTATAAACATAGACTTTGACAAGATCTCCGTCGAGTGCACGGTTTAAATTATTGTTCGGGATAAAAACATCATCCTCAAAATCGGGACAGATAAAATACGCGGTTTTCCGGCTCGTCATGTCGATTCTGCCTTCGTAATAATCTTCACTGACCGCTTTAATAAGGTATTTTCCGGGTTCCGATTCGATGATTTGTTTGTTTGAAGCAAGCCGCTTCAAATCGCGTATGATTTCATTCCTGCTTTTGGTATCGTCCCTTTCAAGGATTGCAGCAATCTGTTTGTAGTTGTAACCTTTGTTGGCGTTCTTCGATAATATCTTCAATATTTTTCCGGAGAAATCCTTGTTTCCGCCACCATTCTTCTTTGGCATTTTACTCATAAAATTCTTCTAATAAGGTTGAAAATTACAAAATTGTACGTCAGCAAGCCGTTTAAAATTTACACTTTATAGAAAATATAACTTTTACTTCAGAAATAAAAAAATCAATTTCTTCGTATCTTTAGTAAAAAGCAAACCCGATGGAAAGTTTCATAACCGTTGCCATATTTAATTATGCGCACGAAATCACAATTTTAAAGCACAGGCTCGATCAGGAAGGAATCCAATATTATTTCGAAAACGAAGCCATTGCGGCGGCGATTCCGATGTCGTCAGTGGCACTCGGCGGAATCAAATTAAAAATCCATCCAAACGACATGGATACCGTTCAGATCATCCTCGACGAACTCAACGGAAACACAAGCATGAAAATCGTATAATTTCAAAGTTGTCAACATCTATTAGTAACAACAAAAAGAAAAAGGAATTTTAAATTAATTTTTGGTTGTTATTATAGCGTGTTAATAGTTACAATAATTTTACGATCTATTAAATTGAAATGTGGATAATGTTTCTTTTCACGATTTATAAACACACTAATCAGCAATTAAAAGCTTCATTTTTAAGTAGAATCAAAAAATAATCAACAGTTGTTGACAATCAACTTTGATCAAATTTTGTAGATAAGTTTAAAACACTTTTTGTTAACAACATGACAGATTTCGACTGATAAGTTATCCATAAAATCGCCAAACTAATCTTGTAATTTTCAAACCAATTTTTGATTACGTTTTTTTTTGAGACAACAACAATTTATTTATAAAATTCTTTCCGAAGTTATCAACGGGTTTTGTTAATTTTTCAAACATTGATTTCCAGCCACTTAGGCTTATCGTTCAACATCATTAAATTTTAACAATTATTCTGAATATTTATCGTACTGGTTTTCAGTCGGTTTAATATTCGTCATACTGTGTTTCTGTTTTGTTTGCGTAATTTTGTAAAAAATAAAAACATGAAAATCTCAATAGGAAACGACCATGCGGGTCCCGATTATAAAAAAGCAATTGTTGATATGCTGATTGAAAACGGCCACCAGGTCACCAACTACGGAACCGATTCGAATGACAGCGTAGATTACCCCGATTTTGCACATCCGGTTGCAACCGATATCAACGATGGCAAAGCCGATCTCGGAATCATCATCTGCGGAAGCGGAAACGGAATCGCGATGGCAGCCAACAAGCATTCCAAGGTACGCGCCGCTGTTTGTTGGACAAAAGAAATTGCCGCACTCGCACGACAGCACAACGATGCCAACATCATCAGCATTCCCGCACGTTTTACATCGGTGCACCAGGCGGTTGAAATGGTCGAAACATTCCTAAAGACAGAGTTCGAAGGCGGACGCCACGCCAACCGCGTCAACAAAATCCCATTCTGCTGATTTGGAACACCAACACGTCCATATCCACAAGCACGAGGTAAAAGGCAAAAATCTTGTCATTTCGATCGTACTCAATGTCGTGATCACCGCGGCACAGGTTGTGGGCGGTTTACTTTCAGGAAGTCTCGCACTTTTATCCGACGCGCTTCACAATTTCAGCGATGTGCTTTCGCTTGTTTTTACGTTTGTCGCACACCGGCTTGCACGCAAAAAAGCTTCGCTTCAACAAACATTCGGTTACAAACGCGCCGAAATCCTCGCGGCTTTCGTCAACGCTGCCACGCTCATAATCATTGCGGTTTTCCTCGTCGTGGAAGCGGTTGATCGTTTCCGGAATCCCGAAACAATTGAAACCGGACTCGTCATCTGGCTTTCGGTTCTCGGAATCGCCGTTAACGGGATTTCGGTACTGCTGCTCAAAGGTGATGCAGGAAAAAACCTGAACATGAAATCGGCTTATCTGCACCTGCTCACCGATATGCTGGCTTCTGTTGCGGTGCTTGTTGGCGGACTCCTGATGCTATACTTTGAGTGGTTTTGGGTCGACAGCCTGCTTACCCTCGCAATCGCGATCTACCTAATTGTAGTGGGCTATGCACTGCTGCGCGATGCAACGCAAATGCTGATGCTTTTCACGCCAAACCATATCGACATAAAGGAAATTGTGCGTGAAGTCCACAAGATTCCAGGAGTCAACAAACTGCACCACATCCACGTCTGGCATTTGAACGATGACGAGCTGCATCTCGAAGCGCACCTCGATTGTACAAACAATATCACAATGTCCGAATTCAATGAACTGCTGCACAAGGTCGAACAGGTACTTTTCACAAAATTCAATATCAACCACATCAACATCCAACCCGAATACAGTAAAAAAGATTCAAAAAATTATATCGTACAGGATTAATTTTAGGAGCTGTTCCGGCTGTACGCTGCAAGCTTTTTTGCTAGGTGGCACCAGTTCGGAATCGAACCGCTACGCAAAAAAGGCTATCCGCTGCCATCCGGGCTAGAAATCCCCACACCAAATGAACAACATCGAATACATCAAACAATTCGTCCAAACAGAATACAAAAACATCCAGAATACAGTACAGCTGCTGGACGAAGATTGTACCGTTCCTTTCATATCGCGCTACCGAAAAGACAAAACCGGTAACCTCGATGAAGTCGTTATCGAAAAAATCGCGAAGTACAACACTGCGTTTGATTCGATTGTAAAAAGAAAAGACGCGATATTAAAATCGGTTGCCGAACAAGGAGCAATGACGCCCGAATTCGAAAAGAAAATCCAACAGAGTTTTGATTTGAATGAACTCGAAGATCTTTATCTTCCGTTCAAAAAGAAAAAGAAAACAAGGGCCGACATTGCGCGGGAAAACGGGCTCGAGCCGCTTGCCAAGATCATCATGTCGCAAAACAGCGACAACATCGATTTCATTGCGTCAAAATACCTGAATGACAAAGTTATGAATGAAGACGATGCTTTGCAGGGCGCGCGCGACATCATAGCCGAATGGATCAATGAAAATGTCTATGTCCGAAAAAGCCTTCGGCGGATGTTCCAACGCAAATCGGTTGTCGAAACAAAAGTGGTCAAAACCAAGAAAGACGATCCGGCGGCACAAAAATTCTCGCAATATTTCGATTGGTCGGAGCCACTTTCAAAAACGCCGCCACACCGTTTATTGGCAATGCTGCGCGCCGGGAATGAAGGATTCGTAAAGCTGAAAATCGACCTTGAAGAACCTGTTGAAGCAATCGGAATCATCGAACAATCGGTCATTAAAAATCCCAAAACTGAAGCCGCCAATCATATAAAAATTGCCGCAGCCGACAGTTATAAAAGATTGCTTTCACCTGCAATCGCAAACGAAACCTTACAGGATTACAAAACCAAAGCCGACGCTAATTCGATTCAGGTATTTGCAACAAATCTTAGTCAGTTATTGCTTGCGCCGCCGCTTGGCGAAAAGCGTATAATGGCGATCGATCCCGGATTTCGGTCGGGATGCAAAGTCGTTTGCCTCGATGAAAAGGGCGATTTGCTGTATAACGAGACCATTTATCCACATCCACCGCAAAATGAAACTTCCATTGCGATGAAGAAAATCCGGTCGATGGTGAACGCGTATAAAATCGACGCGATATCCATCGGCAACGGAACCGCGTCGCGCGAAACCGAATTTTTCATAAAAAAAATCGCTTTCGATAAACCGCTTCAGGTTTTTGTTGTGAGTGAAGCCGGAGCATCGGTATATTCCGCTTTAAAAATTGCGCGTGAAGAATTCCCGAATTACGATGTGACAGTACGCGGAGCAGTATCAATAGGGCGCCGTCTTTCCGATCCGCTAGCCGAATTGGTCAAAATCGATCCAAAGGCGATTGGCGTTGGTCAGTACCAACACGACGTCGATCAATCTCAGTTAAAATCGGAACTCGATACCGTGGTTTCGAGATGTGTGAATAAGGTGGGCGTCAACATCAACACCGCAAGCAAACATCTACTGAGTTATGTTTCCGGAATAGGCGAAAAAATGGCCGAGAATATCGTGAATTATCGTTCCGAAAACGGTGCATTTACCGATAGGAAACAACTTAAGAAAGTTGCCCGCCTCGGCGAGAAAGCCTATCAGCAAAGCGCGGCGTTCATCAGGATAAAAGGAAAGAACCCACTTGACAATTCGGCGGTGCATCCGGAAGCCTATCCGATTGTGGAAAAAATGGCAAAAGATTTAAAATTATCTGTTGCAGATCTAATCGGAAACAAAGAAAACATTGCACGCATTGAACTGCAAAACTACATTACGCCAGAGATTGGAATACTTGGATTGACCGATATATTGAAAGAACTTGAAAAACCCGGGCTCGATCCAAGAAAATCGGCCAAGGTATTTGAATTCGACCCGAATGTCAAAACCATTAAAGATTTACGGCAGGGAATGGTTTTGCCGGGAATTGTAAATAATATCACCAATTTCGGCTGTTTTGTAGATGTGGGCATAAAAGAAAGCGGATTGGTTCACATTTCACAGCTCAAACAAGGGTTCGTTTCCGACGTGAATGAAGTCGTGCAACTCCATCAGCATGTGCAGGTAAAAGTGGTGGAAGTTGATGAAGACCGGAAGCGAATACAGTTGAGTATGGTGCTGTAGGGAAAAGGAAAACGGGAACAGGAGAACGGAAGTGAAATTTGCCTGATGGGTGCTGTATATTAAGATTTAAAAGGGAAAATCTGTATTTCCATTACAGATATTTTTTCTACTAAACCTTGGAGGTCTTAAAACCTTGGAGGTTATAAAATTTTTTCTGAATCGTCTGCAAGATTTAAAAATTAATAGGGAGAAACTGTAATTCCATTACAAATAATTTTATACTAAACCTTGGAGGTCTTAAAACCTTGGAGGTTATAAAATTTTTTCAGAAGATTTAAGAATTAATCGCGAAAAACTGTATTCCCATTAAAGAAAATTTTGTACTAAACCTTGGAGGTCTTAAAACCTTGGAGGTTTATATATTATTCTGCATTGAATAGAAAAAATAAAAACCCCGACATTTCAGTTGAAACATCGGGGCTTAATAAAAATCAATGTAATTGTCTTAAATTTTCTCTTCTTCTTTTTTAGCGGCAGGCTGTTCGTCTTTCGCGGCATTTTTGAATTCCTTGATTCCGGAACCCAACCCTTTCATTAATTCCGGTATTTTTTTACCTCCGAAAAGCAATAAAATAACAGCAACGATAATAAGGATTTCAGTTAAACCTATTTTTCCCATGATTTATGATTTGTGCCGAAGCAAATTGGGTATTAAATACGCTGCAAAGATAAAGATAAAATTTATTAGTTGATTATTCTGTCGTATTTTCTAAGTCGACATTAACAATTGGAAAGCATTTCATCGAAACCGGTTCGGTTTGAATTTCTATATTTGTAAATAAACCATCGCATGTCGGCAAAAAGACATAAAAGAAAGAAACTCGCCAAAAAATTATTTACCAAAAACAGGTTGGTAATCCTGAACGAGGACACTTTCGAAGAAGTTTTTTCGCTTCGGTTAACGTTGATGAACGTTTTTGTTGTGGCAACTGTTGGCGCCATCATCATAATTTTTGTGACAACTTATATAATTGCATTTACGCCCTTACGGGAGTATATTCCGGGTTATGCGTCAACCAAATTGAAACGCGATGCAACCGAACTGGCATTGAAGTCGGATTCACTTGAGTTTGCACTCAGGAAAAACGAAGCCTATATCGCATCGATCCAAAAAGTCTTGACCGGCGATCTGGATTATGCGAAATTCAGCAAAGATTCGATTCTCGCATCCGAAATAAACGATCCTGAAAATGTGAATTTGGAACCCACCGAAGCCGAATTGGAACTTCGCGCCCAGGTCGCACAGGAAGACAAATACAATTTGTTTGAACAGGCCAAGGCAAAAGCCGGACCAGTTCTTTTCGCTCCGGTAAAAGGTCTGGTGACGCAACGCTATAATACAAAAGAAAAACATCTTGCCGTTGATATTGCGCTGGCGAAAGACACACCGATTAAAGCAATTTTGAACGGTACCGTATTGTTTGCCGACTGGACGCCAACAACCGGCAACGTGATCATACTTCGCCATAACAACGGTTTCATATCGGTTTACAAACACATGGCTTCGATGACTGCCTCACAGGGCGATGTGGTCCGGACAGGAGAGGTGATCGCACTTGCAGGTTCGACCGGACAGGAATCGACCGGCGTACATTTACATTTTGAGCTTTGGAAAGATGGATATCCCATCGACCCGACACAATTTATCCAATTTGAATAATTATGAAAGAGTTTACGCAGTTTTTCGGTTTTTCGTTTTTTATCGGCTTAATTATGTTTGTTGCAGGAATGGCATTGTTCTATTTCCCACCCAAAAAGAAAAATGGTCTTTACGGCTATCGTACCCCGGCCGCAATGCAGTCGCCTGAAAGTTGGAATTTCGCGCAACGCTATTCATCGATTCGGTTAATGATTTCCGGTGCCATAGCGATGCTGTTATCGATACTTATTCATATCCTTGAACTGAACGACGATATCGAACTGGCGGCCGAAATTGTACTTGTCGTTTTTGCAGTTTTATATTTGGTGATAGGAACCGAAAGCGCCATAAACAAAAGATTTCCAAAATAATGTCGGTTAAATCATTCGCTGCCAGAATTTTCGCCAAAACCGTTTATGCCAAAACCCAAAAGTGGGCGAACAACCCCGTTGAAACCCAACAAAGGGTCTTCAATGAATTGATAGCGGCAGCTAAGGGAACGCAATTTGGAAAGGATCATGATTTTGGCAACATTCGATCGATGGGCGATTTTGTGAATAAGGTCCCGGTCCGCGATTATGAGGCTTTAAAGCCGTATGTGGACCGCGTTGTACATGGCGAGGAAAACGTATTATGGAAAGGAAAACCACTATATTTCGCCAAAACATCGGGAACCACTTCAGGTGCGAAATACATTCCGCTGACGAAAGAATCGATGCCGTACCACATCGAAGCTGCACGAAACGCAATACTTCAATACATACACGAAACCGGAAAAGCAGATTTTGTTGACGGGAAGATGATTTTCCTGCAGGGAAGTCCCGTTCTTGAATCAAAAAACGGAATACAGTTTGGACGTCTCTCCGGAATCGTTGCGCATTTTGTTCCGAAATACCTTCAGAAAAACAGGATGCCATCGTGGGAAACCAACTGCATCGAAGATTGGGAAACCAAGGTCGGCGCAATTGTCGAGGAGACCTACACTCAGAATATGAGCGTGATTTCGGGAATTCCGTCATGGGTGCAGATGTATTTCGAAAAATTACAGCAAAAAGAAGGCAGGCTTGTAGGCGATATCTTTCCGAATTTCAACCTGTTCATTTACGGCGGAGTAAATTTTGAGCCTTATCG
>JAEYZX010000085.1 GCA_023427845.1 Bacteroidota bacterium
AGGTTACGACGACCTTCCATCGAAAATGAATCACGACGAAAATCCGTTCCAGACCAAAAATCTTCCGTCGCCGAACGAAGCTTTTGGAAGCCGATCAAACAATTTCGACGACGACAGCGACGTTCCGTTTTAATTAAAGCCAGGTGCCATGCATTAACGAACTGGCTCCGAATTAAACAAATTCTCCCGGATTACTTTTTTAAAATCGTTCATTTTATAATGGAAGTTTTCAGGTTCCCGTGGAGAATTTGTGAATTTCGCGTAATTCATGGCAACCCTATTTAAGCAACATTTGTACGCTATTTCCGTTATCTTTGAAAAAAAGATTGAAATGACCAGGTTCCTCTTTTTATTTCTGTTGTTGATTACATTTTCGGCCAGGGCTGGATTTATCCTTTTGCCGATGGACGAATCGACGCAGCAAAATCACCTCAAAGCATATGGCATCACTTATTGGTGCCTCGACAAGCAATACAAGGCAAGCTGGCTGCTGAATTATCGCGGCGGTTCGTTCCTGCTTCCCGATGCGCCTGAAATCCGAAAGGAATGTCAGATTCGCGGTGTGAGTTTCGAAGTATTGTCGGATTCCGAAGCGAATGCGATTCTGGATGAAATTTCTTCCCCATCGCAAAATATGGAAACCGTTGTACTGGAGAAAGCTCCAAAAATTGCAGTCTATACGCCACAGGGAAAGCAGCCTTGGGACGACGCGGTGACGTTGGTGCTGACCTATGCCGAAATTCCGTTTACTGCCGTATATGATGAAGAAGTATTGAGCGATCAGCTGCTGCTGTATGACTGGCTTCACTTGCATCATGAAGATTTCACCGGACAATATGGAAAGTTTTTCGGCGCCTATCGAAATGCGCCGTGGTACATCGAGCAAAAAAGGGATGCCGAAGCGTTGGCAGCAAAATTGGGGTATCAAAAAGTTGCAGAAGCAAAGCTTGCAGTTTCCAAAAAAGTCCGCGATTTTGTGATTGGCGGCGGATTCATGTTTGCGATGTGCTCGGCAACAGACAGCTTCGACATTGCGCTTGCTGCCGAAGGAATCGACATTTGTGAGCCAATGTTCGACGGTGACCCTAGCGATCCAAATTACCAGTCGCAACTTGACTACACAAAAACATTCGCATTCAAGGATTTTATATTGGAGCGCCGGCCTGAACGCTATGAGTTCTCGAATATCGACATGACCGAGAAGCGAAAAATGCCAATGGAACAGGATTATTTCACGTTGATGGAATTCTCGGCGAAATGGGACGTCATCCCGAGTATGCTTTGTCAAAACCATACGCAGCTCGTAAAAGGTTTTATGGGACAAACCACTTCATTTGAACGCGAACTCGTAAAATCTAATATTTTGGTTCTTGGTGAAAGTCACATCAACGGCGAAGCGCGATATATCCACGGACAAAAAGGTAAAGGAATGTTCACTTTTTTCGGCGGTCACGATCCTGAAGATTACCGACACCAGGTGGGCGATGAACCTACGGTACTTGATTTACATCCCACCTCACCGGGATATCGGTTGATTTTGAACAATGTTTTGTTCCCTGCGGCGAGGAAGAAGAAGCAGAAGACTTAGTCGGCAGTAAGCAGTCCTAGTCGCAGCAGATGATCTTTTTACAGAGGCATTCTTTAAAGTAATCTGTGGCCCACTTAATACTTTGTACGCCGTTTCTTCTTTCAAATACGCATAACAATAAAAGCCGATCATTTACAATCGGCTTTTTTATTTATAAGTGAATGCGACTGAGACTGAGAACTCAGACTTACTTGTTGTTCTCGATCACGTAGTCCAAAACTTTTCGCATCAAATGCACGCGGTCCTTTCCAATTACATTGTGTTTGTGCATTGGATACGCGAAGAAATCCACCTGCTTTTCGGCTTCGATGAATTTCTTGATCAGCGCAAGGCTTTGCTGCATGACCACCACATCGTCGCTGGTTCCGTGGATCAATAACAAATCGCCTTTTAGGTTGTTTACATAATTCAGTGTACTTGATTCGTCGAATCCTTTTTGGTTTTCCGCAGGCGTGTCCATGTAGCGCTCGCCGTACATCACTTCATAGAATTTCCAATCGGTTACCGGTCCGCCTGCCACGCCAACTTTAAACACATCCGGCTGACGAAGCATCAGCGATGTGGTCATAAATCCACCATAGCTCCAACCGTGTACCGCGAGCCGGTCACCGTCAACATATGGAAGCGACTTTAGATATTCGACACCCTTGATCTGGTCGGCCATTTCGTTTTCACCAAGTCTTCCATGAACTGAACTCTCGAATGCAAATCCGCGATTTTCCGATCCGCGATTGTCGACCGTAAAAACAAGATAACCTTGTTCTGCCATCCAATACATCCATAATGCTGCGCCATCGAGGTAAGAGTTTGTGATCATTTGCGCATGCGGGCCTCCATAAACATATACAAGAACCGGATATTTTTTAGACGCGTCAAAATCGCTTGGCTTGATCAATCTGGTATAAAGATCGGTTGTGCCATCGGCCGCTTTGATGGTTTTGATATCGGCAGTTCCCATTTGGTAGCCGTCGTATTTATTCGGGCTTGAAAGAAGATTGGAAGTCTTTCCTTTATGGTCGATAAGCAACGATTTTGAAGGCGTAGTGCGATTTGAAAATTCGTCGATCATCCATTTTCCATCCTCGCTGATAACAACTGAGTGCGTACCTTCTTCCTTGGTAAGCAGTGTCTGCTTTCCTTTCAAATCGACTTTGTAAGCAAGTGTGTTTGTCGGGTTTGGCCCTGTGGCTGTAAAATAAACCTCGGTACCTGCCGTATTGCTTCCGATTATTCCTTTTGTAACAAATTTGTTATTGGTGAGTTGTTTGATGAGTTTTCCATCGATCGAGTAGTAATACAGGTTTGTGAATCCATCCTTTTCGCTGATCCAAACAAAGTTGTTCGATTTATCACTTGGAAAAAATGCAGGATGTTCCGGCTCTACCCACGCCGAATTCTTTTCTTCGAACAATGTTTTCACGAATGTTCCCGTTGCAGCATTATACAGGTTCAAATGCATGTGATTTTGGGCGCGGTTAACTTCGGCAATCAAAAGGAATTTTTCATCGGGCGACCAGGAAACATTTGTCAGATAATCGTCTTCATTTCCTTGTGGCTTGATGAAAACGGTTTTTCCTGTTGCAAGGTTGAAAATTCCGATCTGTGGTTTTTCGCTGACTTGCCCGATCATTGGGTACCTAACATTTTGAAGCTGGCCCGGTGTTGCATTGATATCCAAAATCGGATAGTTTGCTACATCGCGCTCGTCTTTTTGAGCAAAAGCGAGATAATTGCTTTTTGGCGACCAAAAAATACCTCCGTGAATCCCGAATTCGCTTCGGGCATACGTTTGCCCGGACACGATTCCTTCGTCGGTTTCATTGGTGACAACGATCTTCGGATTATTTTTTGTAGCAATGTATAAGTTGTTTTTTTCAGTATAGGCGATGTTGCGTAAGTCGCTGTCAGGTGTTACGTTTTCGGCGGTTTGAGGTGTTTCGATCAATTGCGATCCCGTTTTTGTAACCGTATTGTATTCATAGTATTTATTTCCGACGGTAAAGGTGACTGTCGATGCGTCTTTCCATTTGAGACCCATCAAATGACGTAGCTCTGTTTTCAGTGCTGCGTTTATTTCGGCAATTGTCAATAGTTCGGTTGCCTGTTTGTTGGAGGCCGACGCCGAAAGCAATGTTTTTCCGGTGTTGTCTACATAGGTGTATTTGTTGCTGTTTGGTATCCATTGAACTCCAAGTAACCTGTCGGCACGAAACATTCGCCCTTGTTGCATTACGGCATCTTCAAGTGAAATTTGTTTGGTTTGGGCAGAAGTTGTTACTGCGATAAAGAGCGCCAAAAAGGCTAAAAAATTCTTATTCATGTTTGTGTATTTACGTTCAATTAAAAAGGATGGCGATAGCCATAAGTCGGCTTCGGCCATCCTTTGTTACTTAAAAAGTGTATTAAATCATGCCTTCTTCGTTTTCTTTGTCAAGATATTCCTGCACGATCTGTATCGCATTGGTAACCACGTCGCTGAGTGCCACGATGAAAGTACCGTCTTCGGCCGAATTTATAGCGTGTTTCAACGCTTCGACTTCCTGCGAGATGATTTCATGCGTGACATTTCGCCCCGATTCGGCAATTCCGGCAAGAAGTAATGCGTTTATTTCCGGTGCGGTCCTTCCCCGAAGGTGCTTTTCCTGACGGATGATGATATGATCGAACATCCTGCCGGCTATTGTTGCGCATTCTTTTATGTCGTCGTCACGACGGTCGCCTACACCGGCAATAATACCGATTTTTTTGTTAGCTTCAATATTGCTGAGGAAATCTTCGATGCCAAGGTAGCCGGACGGATTATGTGCAAAATCGATCATGACCTTGAAGCGTTTGAATTCGAAGATGTTCATACGGCCCGGAGTTTGCGCGACACTCGGAATAAACGTCTGCAGCGACAGGCTGATGTCTTCTGTCTTGAATCCCCACAAATAACTTGCGAGTGTTGCCGCCAGGACGTTTGCAATCATAAAACGGGCTTTCCCACCCATTGTGAGCGGAACATGCGTGGCGCGTTCGACACGGATTTTCCATTCGCCTTTTTTGATCGTAATATATCCATTTTCGTAAACGCAGACCGTTTTTCCTTCGCGTCCCAAAGTTTTGATCAGCGGGTTTTCCTCGTCCATGCTGAAAAACGCAACGTTGCAGTCCAGGGTTGGCCACAACTTTACAGATTGCTCGTCTTCGGCATTCAGGATGGCCCATCCGTCTTTCTTGACGCTGTCAACGACAGTACTTTTTACCCGTGCGAGATCGTCGAGTGTATGGATGTCGCTTATGCCTAGATGATCTTCCTGGATATTGGTTATCACGGCAATATCGCATCGGCTGAAGCCAAGTCCGGAACGTAAAATTCCGCCGCGAGCGGTTTCAAGTACCGCAAATTCGACAGTTGGATCTTTCAGGATATATTCGGCGCTTAAAGGTCCGGTCGTATCGCCTTTTTCCATCATGTGGTTCTGGATGTATATCCCGTCAGATGTCGTAAAACCGACTTTAAACCCGTTGTTTTTAACGATGTGTGCCAACAGTCGGGTAGTGGTTGTTTTTCCATTTGTTCCCGTTACGGCAATAATTGGAATACGGCTCGGTTTTCCCGGCGGATAAAGCATATCGATCACGGGCGATGCAACGTTTCGCGGCAATCCCTCAGAAGGTGCGAGGTGCATCCTGAATCCAGGTGCGGCGTTCACTTCAAGTACGCACCCACCATTGTCTTTTAATGGCTGTGTCAGGTTTTCGGCCATGATGTCGATACCGCAAATGTCAAGTCCGATTATACGCGAGATCCGTTCCGAAAGGAAAATATTCTCGGGGTGCATCATATCGGTCACATCAACGGATGTACCTCCGGTGCTGAGATTTGCCGTCGATTTCAGGTAAACTGTTTCGCCTGCCTTTGGGATGCTTTCAAGCGTGTATCCCAATTTTTCGAGCAGATCCAGCGTATCGCGATCGACTGTGATCTCGGTCAGCACATTTTCATGACCATAGCCTCTTCTGGGATCCTGATTTGTGATGTCGATCAACTGTTGGATCGTATCGGTTCCATTTCCGACGACATGTGCAGGAATTCGTTTTGCGGCAGCAACCAGTTTATTGTCGATTACCAGTACACGGAAGTCAAAGCCGGTGATGAATTTTTCAACGATCACGCGCCGGCTGTAAGTTTTTGCGTAGGTCAGTCCTTCTTTTGCATCTTCCCAGTTTGTGACATTTATGGAAGCGCCTTTGCCGTGGTTGCCGTCCAGAGGTTTAATCACAATCGGATAACCAATTTTTTTGATTGTGTTTTTAAGATCTTCTTCGTCAACGCAAATGCTTCCGCTTGCCACGGGAACCGAATTAAGCTCGAGCATGCGTTTGGTTTCCTCTTTGTTTCCCGCTATGTCAACGGCGATATGACTGGTTTTGTTGGTGATTGTTGCCTGAAAACGCATCTGGTTTACGCCATATCCAAGCTGGACGAGTGAATTTGACCCTAGCCGGATCCACGGAATATCGCGCGATACCGCTTCCTCGACTATGCTTCCCGTACTTGGGCCAAGTCGTACGCGTTCGCGGATTTCCCGCATCTCCTGGATGTCGGCCTCAATGTCATATTCCTGACCCGAGATTAGCGCTTCTGCGATGCGGACCGAACTCTCGGCGGCAAACAATCCGACGCTTTCTTCAACATAGCTGAATACGACGTTGTAAACGCCAGGTGTTTTGGTCTCCCGCGTGCGGCCGTAACCCGTTTCCATTCCGGCAAGTGTTTGAATTTCAAGCGCAATGTGTTCGATCACGTGGCCCATCCAGGTCCCGATCTCGACACGATGAAAAAACCCGCCAGGTACGCCTTCCGAACAGCGGTGGGTTTCAAGCGAAGGCAACAATGCCTCTATGCGTTCGCGAAATCCGTCGATTTTATTGGTTGGGTATTGTTCCATTTCCTCAAGATCGAGGCGCATTTGAATTAACTTTTTTCTTTGGATGCTCCAAATGTTAGGGCCGCGAAGTGCCTGCACTTTCAAGATTTTCATAAAGTGATGTTTGGTTAGGGTAATTGCCTGTTTGTTTGGAATAATTAATCAATTGATCGGAATTCTGAAAATTTGGGGATACCGTGAGAAAATTAGTTAAAAAAAATGATAAAGAGCGATACAGCTGCTTTTTTTTAAATTTGGGGGTTTGCATACATTTTCGGGAAGCCTTAATTTCCATTTAAAAAATCGCTTTCCAAATTGCCTATTTTATCTTTTTAGCTATTTTTACCGACATGAACATAAGAGGAAAATTAATCATAATAGGCGGAGCAGTAGATAAGGGAAGTTTCTCGGAAACCGACCTTGACCAGAATGTCGCCAATAATCTAAATTTTTTTGAGACCGGAATTTTAAAAAGAATCATCAACGAGTCGAGGCTCAAGGAGGAATCGCGGATAGAGATCCTTACCACGGCGTCAAAAATTCCAAAAATAATCGGTCCTGAATATGTCCGTGCGTTTAATTTCCTGGGCGCAAACAATGTCGAGGTGCTGCATCTGGAAAAACGTGAGATGGCCAGCCAGCCTGATATTATCGAGCGTTTGCGTGCAGCCGATGTCGTAATATTGACCGGCGGCGACCAGTTGCGGCTGAGTTCGATACTTGGCGGTACAAAATTTCACGACTTGCTGCTGGAGAAATATCACAATGAAGATTTCATTTATGCCGGAACTTCTGCGGGAGCGGCTGCTGCATCGAACAACATGATTTATCAGGGAAGCAGTTCGGAAGCTTTGTTGAAAGGAGAAGTTAAAATTACGAGCGGCCTCGGATTGATCGATGGTGTCATCATAGACACGCATTTTGTACAACGCGGCAGAATCGGACGTTTGTTCCAGGCAGTTGTAGGCAATCCGAAAGTGTTGGGAATCGGTCTCGGTGAAGATACCGGATTGCTG
>JAEYZX010000115.1 GCA_023427845.1 Bacteroidota bacterium
TGAAGAAACAAACGACTATCTAAAGAAGGACCTACTGCAGACAAAGAAAAAATCGCAGGCCTATCTCGACTCGATCGATGCCAGAAGCAATAAATTCAGCCTTTTCGATTTCATCAGCGGATATTCGTACAAAAACTCGTTTAAGCGTTGGTCGGTGAATTACGACGGCCTTATGACCGGCATCGGATTCAATACTGTCCAGGGTTGGAACATAAGCACCGGATTTTCTTACACAACCCAAAAAGAAGAAGACAGAACCTATACTTATATAGGTACAAAATTCAATTATGGTTTTTCGGAAGAGAAAATCCGTGGCACGGCAACTTTTACACATAAATTCAACAATGTCGACAAAAGCACGATTTCGATTGCAGCCGGAAGCACGGTATCCCAATTCAACCCAAGCAACCCGATCAGCAGGATTGTCAATACGGTGAGTACGCTGTATTTTAAGGATAACTATATGAAACTGTATGAACGGAATTTTGCCAGCGCTTATTTTGGGCGCGAAATAACAAACGGAATCAGTGCAACCGCGCGAATGGAATATTCCGAGCGAAATCCGCTTTTCAACACAACCGATTATGTTCTCATCAAAAACGACAAAGAATACACTTCGAACAATCCGTTGCTTCCGCTGGACAATTTCACTCCGCCATTCGAAAAACACAATCTGATAAAGGCGACTGTCACGGCAAATTTCAATATCGGACAGGAATACATCACGCGTCCCGACGGGAAATACAATATGCCAAATAATAAATATCCTTTCGTCAGTGCAGGGTTTGAAAAAGGATTTGCGGCAAATGAACAGCAATACGAGTTCGAGCATGTTTTTGGCCGGATCCGATATGATGCTACTTTAGGAAACAAAGGCAATTTCGGACTCAACGTCCGAGCGGGCAAATTCTTCAATGCCGATGAAATATCGTTTGTAGATTACAGGCATTTCAATGGGAACCAAACGCACATCGGAACCGATGACCGTTATCTGAATGTATTCAACCTACTGCCTTACTATTCGGCGAGCACGAACGACAGCTACATCGAATTGCATTCGGAGCACAACGACAAAGGCTACATCATGAATAAGATCCCGTTGCTGAATAAACTGCAATCGACACTTGTTTTGGGATATCATTCTTTGATGGTACCGGATCGAAACCCTTATCACGAATTCTCGATAGGTTTGGACAATCTTGGTTTTGGAAAATTCCGCATGTTCCGTTTTGACTATGTCCGCTCGTACCAGCACGGCTATCAGGGAGATGGTGTTGTGTTCGGGCTTAAATTTCTTGGTATCTTAGAATAAAGTTTCAACTTGTATACGTTGATTAGGGAATCAAGGGTTAAACCTCCAAGGTCTAGTATCGTTATTCCATACTGTTCAAAACAGGAAATCCATACTATACGTTAAATTTGATCTGCATTTTTGTTGCTTCGTATGATAATAGTACATCAACCTCCAAGGTCTTAAACCTCCAAGGTTTAGTATTAAAATTCCAGACTGTTCAAAACAGGAAATCCATACTATACGTTAAAATTTGAACTGCATTTTTGTTGCTTCGTATGATATTGCATCAACCTCCAAGGTCTTAAGACCTCCAAGGTCTAGTATTAAAATTCCAGACTTTTCAAAACAGGAAATCCCCACGTTAAAATTTGAAATGCATATTCGATTTATTGTATCAACCTCCAAGGTCTTAAACCTCCAAGGTTTAGTATTAAAATTCCAGACTGTTCAAAACAGGAAATCCATACTATACGTTAAAAATTTGAAATGCATATTCGATTTATTGTATCAACCTCCAAGGTCTTAAACCTCCAAGGTCTAGTATTAAAATTCCTGACTGTTCAAAACAGGAAATCCATACTATACGCTAAAAATTGATCTGAATGTATGATCGATCCGTTCTTTAAGAAAAACAACCTCCAAGGTCTTAAACCTCCAAGGTCTAGTATCAAAAATCCCCCACTTCCAAAGTGAAAATCCATATCAACCGTTAAAATTTCACTTAAAAAAAATGGCCACGATACAAATTATTATTAATTCGTTCGTGACCATGACCATTAATTAATACGAAATTTATTCTCTGCTAATCTTTGCTCCCAAAGCTCTCAGCCTTTCGTCAATGCGTTCGTAACCGCGATCGATCTGTTCGCTGTTTTGGATCGTACTGACGCCTTTTGCGGAAAGTGCCGCAATCAATAACGAGATTCCCGCACGTATATCCGGAGACGACATTGTGGTGGCTTTCAACTGCGATTTAAAATCATGCCCGATCACAACTGCACGGTGCGGATCGCAAAGGATGATTTTAGCACCCATGTCGATTAATTTATCCACAAAGAACAAACGGCTTTCAAACATTTTCTGGTGAATCAATACATCACCTTTTGCCTGCGTCGCTACGACCAATACGATACTTAGTAAGTCGGGCGTAAATCCCGGCCATGGTGCATCTGAAATTGTAAGTATCGACCCGTCGATGTCGGTTTTGACTTCGTAGTTTTCATGTGTCGGGATATAAATGTCATCACCGCGGCGCTCAAGGTTGATACCGAGTTTGCGGAAGACATTCGGGATAACGCCAAGATTTTCCCAGCTTACATCCTTGATCGTGATTTCACTTCGGGTCATCGCCGCAAGCCCAATCCACGAACCGATTTCGATCATATCGGGCAATATGCGGTGCTCACATCCGCCAAGTTTTTCTACGCCTTCAATAACCAAAAGATTCGACCCTACTCCGCTGATCTTTGCTCCCATCGAGATCAACATTTTGCACAGTTGCTGCAGATACGGTTCGCATGCCGCATTATAAATACTTGTGGTTCCTTTGGCCAGGACAGCCGCCATGACGATATTCGCGGTTCCGGTAACCGATGCCTCGTCGAGCAACATTGTGGTTCCGGTAAGTTCAGTGGCCTCCACCCCATAAAAATGGTCTTCCTTATTATATCTGAATTTTGCACCCAAATTGATAAACCCTTCAAAATGCGTATCGAGTCGGCGGCGGCCAATTTTATCGCCACCCGGTTTTGGGATGTATCCTTTTCCGAACCTTGCCAACAATGGCCCGACAATCATAATAGAACCGCGAAGCGATCCGCCCTCTTTTTTGAACGCTTCTGTTTCCAGATAACCCACATTCACCTCATCGGCCTGAAACGTGATGGAACCCGATCCGTGACGTTCAATCTTTACGCCCAGGTTGCCCAGAAGCGTTATAAGTTTGTTGACATCGATAATATCCGGAAGGTTGTCTATCGTAACTTTCTCTGGCGTCAAAAGCACGGCACATAGGATTTGCAATGCTTCATTCTTTGCACCCTGCGGCGTAATTTCACCTTTAAGGCGGATGCCACCTTCAATTTTAAAAGTTCCCATGTTCAAAAAAGGAGTTATAATTAGGAAATTGCAACAAGGCTACTGAGGCTTCCTATTGCTTTTGTAGGGTTGGTTCTTATTGGTTTTGATGTTCTTTTTGATCGGTCCGCTTCCGGGAGCTGAAATCTTATTCGACTGGCGCTTGTTGGTACGCATCAAATCGGTTGTGTTCAGAAGCTCTTCCGTACTTTGAAGCATGTTGATCTTACCGTCGGAAAGCTCATACAAATGTTCAAATATGACATCGTCCTTAACCGTGTCTTTGTTCCAGCTCAAGTAGGATTTTTTCATGTGGTTCGCAATCACCTTTATCAACGCGCTTTTTAATTCGCCGTCTTCCCATTTGTTGGCAACATCGATCATGAACTTGATGTTGTTACCGTAAAATCGGTACTTCGGAAAATTCTGCGGATACTGCAAAATCTCAGGCTTTAATTGAAGTACCTCGCGCGACGGGATCGGATAAGGCGAATCGACATCAATCCTGAAATCCGACATGATGAAAAGCTGATCCCAAAGTTTATGCTGGAAATCAGGAACATCCCGCAAATGCGGGTTCAGGCTTCCCATAACCTGTATGATGTATTTTGCGACTTTATTGCGTTGCTCGCGATCTTCGATTTCAGTCGCCTGATCGATGAGTTTTTGCAAATGACGCCCGTATTCGGGAATTATCAGATGCGGCCTCTCGGCATTGTACTCCAAATGATGTACGACATCATTCGCATTTTCTTTTTGATACTTCATTTATAGGGAAATTATACCTTCGATCGTCGAAACCTCGAGATATTTGTCGATAATTTGTTGAGAGCTTTGCATTTGAACTTCTATCGAAACGCTTGTAAACTTACCCGTCCTTGACTTTGTGGTCGCAATTACGGCGCCAACCAGGTCAAACGCATCGGTTACCTGTTGCACATTAGTACCGACCGTTGGCACAATAAATTTAAAAAGGTATTGGGTTGGCCATTGGTTGCTGTTGTCCAGCTCTTCCTTGAGCCTTATGTAAAATTCTTCAGTCTTCTTGTCCATATGCAAATAAACGCAAATATACGATATTAGATTGTTAGATTATTTGATTTTAAATGTACTTCAATTACTTTTTTCAGGAGCTGTTCCGGTCATCCGCTGTGTCTTTTTTTCCGCAAGCTCCAAAAAAGGACGCCGCTGCTACCCGGGCTAGGGCCGGCTGCCGGGTTGATACCACTTCAAATTTTCGTGTTCGCGAATTCTTTACTATTTTCGCGCCTTATTAAAAGCAAGTGCCAAAACAAATCATCGTCATCATCGGCGGACCGGGAACCGGGAAAACTACGCTGCTCGAAGCATTAAAAGACAAGGGATTCAGTTGCTTCCCTGAAATCTCACGCGAGGTCATAATGGAAGCGCGAAAGCAGGGAATCGAACAATTGTTTCTGGAAAAACCCTTGCTTTTCAGCGAATTGCTGCTCGAAGGAAGGATAAAACAATTTCAAAATGCATGCACGGCGCCCGGAGACATCGTTTTCATAGACCGCGGCATTCCCGATGTATTGGCATACATGCATTATATCGGCGACAGCTATCCGGCATCTTTCGATCTGGCGTGTAAGGATCACCAATATTCCCGGATATTCATCCTTCCGCCATGGGAGGAAATCTATACCAGCGACGAAGCGCGATATGAAACTTTCGAACAGGCACAGGTTCTCTACGGCCACCTGCGGGAAACCTATACTGGCTACGGGTATGAATTGATCGAAGTGCCCAAAGACTCGGTCGAAAACCGCGTTAATTTCATACTGGAAAAACTTCAAAAATAATCACGCACTTTTTGGCGTAAAAATAGTTCCCACCATTCGTTCGAGGTTCGAACCAAACAACGGTTTGCCGTCGGAATTGATAAACACACTGACTTCGCAACCCATTTCCCGGATGCTTCGCGTTAGCTGTTCAGCGCATTGCGGTTCCGAAGGATCGCAAATGATTGTAGTTGCCTCAATACCATATTCGCGATTAAGTTCAGACGCCAAAATCTCAAAGTGAGATGAGGAATCGGTTATCAGTATAATGTTGAAACCCGCAGATGCCAACTCATGTGCGAGCGAATATCTCGATTTGCCCGGCGAGGCCGCAATTATTGCAGTAGTCTTTTCCATTTTCATAGCATTTTAGGCCGCGCATCCAAAAGCCGTGCCATCTATCAAAACAGCTTTGTTGGATTCCTCAAAAAACACGGCGTAAGTATCGGTAAATCAGACATAAATTCGTGGCGATGTTGTAAATATCGCTACTCATTACCGCTTTACATTTGCAGGTATTATCCTAAAATTAATTACTATGAAAAATTTAGCAACCTACAGGCTGGCGGCACTTTCTTTAGTGGCATGTTTTGTTTTTGCATGCGATTCCACCAGCAGCACCACGGCAACCAACGGAACCGATAATACGACCGGGACCGCAATTGGTACATCGGCTCCTGAACCAACAAGAACCGGAACAACGGGCACAACCAGAAGTGACAACAGGAATTCGACCGGTACTGCCGGAACAACCGGAACAAATGGGAATACTACCAATACGCCGGTAGGATCTTCAGCGCCCGGCACTGGCACTACAGGAACAACGGAAAACGGAACCAACACAACCGGAACCGGCTCAGGAAGATGATTAAAGCACAAACAAAGCGGCTTTCGGGCCGCTTATTTTTTATAGCATCCTAATTTGAAAATGCTATACTAAACCAGCTCAATTCACTGTTATTAAATTAATTCCGAATAAAATTTTTATGACAGCCAGCTCTAAATTCGTAGGGAGGTATTTATTTTGCATTCTCCTCGCTTTATTTTTTGTCCAATCGACTACGGCGCAAAAAAATGAACACACATTTATCTGCAGCTATTATGGCGAGGATATCGATCCGGAGATTTATGTTGCAGCAAACGATAACGGCGCCGTTGAAGTCATCAGTCAAATCTTGTCGGTTATCGGGCTGAAGCCAAATTTCGAGATACGCGCTGCAAATGTGCCAAACGCAGCCGCAGTAATGCTAAACGGAACACGGTATATTTTATACAATCCCAAATTCATGTCGGCCATCAATAATGCTTCCGGAAACAATTGGGCGGGCATCAGCATAATTGCGCACGAAATCGGCCACCATCTGAATGGCCACACATTGCAAAAAGGAGGAAGCAGGCCGGATCTCGAACTTGAAGCAGACGAATTTTCGGGATTCGTACTTAAGAAACTCGGCGCCAGTATATCCGATGCGCAGGCCGCCATGAGCATTGCCGCATCACAACATTCGTCACATACGCATCCCGCAAAAAGAGACCGTCTTGCCGCAATTGCACGCGGATGGAATAATGCGGGTACCATGGGAGGCAGTGTTGCATCAACTGGAAGCAAACCAAACAGTACAATCAAAAAGCCGGCGGTAGTAAAATCACAGCCGGCCGAAAGGAGCGTTATCGATGAAAAATATATCGCTTTTGATGTACGCTTTACTGCCGATCCAAAAGGGTTATAGTATATCACCACACGCGGAAACCTCGTGCATGTTGATGACGGTCAGTTATATCTTATCGGAAGGTTGTCGGAATCGAACCGGCGTGGTTATAAATTGATGCTGTCCGACAAAAATTACAACTACTTATATATTGCCGATAATGGTGCCATCGTAAACGGTTCCGGCAATAAAGTCGGCGTTGTGATCATGCGTAATTAATCTGGTGCCCTATTCCCTACCGATAATACCATGATGTTTTTCTATAACGATTGGGTTGTGGCCGTTTCTCCACACCAAGACTTCGGAGCTTACGACATCTGGTATTCCGTAGTTTGCGATAGCGTCCAAAACAGCATTTTTTTGAGTGTTCCGGCCAGTTCCGAACATCCTCTGCTGAAATTGTCGATGCCAAAAAACCGATGGTCATCGGTTGGCCGAGCGCAGCATCTTTATTTTTCATTAGGTTGAATTTGCAACAAAACTACATTGCAACCATAAGCCCGATGTTACAAAATTTTTTCGCTGTTTTGCACAGTCCGCAAGTAAACCATCAGCTCATTTTAATAATAATTCAATCAGCACTGCTTACGCAGCATTTTAACAAAATCGGCAGGTTTACCGTCTTTGGCATCTGAATCATTCCTTTGTACCTTTACTACCTAAACCACACGAATGCCGGAAGCAAAAGAACTGCTTAGGAAATATTGGAACCACGACGAATTCCGGTCGCCACAACAAGAAATAATTCAATCTGTTCTTGCTGGGGTTGATACATTTGTACTGATGCCAACCGGAGGTGGAAAATCAATTTGCTTTCAGGTTCCGGCACTAATGAAGGATGGCCTTTGTCTTGTAATTTCCCCACTCATCGCGCTGATGAAGGACCAGGTATCCAATTTGCAGGAAAAAGGGATAAAGGCTATAGCACTGACCGGCGGGATTCCGCAGCAGGAAATAGCTGACTTGCTCGATAATTGCCGGTTCGGAAATTATAAATTCCTGTATTTATCGCCCGAAAGATTACAATCTGACTGGATTCTCGACCGACTTAAAAGCCTTCCGATAAACCTCATTGCTATTGATGAAGCACACTGTGTTTCCCAATGGGGACATGATTTCAGACCGGCTTATTTGCAGATTTCACATCTTAAGCCACACTTTGCGAAAATTCCGTTTCTGGCATTGACTGCTTCGGCTACCGCCCGGGTGCAGCAAGACATTATTGAACACCTGGCGTTGCAACAGCCTGCTGTTTTTAAAAAATCTTTCGGCAGAAAAAATCTTGCTTATATGGTTCTCAGAGCCGAAGACAAGCTGTACCGCGCCACACAAATTCTTAAGAAGCATCCACAGCCTTCGATCATTTATGTCCGAAACCGCAAATCCTGTATCGACATCGCCAATTATATGCAGTCTGTAGGCATTGACGCAACCTATTATCACGGCGGATTGCATTCAAAGGAAAAAGATAAAAACATGCAGCTTTGGATGGATGAAAAAGTACAGGTGATAGTTGCCACAAACGCATTTGGAATGGGAATCGACAAAGCGAATGTAAAAACGGTCATCCATATTCAACTGCCGGAAAATCTTGAGAATTATTATCAGGAAGCAGGTCGTGCCGGACGGGACGGGAAAAATGCATATGCCGTACTACTGCTTGGCGCGTCTGATATCGATACCGCTAAAAATCAGTTTCTGGGATCATTGCCGGACAAGGAATTCGTCACCAGGCTGTATGTCAAACTTTGCAATTACTTCCAAATAGCATATGGCGAAGGAATCGGAGAAGAATTTACGTTCAATCTGAATCATTTTTGCGTACAATATCAATTCAATGTAATGAAAGCGTATAACGCACTCCAATTCCTTGATCGTCAGGGAATCATTACGCTTTCGCAGGAATTTAGCGAAAAAGTCACTGCACAATTTATTATACCCTCAAAAGAAGTGCTCCGTTATATAAGCCTAAATCCGGGAGACGAGGCTATTATGCTGGCAATTCTGCGTTCGTATCCGGGTATTCATGAACTGCCGTCAACGTTGAACCTGCCAATGCTTGCGAAAAAATCGGGTTGCAGTCAAAATGCCATCCACGATTTACTTCTAAAGTTGCAAAAACGTAAGATTATCGACTATCAATCGCGAAACAATGATGCAGTGATTACCTTTAATGAAGTGCGTGAAGATGAACGGACCATCAATCGCGTTTCAAAGTATCTCGAAAAACAAAACAAACTGAAGGCATCACAACTGGAGGATGTGATACAGTTCGCCGAAAATGAATCTACGTGCAAAAGCAACCTTATACTAAATTACTTTGATGAGGATCCTGACGGGAAATGTGGAATATGCTCGGTATGCATAAGCGATACAATTCAGCCAGATAAGAATGCCACGCTTTCAGCTCGTATACTCACGCTTCTCTCAACCGGAAACCGGTCTTCCCGGGAATTGGAAAACATGACAAATGAACCGACAAAGGCGATTATCTTTGCACTACGGCAGCTTTTAGAGAAAAATTTAATAAAGCTCAGGCCGGATAACAGTTATACATTAAAAAATAAATGAGAAAATTACGCATAGTTTTTATGGGGACGCCCGGGTTTGCGGTTGGTGTGCTCGAAGCAATCTTAAAAAAATATGAGGTCGTAGGTGTTGTAACCGCTCCCGACAAGCCCGCAGGACGCGGACAAAAAGTAAAGGAGTCGGCCGTAAAAGCCTTTGCAACAACAAATGGTCTTAATGTATTACAGCCGACAAACCTTAAAAGTGAGGAATTTTTAGAAGAACTGAAGGCACTCGAAGCAAACGTTCAGGTGGTGGTAGCATTTAGGATGTTGCCTGAGGCAGTGTGGAATATGCCCGAATACGGGACTTTTAACCTACATGCGTCATTGCTGCCAGATTACCGTGGCGCCGCACCGATTAACTGGGCAATTATTAATGGTGAAACAGCAACCGGAGTAACCACATTCTTTATTGATGACAAAATCGATACGGGTGCGATTATCCTGCAACAGCAAACAAATCTTTCGGCTCACGAAAATGCCGGACAATTACACGATCGGCTGATGCAGTTGGGAAGCGATCTGGTTGTGGAGACCTTGGATGTGATCTCGAATGGAAATGTTACTACTACAATTCAGAGTGAGTCGCCCAACTCCAAACCTGCACCAAAACTTACCAAGGAAAACTGCAAAATAGACTGGAACCAATCCGGCAAGGATATTTATAACTTGATACGCGGACTTTCGCCCTACCCGGCCGCGTGGTGTTACTTTATGG
>JAEYZX010000143.1 GCA_023427845.1 Bacteroidota bacterium
CCTCTTGGGTGTACAGGCGCCAAACTTTCGGTTCAGCTGTTCGACGAAATGAAACGTCGCGGCAACAAGTACGGAATGGTGACCATGTGCGTCGGAACTGGTCAGGGAAGCGCCGGAATATATGAACTATTATAAAAAAACCAACAGTTTCTGAAATACAACAACCATGGCAACATTTGAAAAAGACATTACAAGAGGCGGACAATTCCTTGTTAAAGAAACCAGGAGCGAAGATGTTTTTACGCCTGAAGATTTTACCGACGAGCAAATAATGATGCGTGATTCGGTAAAAGAATTCATCGACAAGGAAATCTGGCCAAACAAGCACCGCTTCGAGAACAAAGACTATGCATTTACAGAAGAGTGCATGCGCAAAGCCGGCCAACTCGGTTTGCTGGGAGTCGCAGTTCCTGAAGAATATGGCGGCTTGGGCATGGGTTTTGTCTCCACAATGCTGGTATGCGATTACATTTCGGGCGCGACCGGATCCTTCTCTACCGCTTTTGGCGCACATACCGGAATTGGTACGATGCCGATTACGTTGTATGGAACGGAAGAGCAAAAAAAGAAGTATGTTCCAAAACTCGCATCGGGCGAATGGTTTGGTGCTTATTGCCTCACAGAACCGGGCGCGGGTTCGGATGCGAATTCCGGAAAAACAAAAGCAGTCCTTTCCGACGACGGGACGCATTATAAGATCACGGGACAAAAAATGTGGATTTCAAACGCAGGTTTCTGCAGCGTATTCATTGTTTTTGCGCGTATCGAAGATGATAAGAACATCACGGGATTCATTGTCGAAAACGATCCTGCGAACGGTATTTCAATGAATGAAGAAGAGCACAAACTCGGAATCCGCGCCTCTTCTACCCGACAGGTGTTTTTTAATGAAACGATAGTACCGGTAGAAAATATGCTGTCTGACCGAGGAAACGGATTCAAAATTGCAATGAATGCGCTCAACGTTGGCCGAATCAAACTCGCGGGCGCGTGTCTTGATGCGCAACGCCGGGTAACATCGGGAGCGGTGAAATATGCGAACGAACGTATCCAATTTGATACGCCAATTGCAAATTTTGGTGCAATCCGGCAGAAACTCGCCGAGATGGCCGCAAGCTGTTATGCGGGCGAAAGTGCAACCTATCGCGCAACAAAAGCTATCGAAGACCGGATTGCCGCCCGAATCGCCGACGGTGCTCCGCACCATGAAGCAGAACTCAAAGGCGTTGAGGAATTCGCAATCGAATGTTCAATCTTGAAGGTTGCCGTTTCCGAGGATTTGCAAAATTGTACCGATGAAGGAATCCAGATTCTCGGAGGGATGGGTTTTTCGGAAGATACGCCGATGGAAAGCGCCTGGCGTGATGCACGGATTGCACGGATTTATGAAGGTACCAATGAAATTAACCGAATGCTTGCTGTGGGCATGCTTATCAAAAAAGCGATGAAAGGCCATGTCGATTTACTTGGGCCTGCCACTAAAGTTGCCGAGGAACTAATGGGAATTCCTGATTTTGACATGCCCGACTATTCGGAGTTGTTTGCCGAAGAAAAAGCGATAATCGCCAAACTCAAGAAAGCATTTTTAATGGTTGCCGGAAGTGCAGTTCAAAAATTCGGTCCAGATCTCGAAGAACATCAACAATTGTTATTGGCTGCAGCCGATATGCTGATTGAAATTTATATGGCCGAATCGGCTATACTTCGAGCTGAAAAGTTAGCAAAAAGAGAAGGCGAGCAAAAAGTACAAGAGCAGATTGCAATGGCAAAGCTCTATTTGTATCAAGCAGTTGACATCATCAACCAAAAAGGCAAAGAGAGCATCATTTCATTTGCCGAGGGCGACGAACAGCGCATGATGCTGATGGGTTTACGGCGATTTACAAAATACACAAACATGCCAAACATAATTGCATTGCGCGAGACCATTGCTGCAAAACTCGTGAGTGAAAACGAATACTGTTTCTAGAATTAGTTTAGTTTAGTTGGTAGAAAACCGCTGTTGTTTAATTACGCAGCGGTTTTTTTATACGAAAAAAGCGGCCTTCTGAGGAAGCGGCCGCTTTTACTTGTATTAATATAAAGACATTGGCCCTAACCGAAATCAATACTTTATAATTAATACAAAAACCAAACAAACATTTATTATAATCTCTTTCGAGCAATTTTTTTGAGTGAGACAATAAGATTACATCGTTTTGTCTTTTACAAATCTCCAATAAATTGATGGCTTTTCGTTATACAATATTCCCGATTTGTTACAGAATTTCATTATTCGTTGATTTCCAAAATCTCTTTTTGGATTTTAACAGCATATTCGTTCGGAATAATTCTTTTTCCGTAGATCCGGGAATACATCTTCGTGAATTCGGCACCGAAATAAAGAATGATTGCACAGTAATATACCCAAATCAAAATAATGATTACCGATCCGGCGGCGTCGTACACCGTTGCAATCGTCGATGCGCCCAGGTAGTATCCTATCGCAAACTTTCCCAGCATAAATAACAACGCGGTAAACCCAGATCCGATGAACGTATCGGTGTATCCAATTTCCCCATCAGGCAGCGTTTTGAAGATGATTGCGAACAGAAGTGTCGTAATCAAAAATAGCGCGATTATATTAACGATATAGAAAACATATACGGTAGCTTCGGGGAAATGAAGAACCAGTCTTTCATTCAACAAGTCCAACGTCGTATTTATTATCAAAGCTACCAGCAACAAAAATCCAACCGATGCAATCATTGAGAACGACATGATCCGGTTCTTAATAAATTTTGCAATTCCTTTATTCGGCTTTGCTTTTAATCCCCAGATAAAATTGATCGAACTTTGTATTTCGACGAACACACCTGAGGCACCGATCAACAGCATTATAACACCGAAAATAGCTGCAAACGCATTGCTTTCGGCAAGCTCGATATTTTTAATTGTATTCTGGATCTGGGCCGCTGCTTCATTTCCGACAAATTGATTGATTTGTCCAAAAAACTGCCCTGTTACCGCGTCCTGCCCAAAAAATATCCCACAAATAAACAATACAATAATTAAGAGTGGCGGTAATGCGAAAATGGTATAATAAGCCAATGATGCGCTGAGTTTGATTGCATTGTCCTCAATAAATTCATTCATCGTCAGCTTTAGAAGTTTGGCGGTTTTGTGCGTCACAATTTTTAGGCTCATGATGTTCTGTTTGGTTAAAATTCTAAATAAAAAAAAGGATCTACCAATGGTAAATCCTTTCCAGCCTATCGGAAAAAATGATAAGCGTTATATTAAACAGTGGCAGCGTTTGCACCTTTGTTGGCGCCTCCACGGCTGCCTCCCTGCTCATTTCCAGTATCCTGAGTACTACCAGCAGATCCACCAGTCATATCATTTATTTTAGATTTGACATTTTCCATCTGATCGGTTGCGGAACTAACCAGATTTCCGAATTTATCTCTCAAGTTTTGAGTATAGTCGCCACCTTTTGTCGATATTTTTCTGCGGATTTCTGATCCTTTTTCAGGAGCAAACAGAATTCCTAATGCCGCGCCTACCGCAACACCGGCAAACAATCCTACTAACATTTTTTGATTATTCATAATTCAAGTATTTAAGTTATTAATTTTCACTTTTCTATAATGGTCTTCTACCCTGGATGATTCGAAGAAGAACAACAATCACGGCGATCACAAGAAGAATGTGAATCAAATTTCCGGTTACAAATCCACCAAGAAAGCCGATTGCCCAAATAATTACTAATATTACTGCAATTGTATATAAGAGATTTCCCATAATTTAAGTTTTAAGTTATTTGTTATTTATAATTGGTTTATGATTACTTTCTAGCATTATCAAGCTTTTCCTCAAGAGCGCGCGTATGCTCGAGATGCATTCTCAGCGTTCCTAATGTTTTTGTAGCCCATGATTTTATCTCTGCATCTTCAGTCCGATCTACATTTCTCTCGAATTTATTGATCGCCTTTTCGTGATTGTCAATCATCATGTCAAGGTAAGCATCATCAAAATCCTCGGCTTGTTTGTCGCTTAGTTTATTGTATTTGTCCATGCCATCCTCAGTCAGCGCGGCAGGAATTGAGATATTTTTACTTGCGGCAAGCGTTTTCAATTCGTTTGAAGATTTTGTATGTTCATCTTCCATCATTTTTCCGTGTGCTTTCACGTCAGCATTTGCGCTTCGCTGTGCCAATTTACCCAACTGTATTTCCATCAGATCCATCTCGGCTGCCGCCACAAGGAACTCGGCATCGTTTTCCATCGAATTGTCATCGAATTTCTCGTCATTCTGCTCTTCTGCAACTTCTTCAGTATCCGCGGGTTTATCCTTGCAGGATGTAGCTGCAAATAATAATGCCGCAAACAAGGTCAGTCCAAAATTGAACGGCCGTAACATGGTTGTGCTTTTCATAATTATTGGTTTTTTTGTTAATACTCTATTAGTATTACAAAGATGGCCCAACATTAAAGACCCCTCGTTACAAGATATCTATAAAGTGTTACAGGATATTAATATAGGAAATTCAGCGGCTTGGAATAGCTAGATAGGTAGTAAAACTTTGAACTCAGCACCTCTATTTGGAATGTTGTGTGCGAATATGAAACCATTATGATTTTCAACCATTTTCTTACAAATAGCAAGGCCGATCCCGGTCCCGGAATAATTATCGCGATCATGTAGTCGGTGGAACAACACAAAAATGCGATCGGCATATTGCTGATCGAATCCTATTCCGTTGTCGGTAAACGTCAACTGGTGATATCGCTTCCTGACTTTGGATTTTAGTTCTGTTATTTTTTTGCTATCGACAATTTCGTATGCGACTACAATTTCCGGAACTTCGTCTTCCTTTGCATATTTCAACGAATTGCTAAGCAGATTTACGAATAATTGCTGGATTTGATGCGGAATGACCTTTATCGTGGGAAGTTCATCTGAAGTAATGACCGCGCCCTTATCTTCTATTATCTGTGCCAAATCATTTTTAGCATTTTCAAGCAGATGATTTAAGTCGGTTACAACAGTTTTTTTATCGGTTCGGTTCAAACGTGAATAGACCAGCAGATCGTCGATCAGTTTTTGGGCACGTGCAGACGAAATCTGGATCCTGGAAAAATAACTTTGAGATGCTTCGTCCAGCTTCGCAATCTCATCATCGCCAATCCGGGAAATGAACATTTGAATTTTGCGAAGAGGTTCCTGAAGATCATGGCTTACGATATGATTAAATGAAGATAGTTCGGCATTGCTGTTTTTCAATTCGACATTGCGTTGTTCGAGTTTCATCAGGTTTTTGTGCTGCGCAGTAACATCGCAATCTACTCCTATGATAATCTCCCGGCCCTCGCTGTCCCGCGTGAGTT